>JBMFXG010000061.1:0-12969 GCA_049964535.1 Acidimicrobiales bacterium | reverse complement strand
GGAGAACTCTACCATCCACGTCGACTGAGAGAGAGGAACTGCCCGTGCTTCAGCAGGAAGTCGAAGTCCAGTTGCGTGCTTGAGATCACAAGGTGCCAGCTGAATTCGCAGTGATGTCGTAACAACTTCATCGTGGGAAAGCACACTTAGTGGCATCTCACGAAGGTCACTCCTACTGAACGAGAGCAACTTCGCAAGCGCAGCATTGGCCCAGAGCACCTTCTCGCGAGTGACCATTGCCATTGGACGGTCGACGAGTTCAAGATAGTCGGAGAACGCCGCCTCGACAAGTCTTCCCACCGCCCCTCCATCTCTCTTCCGTCTTGAGAAGGTCCACGCGACCTCTTAGAACTTTGACAACCATGACATCCAAACAATCTCTCTGTCGGCAGAGATCTCCCCGCCATTGAGCCCTATTTTCCTGCTCAGCTAAGGTATCACTAACCCCAAACCGTCACGCTCGGCAGGCGTCGATCTACAAGCGACTACCCGCTCGCTCCACCAATCCTCGCTCAAGGTCGACCTACAGCTGCCTTTCAGTTGCGATCAGCGGAGTCCTGACACAAAAGTGACACCGTTACGAGGCTGGTTCTGTGCTTCGGAGGCGTACCACGATCTTTTAAAGGGACCAAATGCGCCGGCGAGCAACATCGAGAGAACAACGGTCACGGCACCAGCTACCACGTCCACGATAAAGTGGTTGGCCGTTACGATGACGACCCAGATCGTGAGGAATGGGTGAATCCACAGCAGCACTCGTGCGAGAGTGGATCGCAAAACGGCCAATCCCGCCACAGTACACCACATCGCCCAAGCAAAGTGCAGGCTCGGCATTGCTCCGTACGGATCCCCGACCTCAGCCATTAAGTACCCGTCGAGCTTGCCAGCCCCACCGTAGCGAGCCAGCGTATCAACGAATCCGAAGTGATGTGGGAGCAGTCTCGGCGGGGCAACCGGAAAGAACAGGTAGACCACAAATCCAATGATGGTCACGAGCGCGAAGACGTTTCGATACATTCGGAATCTCGTCCCATCACGTCGAAAGAGCAGCACCAAAATGACAACAGGTAGAACAAAATGCACCGTGACGTAGTACAGGTCCGCAAACTTAATAAGAGTTGGAACCTGGAGGAAAAAATGCTGCACCTTCTCCTCGATGAAAACCCCAAAGGAGCGCTCGAGGCGGACCTCGGAGAGGGAGTTCTTCAAGGCCCGCGAGTACGAAGCCTTGGCAATATCTCCAATGTAGGTGTAGACCACGTAAAAGCCAACTGCGACGAGCAGCTGATTCCAAAAGTGAAGATTCTTGGATCCAGCTTTCGTTATTGGGTTATACCAGCTCACCCCTGTCACACTCCTACGGCTTAACGGCACCTCTACCCTACCCCTTGTGACCTTGCGCAGAGTCGCCTAGCCCAAGTGGTACTGAAGCGTAGCAACGCAGCACGTCTTCCATCATCACACTTCAACAGAGGACCTACCGAGACCACGGTCGTCCCTCGGCCACCAGAGCACAACGTACTCCTGTGGCTGGAGCAGTACACCCCTTGGGCTAAAGGTCTCGATGCCGAGTCACGCTCAACTACCCCCCAGAGCGAGGATCCCCAATTCGTGCGAACGACCAGAGATTACGTGAATGGTATCTGACCTCCCACGTGCACATCAAGGATCATCGCAACATAGAACGTAAGAAGATCTAGCGGAACCAAGAGTCGAAACCGTAGCGTTGCGAGAGCAGTTGTGGTCTCCTGTTTCACACGCGTGAGCTAGCTTCAGAGCGACCACTACGCCACTGATCCGTAGAGCTGCCTGAGCCATTAGCACGACATCGACTTCTCAGGGCCAACCTGCAGCTAACGCCACAGCATCTCCGCCACAAGACGAACAAGCGTCGCTACTCGTCCCAGTTAGCGTAGATAGCGTTGTACGTTATCGACATCACAGCTCGACAACCGCCCAGAGAGGAGTCCTCGAGGCGCAACGAACCGCCATGACTCTGAGCTACGGCCGAAACGATCGCAAGTCCGAGTCCAGTTCCTTCTCGCTGCACCGATTGCGATCGCCCAAAACGTCGAAGAACGATCTCTCGATCCTCCGGGGCGATTCCTGGTCCAGAGTCATCGACAGAAAACTCAAGGTACGTGACGCCGCCTTGTGATGTTACGGTCGCAGCGAGCATGAGGGTATCGTTCTCACCCGTCTCCCGGATAGCGTTGTCAACGAGGTTGAGTACAGCTCCACGAATCTTCTCAAGGTCACCATTGAAAATGATGTCGGGAGTGGCAGGGACGATCCATCGTCGTGGTGCAATCACCCCAACTGCTTCATAAAGGTCGGCCATGAGCGAACGAAGATCGATAGCACCAACCTCCAAGAAGTCGGCCTCTAGGGAGCGACCAAGCAGAGTCAGTCGACCGATCAGCCGATTCATCGACTCTAGCTCCTCGAGGACGCTCTGAACGGTCTCACGAATCTCCGGTGAACGCTCGAGCTCACGGCGATCAAGCAACTCCAGATGACCACGGACGACCGTGAGCGGCGTCCTCAGCTGGTGCGAAACGTCGGCAAGGAGCTGTCGTTGCGCAGACATCGCCTTATCGATCCGATCGACCATAGAGTCGAAGGTCGCAGCCATCTCTCCAACCTCGTCACCGTGCTGAGCTTCGTCGAGTCGAATATCGAGCTCCCCTCGGAGTCCTATCTCAGCAGCAGCCCGTGTGAGGCGGTGTACCGACCCCAAGAGACGCCGCAGAATGATATAGACGCTGAGCACCGCCACCACTAAAATAATTAGGCCCTCGCCGATCACTAATCGCAAGAAGTGATCCCTACTCTGACGGTAGGCCGAGAGACTTCCAGCCGTAACAAGCGTGCCGACCAAGGTCGATCCTTGACGAATCGGTACCGCGAGCACGAGATAAGGAGTTCGATCGATCGTCAGCGACACGAGCACCGAGTGGCGAGGTGGAATACGCAAAAACTCACGTATTTGAGGGTTGTGAGCCAAGAAGGTCACGTGCGGGGTCTCGATCGTTACCCCACTTGTGGGAAGTGCGATGACCAGCGGATCTCCAGTGAATCCATTTCGATTCGCCAGATAGGACGGTACAAATCGAGCAAGCGACTCACTTGCCGGACGATGGATCGCTGCCAGTTCGAACGAGATCGCAGTTTCATTCAGATCTTTCACTACCGACGATCGGTAGCGGGCACCAAAGGCCAAGGTGAACTGCACGAGAATCACCCCGAGTACCACTGCTATGAGGAGAGCGTGGAAGGCAGCAAGGCGCGCTGCAGTGCCAGACCATCGAAATCGTCGACGAGAACGCGCTGCCACCAGAGACCTCTCGCTCTCAAGACTCGGACTCACAACGGTCGGCGCACCAGTGTCAACCACTTCCGCTATCACGGGTTTCACGGAATCAACTCCACTTGGGCCGCTTACCGCCTCGCCTAGGACGAGCTCGAACGAGACAACGCATCGCTAACCGTCGAACTCGTGGAATCCGTACCTCCTGCGTCGGCGCCCGGACCGGTCAAGGAGTTCGAGTCACTCTGAGAGGTTGGGGATACTACCTGTGAGTCACGTGACCCAGCTAGCTCTCGCTGATCGTCGAAGCTCACTGGCGTCTCCACCACTACCACTGTAGGGCTTACGACCTCTAATTGATTCTCTACCTGCTTGTGGCCGTGCGACTGCGCGCTCGAATCGGCTCCTCCAGATTTCACCAAAGATGACCCAGCGGAGCTCTGAGCATCGCCGGACTCTGTCAAAGAGCTCTGAGCGGGCGGAACTTGTACGAGCGATGGTGCAACAGCACGCGCTGGCCTCTCTGGAGATCTGTCACGCTTTCCCCCCGACGTAACCGAACTTTGTGCTTGAGTCTGAGTCGGAGTCACCTCAACGACCGATGGCACGGTGGCCCGAGAGGGCGGACCAGCAAATCCGACGGACATCTCCCAGGTTGCACTCCCGGCAAGCACGATCAGCATCGAGTAGAGAATCGAGAGCCGAGACATCGCACTTATAAGCTTCTGCACACGTACCTCACCTTCGTTCCTTTCACCGTGAGAGTCGCTTCTCATCACGTTCAGCCCTTGTCGAACCCCGTTGCACCATCGATTGCGAACGAGGTCGAACCCCTAATCGATGGGTCTCGCATAACACCGGCGCTTCACAGCAACCAGGCCTACTGACGTTGCGGCATCGGCCACGATAGCTCCATGTCATCAAAACGGTGATAGGTCCTCGAAGCTCCAGATGACCGGGCTCATCCACCTCAACCGTCGTTCCCCAAGGCTCGAATACGAATAGAGGAGCTAGAGAATAACTTGTACGACCGCACCCAAGGAGCGTGTCGCGACCGACAGAGACTACTTCTGCGCACCCACATCGACAACCATAACAACGACCTTCGCACATCCCACGCTCGAAACGACTGAAAGAGGTTAGGCCGCCCGACTCTGGCCACAAACCAGACGACTCACTCGAGGCGCCTTGCATGCGCAGGACTGGACGGATCGAACGCCTCGATCGGTCGAGCCGTTCACAAGGAGTCACCACATCACTTCCCCCAGGACTCGCTCGATACCCGCCAACCACTGCTCTGAAACCTGTGCCCTCAGCATGGTTCCCCAAGGGCGGCCCGCCGGTATTGCCGGGTCTTCTCTCTACACCACGTACATCTCGAAGCAGCGTGCAGACCAGACCAACTATCGGAGTAAACCGGCCCTTGAACCTCGTCCTGCCACCCAGGTGCCTCCTCTGCCGCCTCTAGCCACTCTCGAGAAGACGATGACTATGGACTCTCCCTTTACTTTGGTCACCTAACTAAAAGCCAGGCCTAAGGCTACGGTGAGAATCTCCTTACTTCCCTCCTTAACTCTGAGCGCGAAAGCGCGGCTCAGACACCTCGCTGCGACCGCGAGCGTTACCAACATTGTTCATACGAACCGTGGATCTCCACTCATCGTGATGCTCTTGGAGCGTCGGAGTACGAGAGACTATCCTAAGCAAGCTCGCACAATGGAACGGGTAACGCATGCAGCACCCTCCTCATAGAGCGAAGCCAAGTTGACCCGGCGCTGGAGAAGATCGCCCGACGATCGAGGCTCCGCCAGATTCGTACTATCACTACAACTACCACCGAACACGACATCGCCATCGAAGTAGCTATGGACCGGCCGCACGGCCCGTGCTAGACCGTCATGCCCGACCTGCGCCATCTTCAAACACTCCGATCGAGTCAAAACGACATCTGTCACGACAACTACGAGCGTGGTATTGAACGGAGAGGCCCCGGACTCTCGGCGGTCACTCCGTTGCGTATCTCCGGACATGGACGCTCGAGGCGTAACCATGTCTCCGAACTCATCTCCACGCTCGAAGTCCCGGGCTAAGAGCTCGCCTGTCGTGTCACTGTAGAGCGACCCACGCGCATTGACGACCGAAAGTGCGGCGATGACCGATCCATTCGAAAGAGTTGACGAGGCCGACCCAACTCCGCCAAACCCATCGCCGGTACGAGCACCGGTCCCCGCTCCAACGCGCCCCCAGCGGTTCTGGAGAGACGCGGCATTGCGGGCGGCTCGATACCCGAACTCAGCGTCTGGACGTCGCCCAAACGCACCACCCCGACCGAGATCAAAAATCACGGCTCCAGGCACGATCGGCACGATCTCATCGTCGCTCGCTCCTACTCGATAGCCTCGCCCCTCCTCTTCGAGATAGCGCATCACCCCTGATGCCGCATCGAGTCCGTAGGCGCTCCCTCCACTGAGCACCACGCCGTGGACCTCCTCGATCAGGTTCTCTGGCCGGAGAGCGTCAATTTCACGCGTGCCTGGGCCGCCACCCCTCACATCGCCGGCCATACGTGTGGGGGCGTCAAAGAGAACGACCGTAGTACCACTGAGGTAACCCTCGTCGCTTCTCTCAAAGTGACCGACGCGCACCCCCGCAACATCGGTCAGCGAGTTCGTCTTCCCTTGCATTACGAACTGCCAACCACGATCTACCACAATGCCTCCAACCACGCAACCAACTTGGGCAGCCGACCTCTCGACACAGAGCCTCGTTCCAAAGAAGAGCCACTACGACGGGGACCAGAGCGTCTCGCCCTGGACACCATAGGACCCAGTTCTCACCATGGTAGCCTCAGAGATTCAAACCCAGCGAACGCCTCTCAGCAGGTTTAAGCAGACCACGAGCAACGACACGATCCCAATCCGAGGCGCTCTCTGACGACCAAGCACCTCAGGTTATGAATGCCCAGTGTGACGCATTTCGCATCCGAGCGCAAGGACCACCTCTGTATCGATACTATGTTCCAGGAGCTGATCGTCCCATCGACCAAGGCTGCCTATAAGGCGTCTCTATCGAGGTCTCGGTCGAGCGCAGAGTAGATTTTCACATTCAGCGATCTGGGGGGATAAGCGACCGTGGTGAGAAGAAGATCCCTGCGAAGATCAATGTACCGAGTGGTCCCACTTCTACTACTGAGCAGCGTAGGATCGCTCACAACACTGACCGTGTCTTGGAGCGCTGCGTCCGCTTCCGAGCGAACTCCTCACACTCAGAGTTCGGGAGCGCCGATCACCATTGGGTCTTCGGTCTTTCCAGTGACCCTCGATCCAACGGCCAATGCTTCTGCGGCGATCGACGAGGTGATCGACTACAACGTGCTTCAGCACCTCGTTGAACTTGCACCCAATGGGTCCTTACAGCCCACACTTGCGACCTCGTGGACACTATCGAAAGATCGCCGTGTCTACACGTTCAAAATCCGCCGAGGCGTGCACTTCTCTAACGGTGACCCTCTTACTGCGGCAGATGTCACCTTTTCGATGAATCGAGTCATCAAGCCCGGTTCGACCTACCCCTACGCCAAGATCTTCGATGTCAAAAGCGTCAAGACTCTCAACTCAGATACGGTCCAGGTGACGCTCGACTCGCCATCATGGGAGTGGCTCTTCAACTTGGCTTCCTACTCCAACGGAGTAGTGCTCGACCCCCAAACGGTATCCACCCTCGGTACCAATCCAATCGGAACAGGACCCTATGCAGTCTCTGGCGAGGTTCAGAACTACTCGGTCTCCCTCAAAGCTAACCCCAAGTACTGGGGACCTAAACCACGCTCGAGCGCAGTGACTTTCCGCTACTTCACCAGCCCGAACGCAGAGAATGCTGCGTTAGAGTCCGGTCAGCTTAACCTCATCGACAATCTCGGTAATCCATCTTCCCTGGCAAGCTTCGAACACAATTCGAGCTACCAGATCATCTCCGGACTAACCAACGGTAAGGTCCAGCTCACCCTCAACAACAGTTATGGACCTCTCCGCAAGACCCTCGTCCGCCAAGCGATCAGCTACGCCATCGATCGCCAAGCGATTATTGATGTAGCCTCCGGAGGTCGGGGCCTACCGCTTGGAAGCGACTCCGTGCCAGCTGACCCGTACTACCTCAATCTCGCTCACGTCTACACGTACAACCCGACCAAGGCCAAACTACTGCTGCACAGAGCCGGATATCCGCACGGATTTGCCCTCTCTCTGACCCTTCCGCCCTATCCCTACGCTCAGCTCGCTGCGCCACTGATCGTCTCTGAGCTTGGGGCCGTCGGTATTCACGTGACGGTGCAGAACATACCCTTTCCGCTGTGGCTCTCCAAGGTCTTTGAGGCCGGCAACTTCGAGACGACCATCATCGACCACGCAGAAGCGCGCGACATCTCAAACTACGGAACGAGCGGCTACTACTGGCACTACGCCGGTACCGCAACGGTCGCTGCCCTGCTTCGGAGCGCCAACGCTGCCCCAACGCAGCAGCAGTGGATTGCTGGGTATCGAAAAGTCTTACGACTGATCACCAAACAAGCAGTGAACGACTGGCTCTACGTCCTACCGGAGATCACGATTGCCCATAGGTCGGTGACCGGCTTACCCCGTTTCGGCTACACCGAATCGTTCAACCTCGCCTACCTCGGTATCGGTGGCAGCGTTCCCACGGTTGCGAAGAAGCTTGGATTTGCCTAGAGCGGAGCCACCGGCGCTAAGGTGACTCTACGGACGAACAAGGCCCGGCGACCGCAATCCCCCAACACGCTCCAAGACCATCATGAAAGCGCTTCTGATCCAACGACTGGCTCGCACCCTCATCACACTATTCGTGGCGTCCGTCGTCGTCTTTACGCTCATGAGCATCCTCCCAGGATCCCCCGCATCGGTTATTTTGGGCACCCAGGCAACGCCACACGCTCTCTCGGCCCTCAATGCTCGACTCGGTCTCGATCGCCCGCTACTCACCCAGTATCTATCGTGGATCGGCGGTCTCATCTCTTTCCACCTCGGCGACTCCTACATCACCAACTCCGCTCTCGCACCACAGATCTCGACCGCTCTTGCGGTCACCGGACCTCTCATCGCACTCGCGCTACTCATCGCCCTAGCGCTCTCGTTGCCACTCTCGTTCTACCTCGCCCTAAGACGGAGAGCACTTGGAGGAATTCTTATCTCAAGTCTCTCTCAGATCGGACTCGCAGTCCCAAGCTTTGCCCTTGGTCTCCTCCTGATCGACCTCTTTGCGCTTCGCGTACACCTGCTACCGGCCAGTGGCTTCACCCCATGGTCAACATCGTGGCCAGGCGCACTTCGCTCCCTAGCTCTACCAGCCTTCTCTCTCGGGCTCATCGAGACAGCAACGCTCACAAAGTATCTCACCAATGCACTGACCGAGTCGCTCGACGCAGAGTACCTCCTCTATGCTCGCTCTCGCGGACTATCGACCCAACGAGCACTCTTGCGCCACGGATGGCGCAACGCACTACCCTCACTAACGACCGTTCTAGGTCTAGAGATAGGCGGACTGCTCGTTGGGGCGGTCGTTGTTGAGAGCGTCTTCACCCTGCCCGGCATCGGGAGCCTTCTGCTCAATGCGGTCCAAAATCGAGACCTCCTGCTCGTTCAAGACCTCGTCATGATCGCCGTCTTGTTCGTAACAGTAGTAAATGCAGCGATCGATCTCACCGCCCACCTGCTCGATCCTCGACTAGAGGATCGATGAAATCGTCACGACGGTACCCCAGCTCTCCATCGAGCGTGCGGCTCAATCCGTCGCTCATCGCAGGCCTGGGGATCAGCGGTCTCATCACCGTCCTCGCTCTTCTCTCTTTCGTCTGGACACCGTTCCCTCCAGACGCCATTCACCAGCACCAAGCCTTTCAAGGCCCGTCACTCCAGCACATCCTCGGTACCGACGAGTACGGACGAGACCTCCTCTCGCGCATCATGACCGGTGCTCGTTCGACCCTCGAAGCGTGTCTCATCTCTGTCACCATCGCCGCTTCGGTGGGAACTTCAATCGGGGTAGCATCTGCGCTTGCACGACCTACGCTGCAAGGAGCTCTCGGACTTCTCGTCGATCTCCTCTACGGCTTTCCTGCTCTCCTCGCCGCCCTTCTCGTCGTCGCGATAGCCGGCTCATCGACGGTCATCCTCGGCCTGGCCATCGGCGTAGCAACGACTGCAATCTTTGCGCGCGTCACACGGTCGCGTGCACTTCAGATCGCACGTTCTCCCTACGTTACCGCTGCGCAATGGATGGGTGTCTCCAAGTGGCGCATTGCAACGACACACATCGCGCGTAATCTCTTGAGAACCATCACGGTGCAGAGCTTCTTAAGCCTCTCTCTCACCACGCTCGCAGTTGCAGCTCTCTCGTTCTTAGGACTTGGAGCTCCGCCTCCAAACCCTTCGTGGGGTTCAATGCTCGAAGAAGGCCAGAGCTTCCTACAGGTCGACCTCTGGATTGTGGTCGTTCCAACTCTGGCAATCGTGGTCACGGTCTTCGGCTTCAACCTTCTCAGCGATGGACTACGAGACCGAGAGCAGATCGGAAACGACACCCTTTCTCAGAATGAAAACGTCGCATGAGCGAGCTTTGCGTCGCTTCGCTCACGATTGCATCCAATCGGAGAACGCTGATCCGAGACATCAGCTTTCAGATACCTCCAGGTTCAAGCCACGCCCTCATTGGAGAGTCGGGCTCGGGAAAGTCCCTCACCGCTCGCGCGATTCTTGGACTCCTCCCTCCCTCGCTCCGGGCAACCGGAAGCATCACGCTCAACGGCCTCGAACTGCTCGGGTGCTCAGAACGCGAGAGAATCCAGCGGCAGGGTAAGTCCATAGCGTACATTCCACAAGAGCCCCTCACAAGCCTTGATCCAACCATGAGGATCGGTCGACACTTCCGTACGCAACGCAACGATCGGTCCCAACGAGCAATAGACGATCTCCTCGACGCAGTGGAGCTCTCCGACCACGAAAGCATTCTGAGGTCTTACCCCCATCAACTCTCCGGGGGTCAGCGACAGCGTATCCTCATTGCCCTCGCTCTCACTCGCAGTCCAGAGTTAATTATTGCCGATGAACCGACCTCTGCCCTCGACGCCGGACTGCAAGCTCCGATCATGAAGCTCATCACCTCCCTTGCTCGGGAATGGGGATCCTCCCTCCTGCTGATCTCGCACGATATCGCTCTCGTTGCAGCGTCCACAAGCGGGCTCACCATTGTCTATCGAGGCTCCCTCTGTGAGACGGGGTCCACACTCGACCTCCTGCAGCGCCAACATCACCCCTACAGCGCTAGCCTCATCGGAGCGGCTCGATCGTTCTATCAGCCTCCCACCGCCGGACCTTCACCTGCTATCGAGACCGATCCTGAGCTACCCTCTTTGAATCGCCGTACTGCACAGGCGGCATTCCCTCTCACAGGCTGTCCCTACGCTCGCTTCTGCCCCTCGAAAGACTCTCGCTGTGAGACATCACTTCCGCCATTCACCACGTTTGGGACGTCGGGCTTTCGCTGCTTTCACCCAATATCTAGCGTCGGCACTGAGGAACTCCATGACGAACGCCGCTGAGAAAGGATATCTCAACTTCTCAAACGTGACGGTAGAACGTCGTCGAGGGCGAAATCGAGTCATCGCGCTGCGCAAGGTTACCCTCAGAATCGAACATGGTGAGCATGTTGGCATCTTGGGTCAATCTGGCTCAGGAAAATCGACACTCTTGCTCGTAGCCCTTGGACTACTATCACCCACTTCTGGCTCCTTCTCATACGGGGACGTCACGCACTCTCCCAGACCGGCACATCGTTCTATTGGGGCCATACCTCAAGATCCAGGCTCGAGTCTCGACCCGAGCTACAACATCCAATGGTCTCTCCGCGAACCGCTCAGGGTCCTCGGCATCAAAGGTGTCGACGCCGACACCCGCATCACACAAGCCCTCCACGATGTTGGCCTTGCAGACTCTCTGCTCAGCCGTCGCCCACACGAGCTCTCCGGTGGCGAGCGCCAACGGGTGGCCTTTGCCCGAGCGCTCGTGGTCGATCCTGGAACACTGGTGGCCGATGAACCCACGAGCGCGCTCGACATCTCGTCCAAGTTGACGGTTCTCGCCACCTTACGACGCATAACGAGCGAGCGCTCCCTCACACTCGTTTTCGTTTCACACGACCCCTTCGCTCTCCGAGCTACTTGCGATCGCATCGTTGTGCTGCACGAAGGATCGGTGGTGGAGGATGGTCCGACTCATCAAATCTTTGAGAACCCGCGGCACGAGCAGACCCGTCGCATTATCGACGGCGCATCCTCGACATGGTAATCCCGACATGGTCATAGAGCAAAGAGCACGCTGCGCTAATCACAACCCACCACGGACTCTCCTGCCGACGCTCATCTAATCATCCTTGCGACACAGCTCCGCATCGTCGACGCATCGACACCGAGCATGGGCGTTCTGCCTCAGGCCGACGATCTGCGCGACCGCTTGACGACACCCTCAAGCCACACGAGCCACCACGAGCGCAGATTGAGCGTCCTAGCGAGCACTTGTGCGCCAAGGTAGCCTACGTTGCGCTCCAAAGCAATGATCGCAACCGTCGCACGGGACTGAACTGGTCTCCATACGGTTGGTCAACACGGCGCCACGCAACGGGACGACGGTCCTCCACCTCGAACGTTCATCTCATCTCGCCACCATGACGACATCATCGCAAGAACTCCGTCAAACCCCTCTACCTCACGCAAGAGAGAGCTCACCAACTTGACTTCGCACTCTCACCCGACCCCAGAGCGAAGATCGTCGGCACGGGGCCGTCCAAACCACAAGTTCAACGCAGCGGCCAGCTCGCTATAGCGACCACATGAAGTATCGAATGATTTCCCTCATACAGCTGGTACCCCTCAACGAAGAGCTACTGCTCCTTTGCGGCAGCCTGTACTGCTTGAGCGATGGTCGGTGCCACGAGCGGGTTGAAGACGGTAGGCACGATGTAGGCGGTCGAGAGTTCATCGGAGGAGACGATGGCTGCGAGCGCTCGAGCAGCGGCGAGCTCCATCTGCGTTGTGATCGTCCGTGCTCCGGCATCGAGAAGTCCGCGAAAGAAGCCTGGAAAGACCAACACATTATTAATTTGATTCGGTTCGTCACTACGCCCGGTCGCTACGACTGCGGCAACCTCCCGAGCGAGACTCGGTTCGATCTCAGGGTCCGGATTGGCAAGTGCAAAGACGATAGGATCCTTCGCCATCGACCGAAGGTCCGCAACGGTGAGAAGTCCGGGTCCAGAGACCCCAACGACGACATCGGCCCCCTCCAGAGCATCACGCAACGTACCTTTTAAGCTTTGCCGATTCGAGTTCTCTGCAACCCAACGTCGGTTTGCGTCAAGACCATCCATATCAGCTTCCAAGATTCCGTCTCGATCGACCGCTACGAGATCTCCAACGCCCTCATGAATAAGAAGTTGAGCGATAGCGACGCCAGCAGCCCCGATCCCAAGAACGACAACCCGAACCTTGGCGATCTCCTTTCCGACCACCCGGAGAGCGTTGAGCAACGCAGCGAGTACGACGATTGCAGTCCCATGTTGGTCATCGTGAAAGACTGGTATGTCAAGCCGCTCAC
>JBMFXG010000060.1:0-13034 GCA_049964535.1 Acidimicrobiales bacterium | reverse complement strand
GTCGTTCCTTCGAGACGGTTACATTGACGGTGAACTACCGGACACCGGCGGAGATTGTGGAGGTCGCAGATGCTGTACGCCGGCGCTACCTTGGTGGAGACGACTCCTCGAGAGCGTTGAGAAGTGGTGGGTATCGCATTCGGTACCGACAGGTACCATCGGGGTCTCTCTCTGATGCAGTGCTTAGTGAACTCGAGAAGACTCCGGAGGGACTTCGCAGTGGCACCTCCTGCATCGTTACCCCCAAGTCTCTCGGTCCTGGCCTCGAGGAGGCGCTGGAGCGACGACAAGTTGCAGCTGGCGATGCCTATCTAACTGATACGAGAGTTATTGACGCCATGGCAATGCGGGGTCTTGAATTTGACAACGTTGTGATACTGGAGCCGTTCCACCTGCTCGAAGAACCAGAACGAGCACTCAGGGCACTGTACGTTGCTATGACCAGATCTACGCAGAGGGTAACGATGATCGGGAGTGCTGTGTGTCCAGAGTGGCTTTCGAGCGCTTTGGTCGAGGTTGAAGTAGATGATCGCTTGGTCTAAGAGCTTGGGCTCAGATCTCATGAGTCTGTGATGAACCTGTAGTCTCTATGAGAGAATTCATATGATCTCTATGGCAGGAGCGGGGTTGGATTTGCCGAAGACGGATGGAGTCGTGTAAGAATGGAGTTTGTGACTCAAGCTCTAGCAACCAAGAAGACCCCGAGAGAGCCGATAACCTTTAATCGTCCCTCGATCTTGGGTGTAGGGACGATTGTTTGGTTGGGATCAGAGTTCATGTTCTTTGGCGGCCTCTTTGCCGCTTACTTTACGATTCGAGCCCACGACGGCACTCCTTGGCCTCCGAGAGGGATCCACCTCGATGTAGTGCAGTCGGGAATTTTCACTCTGATTTTGGTGATGTCGTCAGTGACGATGCAAAAAGGAGTTTTTGAGGCTGAGCACGGTCGTAAGACGGCTGCAAAGTGGTGGATCATCTTAACCATGATCATGGGGCTCTCCTTTGTTGCCAATCAAGCTGTTGAGTGGTCAAAGAATGCTTTTGGTCCACAGACCAATGCTTACGGCTCTCTTTTTTACATGATGACCGGGATTCACGGTCTGCACGTGATCCTGGGAATTCTGGCTATGGGTTTTCTCCTGGTCAGAATGGCTGGCAAGGGTCGAGATCCGGGAGAATTGTCTGCGCTCCAATCGGTTAGCTACTATTGGCACTTCGTGGATGTGGTGTGGATAGCGCTGTACTCAGTGCTGTTTCTCTTGCACTAGAGCCAAGGAGCAACGGGCTCTGTGGATTGCAGGGTTTGCGGCTGAATCGATACATGGTCACGACGATAGATTACGAAATGAAGGGGATGGCGTGGAAGTAGGCAGAGAAGGGTCGGGAGAGGAATGAGTCTTTTCCAGTCGTTTCCTCGTGCGATTCGCTCGGGAGGTGCGGCACTTGCCGTAACGGTGCTCGTTGGCGTTCTTGGCTTCGTGATCTTTTATCCCTCGCAGGCGCAGACCGCTAGCGTTCCGGTAGCACAACCGAGTACCGGCCCGTCTTCGATCACCTTCTCGCAGCACGCAACAGCTCCGGCAATTACCTACCACAACCCGTCCAAGACCTTGGTTCCGGAAGGCAGAACACTGTTCGTCGAGAACTGTGCTTCGTGTCACGGAGTCAATGCGGCTGGCTCATCTCGTGCGCCCAATCTTCAGGGTCTCGGTGCTGCAACGATCGACTTTTGGGTCTATACGGGAAGAATGCCTCTTGCTGATCCTACGGTGCAAGCGATGGAGGGCCACCCTAGATTTACCCGTCAGCAGACCTTAGCGATCGCGGCGTACGTCGTATCTCGAGCTCCGGGAGGACCGGCCATTCCCGATGTGAACCTTGGGGTGGCGAGCTTGAGTGAAGGGCAGAGTCTGTTTTCCACCAACTGTGCGGCTTGTCACACTATTACTGGCGTGGGCGATGCCCTGGCCAATAACGTCTACGCCCCCTCGCTCTACGGTGTTGGCTCGACCCAGATTGCTGAAGCCATGAGGACCGGTCCGGGCAATATGCCTCGCTTTGGTCCCGGGACTCTCTCGAACTTTCAAGTGGCGAGTATTGCTAAGTACGTGCTGTACCTGCAGAAACCACAGGATCCGGGCGGGTTGTCGCTTGGCCATGTCGGCCCAGTGACCGAGGGGTTCGTCGGAATTCTTCTTGGCCTTGGGGGCCTTATGTTGTTTGGTTTCTGGATTGGAGGGCGGGCGGCACGATGAGCGTTGATGAACATCTGCAGGGCACTGCTGGCTCCCCCAGGGGAGTGGCGCAAGAGCATCGCTCCCTCGATACCGGTTCGAAGACGGCTGAGAGATTTGTTGCGTTCGCCTTCTTTCTCTCCTTCGTTGCCACGATCGGTCTTGGGGTAACGTTTTGGGTTGGAGGACAGGCCCAGCTCGAGGGTGCCTTCCTCTTCGTAGCACTGATAGGGATAGGTGCGGGAATCGTCTCATGGGGCAAGTATCTCGTTCCACACGGTCCATTCGTCCAAGAACGCGAGGAGCTACGCTCGTCAGATGAAGATCGGGCGGCTTTTTACGCATCGCTCGAGCGAGGTTCCAAGCAGTTGGGCCGTCGTAAGTTTCTAGGCCGAATGCTTGGAGTGTCACTAGGAGCGTTTGGGATTATCCAACTCTTCCCCTTTCTTCGCTCCTTGGGACCAGTCCCTGGTAAGGCCCTCTTCGTCACCCATTGGAAGAAGGATTCGCAGGTCGTGAAGGTCGACGGAACCGCGGTCCTGGCGAGCGATCTTGAGGTTGGGGGAGCGATGACGGTCTTTCCCAGAGGGTTCGAGGGTAACGCCTTAGACCAAGTGATTCTCATCCGTCCAGCCACTACCGAGATCGTCACGCGACCGGGCCGCGAGACTTGGGGTCCTCAGGGATACCTTGCCTTCTCGAAGGTCTGTACCCACGCTGGATGTCCCGTTGGACTCTATCAAGAATTAACTGAGCAGCTGCTCTGTCCCTGTCATCAGAGTCTTTTCGATGTTTTGACAGGGGCCACGCCGGTCTTTGGTCCTGCGCCTCGCCCGCTGCCGCAGCTTCCGCTCAAGATCGATTCTTCAGGCAATTTACTTGCGCAGAACGGCTTTGATCAGCCGATCGGCCCTGGGTTTTGGGAGAGATAACGGCTATGATGACGCAGAAGGTCACCAATTGGGTCGACGAGAGACTTGGTATTGCCAAGGGGGGACGTAGCTCGCTCAACAAGATCTTTCCCGACCACTGGTCTTTCATGCTCGGCGAGATTGCGTTGTACTCCTTCATCGTTCTTCTTTTCACCGGTACGTTTCTGACCCTGTTTTTCGTACCGTCATCGCATCTCATCACGTACCATGGCGCCTACAAACCGCTTGATGGGCAGAAGGTCTCTGAGGCATTTGCCTCCACGTTGCGGTTAAGTTTCAGTGTGCGGGCGGGGCTCGTTATGCGCCAGATGCATCACTGGGCGGCAAATGTCTTCATTGCTGCGATCGTTGTGCACGTGTGCCGAATCTTCTTCACCGGCTCGTTCCGTAAGCCTCGAGAGCTCAACTGGATTATCGGGACTCTACTTTTGATCCTCGCTATCGTCAACGGGTTCATTGGTTATTCACTACCTGATGACTTGATCTCAGGCACCGGTATTCGTATTGCATTCTCGATCGTTGAGTCAGTTCCGCTTGTTGGTAGCTATCTGGCGTTCTTCTTGTTTGGTGGAAACTTTCCAGGGAACAGCATCATTCCGCGGTTCTACACGATTCACGTACTGCTCGTACCTGCCTTAATTGTCGCACTTTTAGCGGCCCACTTGGGCATCATGTACCATCAGAAGCACACGCAGTATCCTGGACCGAAACGGACAAACAGAAATGTTGTCGGCACGGTTTTGTGGCCGGGTTACGCGCTGGAAGCAGGTGGCTTCTTCTTTATTACTGCAGGTGTCCTTGCGGCTCTCGGTGGTCTCGTACAGATCAATCCGATCTGGCTCTACGGACCGTACATCCCGTACAAAGTCAGCTATGCAGTACAGCCAGACTGGTATATGGGTTGGCTCGATGGAGCGCTTCGTTTGATGCCGTCTTGGGAGATCGTCGCCTTCGGTCACATGATTCCGAATGTGTTCTTCCCGGCGGTTCTTCTACCGGGGATCACCTTTACTGCTCTGGCTCTCTGGCCTTTCATAGAGAGAAAGATTACGAAGGACGATCGAGTTCACAACATCTGCGAAAGACCTCGGGATAACTCGTGGCGAACCTCGCTTGGCGTTGGGATTTTAGCCTTCTATGTGGTCTTGTTCTTTGCTTCGTCGACCGATGTGCTTGCCAACACCTTTCAGACTTCCCTGAACTTTGTTCTGTGGTTCTTTCGGATAGCCCTCATCGTGCTACCACCAGCGTCGGCGTATGTGACGTATCTGATCACGAAAGAGACTCAGAAGAACAACGCGGCTGGGCAGCGTAAGGTCGCAATGATTATCTCTCGTGATGAGACTGGAAATTATTCGACGGTCGATGCTGAGCCAGCTGAGGACGACATTCATCCGGCGCAGAGTCCGGTTCCGGTTCCAGAAGAGGCTGCATACCTACATCACAGCGGATTGGATGTGGGAAGCGAAGAGCAAGAGCTTGTGACGGTCGGTGATTCGAACGGCTCGTTCACTCGCTCCTTGGAGTCTGAGCTTCCGCCGCAGCGCTCGGGTGGATCTGGGGTTTTCCGAGTCCCGCGAAGCCTTCCTGGTAGTCAAGGTGGGTTTTTCGGAGGTGGTCCGCGTCGACGTGGTCGAGGACAGAGGCATGGTGATCAGAAGTGATTGTGATGTGCGAAGAAGCTTTGGAGACCTTATGAGAACGATTGACGTAGCGTCTCGATCATCCTCGGTCGTCAGGGCTGTGAGGTTCGGATCGGCCCTGGTCCTTGGTGGACTGGTGCTTGGAGCTTGTAACCTGCCTGGCTTTGGCGCAGATCGTGGAGCCACAACACAAGGACACTCCACGTTTCACCTGTTCCAGTTTTTCGCTATCCTCTCGATACCGGTTCTACTGTCGGTTTTCGTGCCTCTGGTCTATGCGATACTGCGTTTTAAGCGTCGAGGGGATGAGATCCCCAAGCAGACTCACTCGCACATCCCGATTGAGATTGTCTATACCGTTGTGCCGATCATTATCATCGTTGTCTTGTTTGTCTTTACAGTCCGAGTGGAGAATAAGGTGACTGCGGTCTCTGCACACCCTAATCTGCGAGTGGACGTGACCGCCTACCAGTGGGGTTGGAAGTTCTACTACCCCTCGCTCGGGATCACGGAGTACACCGAGGGAAATCACTACCCGGATCTGGTGCTTCCTGAGAACGAGACCACGACCGTACGACTGGTATCGTCCGATGTTGTTCATGGCTTCTACATCCCGGCGTTCGATTTCTCTCGTTATGCCCTTCCAGGGGTTACGAACTACTTTGACTTTACGCCGAATCAGGTGGGAAGTTTCATCGGTCGTTGCTCGCAGCTCTGTGGTCTCTACCACTCTGAGATGCTGTTCCATGTAAGTGTCGACACTCCGGCCGGCTTCAACGCTTGGGCCTCGAGTCACTCATCCAATTCGAAAGGAGCGTAGCCGTGGCCGTTATTGACGATACAGTGACCGAGCACGTTGTGCCGCATCATGCAGAGGAGCCGAGTGGCTTTTACCGCTGGCTTACCTCTACGGACCATAAGGTCATCGGTAAAAACTACCTCTATACATCATTGGCCTTCTTTTTCATCGCTGGCTTGATGGCGGTGCTCATTCGTACCCAGCTCTTCTCGCCAAATAACCATTTTGTATCCCCGCAGACTTACAACGAGCTCTTCACCATTCATGGGTCGATGATGCTCTACCTCTTTGCTGGACCCTTTGCTTTCGGTGGGGTGGCAAACTATATTATCCCGTTGCAAATTGGTGCTCCGGATATGGCCTTTCCGAGGTTGAACTCACTGTCCTACTGGCTGTTTCTGACCGGTGGAATCACGATGCTGCTCGGATTTCTTACGGCCTCGGGCGCTGCGGCTTTTGGTTGGGTTGCCTATGCGCCGCTCTCGGAAGCGACTAACTCGCCGGGAGCGGGTCCCGATCTCTGGATCGTGTCGGTAGCCTTGGTTGGGTTCTCTGGCATCTTCACTGCGGTGAATCTCGTTACGACCATCATGTATTTGCGTGCACCGGGGCTTACGATGTTTCGGATGCCGATCTTCACCTGGAATATGCTCGTGACCGGGATTTTGATCCTGATCTCCTTTCCAGTGTTGACAGCGGCGTTGATCTTGCTCTACGCCGACCGTCACTTCGGAACACATATTTTCACGGTGGCTGGCGGTGGTGTCCCGGTACTGTGGCAGAATCTTTTCTGGTTCTTTGGCCATCCAGAGGTCTATATCCTCGCGCTTCCATATTTCGGTATGGTGACCGAGGTGATTCCGGTATTTTCGCGCAAACCAGTCTTTGGCTACAAGGGGTTGGTCTTTGCGACGCTTGCGATTGCGGGCCTCTCTACTGGAGTTTGGGCACACCATATGTTCACTACCGGTACGGTGCTTCTGCCTTTCTTCTCGGCCCTCAGTCTCCTGATCGCAGTTCCCACAGGAATAAAGATCTATACCTGGGTCGCAACGATGTGGAAGGGTAGCCTCGACTTCAAGACTCCGCTAACTTTCTCTATCGGATTTATCGTGGCCTTCACTATGGGTGGCATTACGGGCGTGATGCTTGCAGCACCTCCGATCGATTTCTATACGCACGATACGTACTTTGTGGTTGCTCACTTCCATCAGGTACTCTTTGGCTCGGCAGTCTTTGCCGGATTCGCTGGCCTTTACTACTGGTATCCGAAGCTCACTGGAAGGATGTATCGAGAGGGGCTGGGTAAGCTTCACTTCTGGCTGATCTTTATTGGTTTCAACGTGACGTTTCTTCCTCAGTACGTTGTCGGGCTTCGAGGCATGCCGCGAAGAATCGCTGAGTATGCGGCAAGTGACGGTTTTACTTTCCTGAACCGGGTCTCGACTGTTGGTGCTTACATCACAGCGATCGGGTTTCTGGTCTTCATTTGGAACATGTGGATCTCATGGCGTCGACCGATTCCGGCAGGAGATAATCCCTGGGATGGTCATACGCTCGAGTGGGGTACTTCGTCGCCGCCTCCGTCGCACAACTTTCACTCGCTGCCTGCGATCCGTTCGCAACGTCCAGTATGGGATGCGAATCATCCTGAGCATGCCGATTATCTTCGTCCACCGGAGCCCTCTCGCTTTAGTAGTCGTCGGGATGAGACGGTGGTGGATCGATGAAGACGGAGTTCCGTGTCTATACGGGAGTTGGTATCTTTATCCTGGTCATGCTTCTGGTCTACTTTTTCTGGAGCGGTGACGGTGGGAACTCTATCCTGCTTCTCGCGACGGTGGGGCTTGGTCTTCTTCCAGGTGCCTATCTGGGCTGGTGGTCGCGTCGCATGAAGCCCAGGCCAGAAGATCGAGAGGTTGTCGAGCCCGGAGGCGTTGCGGATCAGTTGGGAGCTTTCCCGACGCACTCGATCTGGCCATTCGTTCTTGGCGTCGGAGCATTCTTGACTGCTTTAGCATTTGTATTCGGTATTTGGACGGCGGTTGTCGGTCTCAGCTTCTGTTTCTCTGCGGCACTGTGGGGTACGCTCTCCTCGAGGCGTGGGGGCCTGATTTAGCGTTCCTGCAGCTCCTCGGAGCTCCCGCTTCATTTAGATGGTTACATGGTTTGCGATACCGTCGTTGGCGTTCGCCCGCGCTGGGTTGCCGGGGTTGTGTTTTGCTCGTCCTGAGCAGGTTTAGAGAGTTCGTGAGCCTCTGCAAATAATCCCGAGGCCGACAACTCTCTTTGAAGCTGTGGTCTCGGGATTACTCGTTGAGAAGCCTAAATTTTGAAGGCTCTACCTCGTTGTATGGCGAGGTAGGAAGCGAAACCTAGTCTTACTGCTGTTGCTCGGTCGTTTTTGGTTGCTCTGCCTTTACCTCATCCGCCGCGGCTGAAGAGGTAGTGGTGCCAGCGCCTTCTTCGATCCCTTTCTTGAACTCTGACGAGGCTGAGCCAAGTGATCGTGCAAGTTGGGGTAGTTTTCGCCCACCAAAGAGCAGCAAGACCACGATCAGGACTACAGCGATGTCGGGTGCACTAAAAATCTCTCCGAATAACATTGGTTCCTCCTAACGATAGGAACAGTTCATCCGCAATCTCCTACTCTATGCTAATGACTTCTCTGGTCCATCACATTCTCAATGTCCCAGTCTGGCTCGCTATTCTCGTAGTTTTCCTTCTTCCGGCTCTTGAATCTTCAGTATTTGTTGGATTCATCTTCCCCGGTGAGACGGCGGTTGTCCTCGGTGGTGTACTTTCGTTTGAACATAAGGTGGCGCTCTGGGTGGTGATCGTCGCAGCAAGTCTCGGAGCAATATTGGGTGACTCTGTGGGTTACTACGTGGGCCGGCGCTGGGGTCATCGCTTATTAGAACGTGCTGGAGGACGATTTATTAAGCGATCACAGGTTGATAAGGCCGTGAGCTTTGTAGCGAAGCGAGGGGGTCCTGGGGTCTTCGTTGGTAGGTTCACGACGGCACTGCGTGTTCTCGTTCCCGGCATCGCTGGTATGGCGGAGATGCGGTATCGCACGTTTCTTACCTTCAATGCGTCTGGTGGAATAGCCTGGAGTATCGTGTTCGCAACGATCGGTTATCTAGCCGGCAACTCGTTTGCGAGCGTGGAAAAGCAGGCATCGACGGTGGGGCTCGTCGTGATCGGAGCGATCGTTGCTATCATCCTCCTCTTCGGTCTGTATCGCTACCTGAGAGAGTTTCGGAAAGAACGGGCGTGAGTCCGCAGACGCCGACGCGCCTGAGCCTCTCACAACGTGCTTCAAGCGGTAGGTGAGAGGATCGAGAGGCGGAACGTGGTGGGTTGTATGGACCTGCCCTACCACTGCCTAGATCTTTCGGTGCAGCGTGACCAGAGGTTTCTCGTCGTCACGGTCTGCTCGGGGCTCCTTGGTCGCCTGTATCTTCGAGGACCCTTTGGGCGGCACAACGAGGAGAGCGCCCTGGGTCGTTCTCTGAGTCTGCAGGTGCTGCTTTTCTTGAGGTTCCTGTTGCACAGAGCTCTTTGAGATTGCAGAGCGTTCGACGCTGGCGATGGTGCGCTGTGTCGTTGATGATCTCCTGATTCCGAAGCTCAGAGCCCTTCGATATCGGTCTCAACTTGGCATGGAGCCGGTCTATCTCTGGGAGACTTGCACTATAGCAGGTCTGGCCTCTTCCTTACAGCTACTGCTCCGAGCACTGATCGAGGAGAGTGGTGGTGTCAAGTAGGAGGTAGCCGAGCCCGATGACTCGAGCTGGGCGCCGTTGTGCGACGCTTTCGGTAACGCTCGAACAGGAACGGCAGGAAGTATCGTTGCGTTGCAGGGAGTAGAGATCGAAGTGAGCCACTAGTACGGAGATCGTTGAGCGCCGTCGCCATGGCTAGAAAGTCGCGATCGAGCGAGAAGGCAAGAGCGAGCCGAAGTTGATGCCAAACTCGTAGCTCTTCGAGTAAGACTGGATCGATACGCGGTTCGGCCGCTACCTCCGCAAGCATCGTGCGCATAGTTCGATAGAAGCGACGGAGGTCCTTAGAAACGCCATCGGGTGAGTCTCGGTAGCGCACGAGTGGTCGCTCAAGTATTCCGAGCGTATGGTCTTCTGAGAAGTGGAGCCAGAAGGCCCAGTCCTCGACCCCATCGAGCTCACTTTGGAACGGACGACTCTCAAGGAGCGCCGACGTCCTGGCCAACACTGTCGAGGTCTGGAAACGATTGAGTGCCAGGATCGCGAAGTAGTGTATCTGGGCGAAGTTTGAGGTTGGCTCGATATCTTCGGCAAGCTCGCCTCGGGTCCAGTTGGTGGCAATGAGATCGAGATCGGGTGCTGACTCGAGGACCCTTAGTTGACGTTCAAGTTTCTCGCGATGCCAGACGTCGTCGTCGTCGAGAAACGCTACCCAGTTTCCATTCACGTGTTGTAGGCCGGTATTGCGCGATGCCGATGGCCCTCCGTGGAGGCCCTTGATGAGTTGGATCTTCGGTCCGAACTTCTGAACGAGATCAATGGTTCCGTCCGTGGATCCGTCGTCGACGACGATGATCTCAGAGACCTCATAGGACTGATCGAGAACCGAGTGCAGGGCCTCAGAGATCGTAGCTTGGGCATTGTAGGTCGGTATGACAACGGAAATGTCGAATTTTGAGTTCGGTAGAGCGTTCATAATTTACCGGTCATGAGCTTCTTTAGGCTGGACGTGTTCTTGTGGTCACGCAACTGAATGGATCGCAGCGCTTCCTCTCGGTCGTCGAGGCTGATAGTCGTGGATCCGACACGAAGCGAGTTTTCGTGCCCTCGGCCAACGATGAGAACAGCGTCACCCGGATCGGCTGCGAGTATCGCACGACGAATCGCTACGGCTCGATCGAGCTCCACGATGAAGTTCTTCTTCGGTATGTCGATGGTCCCTGCAATGAGCTGATCGACGATTGATTGTGGGTCTTCGTCACCGGGGTTGTCGGTGGTAAGTACCGCTAAATCTGCAGTTGCTGCCGCCCTGCCAAGCTCTGGTCGCTTAAATCGGTCGCGTTTGCCTCGAGCGCCGGCAACAAGGATCACCCGTTGATGCGGCCCAATGATATCTCGAGCGGTGTTGACGAGCGCACGGATTGAGTCCGGTGTATGTGCGTAGTCGACGACGACGAGGAGATCCTCGGAGGTCTCGATGCGCTGGAAGCGACCAGAGATCGCTTCGCAGGTTGCGATTCCTGAACGAGCCTCTTCGATTGTTGCACCGAGAAGTCGACCTGCGAGATAGGCGGCTGCTGCGTTTTCAGCGTTGCAGGCTCCAACAACGGAAGTCTCGAGACGAGTGTCGAGACCAAGTCCGCTAACGGTGAGCGACGTACCTGTCGTCGTGACCGAGACCGAGCTGATTCTAAGATCGGCGCTTGGGTGTTGTCCAAACGTAAAGGACGGAACACGGATTTGAGACGCAAGACGGCGTCCCCAGGCATCGTCGACACAGATCAGTGCGAGAGCGGTTCGGTCGGGCGTGAAAAGCTGAGCCTTGACCGAGTAGTACTGCTCAATCGTTCCATGGTAATCAAGGTGCTCCGGCGTAAGGTTCGTGAAGATGCTCAGAGCAAAGGTCGTGGCATCGATACGGTGCTGATCGATACCGTGCGAGGAGACTTCCATGACTACGGAGTCGATATGGTCCTCGTACATCTGTCGGAGGTGGCGATGGAGCTCTGGCGCCTCTGGGGTGGTGTATAGTGAGGGCTGGCGAGAGGCGTTGTAACGGGCCTCAATGGTTCCGATAATCCCGGTAGAGCGCTTCGTTGTTCGAAGGATCGACTCCAAAAGGTACGACGTTGTGGTCTTGCCGTTCGTACCGGTTACGCCGATGAGGTCGAGCTTTGTTGAGGGATGGTCGTTGAGGAAGGCGGAGATTCGTCCTAATCCGTTCCGCACTGAGGGAAGGATTAGCTGTGGTATCGGTAGGGGCAAGGGTCTCGCTACAACGAGTGCCGATGCTCCGAGGGCTACCGCTTGATCGGCAAAGTCGTGGCCGTCGAACCGTGATCCTTTGGTGCAGCAAAACATCCAGCCTTTCTGGACGTTTCTCGAGTCAAGAGTTAGGTCGACAACTTCCGTGTCTCGGTCTCCATGAACCTCGGCCGAGGGTATGAGTGCTTGTAGCTCATGTAGTTTGGGACTCACTGTGCTCCGAGACTTTCATATGCTCGCTGAATAATGAGACAACCTTAGTTTGCCGATGGGCGAGCAAGGCGGATTGAGCCCTGCAAAGGGAGACCACTAAGGGAATGCTCATCTCGATTGACAAGCGTGGTCGTCCGAGTGGCTTGGTGGAGTGGCCAGATTGCTCGTGTTTGCAGTGCTAGCGCTTGAGCTCACTCGTGCCCAGGCTCTTCGTGTTCGGCGTGAGGCGGTGTCTCAAGTTGCAGGGTTGAGTGACTGAGGTTGAAGTGTTCTGAGAGGCAGTTCTGAAGTAGATCAAGGGTTTGAGAGGCGTGCCCGCTTTGAAAACATGTCTCGTCAAGAACGATGTGTGCTGAAATACTGGTGAGTCCACTTGCGACGACCCAGGCGTGTAGCTCATGCACCTGCTGTACGTGAGCCTCTGCGAGAAGATGAGCTCGCACAACTTCGAGATCCATCTCGGGTGGGGTGCCTTCCAAGAGAATGCGCCCGGATTTGCGTAGTAACGAGATGGCGGCCCGAAACATGAGGGCGACAACTACGAGTGAAGCAAGTAGGTCGGCGCCGTTAAAGGAGAAGAGTTCGACCACGATCCCAGCTACCAAAGTCGCTCCGAATGCCCATAGATCGGTGACAATGTGCGCAAATGCACCGGCAAGATTGAGGCTCTGGCGATTGGTATGGTTCAAAAGAGCAGTGACGAACAGGTTGACAAAGATTCCGCCGATGGACACGCCTATCACGGACGCCCCGTCGACTGCTCGAGGATGGAGGAGACGTACAACATCGTCGGAGAGGATGAGGCTCCCGAGAATCACCAGTGCCAGACCGTTGATTGCACCTGAGATGACTTCGGCTCGTTGAAGACCAAAGCTCCAAGTCGCAGTCGGTGGACGTTCCTGAACCGTGGCAACCCAGAGGGTCATTCCCAACGCGCCGAGGTCGACGAGCATGTGACCAGCATCGCTGAGGAGTGCCATGGAGTGTCCCCAGATGGAGAAGCTCGTCTCGATTATCATAAAGAGCGTCAGTGCGACGATGGCAAGCTTGAGACGTTGTCGATCGTGATGGGAGAGGTGACCGTCGAAGTGTTGGTGATCCCCGCTCATGGTGCGATCACTGAGCAAGTACCCCGCATCGCCCCGCTGACGATACGGTCGCTTCGTTCACGTGCGTTGAAACTTCGCTGTCCGAGGTTCGAAAGGACACTTTGCACGTTA
>JBMFXG010000059.1:0-13384 GCA_049964535.1 Acidimicrobiales bacterium | reverse complement strand
GTTGCGGTAATGGTCGGCGGGCTCGTTGGAGTGCCCTTAGGTTATGCGCTCAACGCTTCACAGCGCCGAGCCGCTCGGCTGATCGGACTTCTGGTACGGCTTCCACTTGGACTCCCTCCGCTCTCTGCCGGCCTGCTGCTTCTCTTAGCGTTAGGTCCTTACACCCTGCTTGGGCGAGCCACCGGTGGTCGTTTGATCGATACGTTCGCTGGCGTTGTCGTCGCCGAGGGTTTTGTCTCACTGCCCTTTATCGTCGAGACGGCCCGAGCAAGCTTTGCTTCTGGAGATGAGGATGCTCGGAAACTAGCGCGCTCCATGGGTATGGGTGCAGCAAAGGTCTTCTTACTCATTGCTGTGCCGGATGCTTGGAGAGGGCTGCGAATCGGACTGACTCTGGGATGGCTGCGAGCCTTCGGTGAGTTCGGTGCGACCATCTTGGTGGCATACCACCCCTACGCTCTTCCGGTCTTCACCTACGTTCAGTTCTCCGGAGCCGGCCTCCCCTCGGCGACCGGAGTGGTTCTCGTAACTATGCTGACCGCTTCGATCGGTTCTGTGCTCCTCATCTCGATTCGCTATCCACTGCGGGTAGCGATCTGGGCGCTCGCTCACACCAGGTGGCCGTCATCGCACACCGACGTAGCAGAAGCCACTTTGGTACCCTGTGTGGAGGGGTTATCGTTCGACCTACAAGGTCGGGTTGGTACTTTTCGCTACTCCTTTCGGACACAGGCTCCGGTGACACATCTCGGCGTGGTCGGCTACTCCGGTTCCGGTAAATCGGCCTTGCTCTCTGCTCTTGTTGGCTGCGGTGGCCCGGTCAAGGTCGATGCTTCAAGCTCGGCTCAACTTGGGGGACGTGATCTGTGGAGAGCTGGAGTTCGACTGAGCTGGGTACCACAAGGATCGGGACTTTTTGGGGGCTACAGGGTTCACCAGCAGCTCGAGATCGCTCGTTCGTTATCGGGAGCAGGACGCTCTGAGTTGGATGAGGTCGTGACGACCTTTGAGCTCGAGGACCTCTTGCGACGGTCGGTTCGCGAGCTATCTGGTGGACAACGCCAGCTCGTAGCGTTGGCGCGTGCGGTGCTCCTTCGACCTCAAATCCTCCTGCTCGATGAGGCCTTCTCTGCCATGGACACGCCGCTTCGTGCAAGAGTGATGCGGGTGGTCAGTCGAATCGTTCGAGAGAGAGGGATCGCTCTGGTGTTAGTGACTCACGATATCTCTGAAGCACTCTGGCTTGGGGACTCCATCATGGTAGTAGCCGATGGTCAGGTGATGAGAGAGGGAACCGGGATGGAGGTTCTCGAAAATCCAGGTGAGAGGGCGGTCGCTGAGCTCGTGGGTTTTGAGAATATCGTACGGGCGAATCTCTTTCGAGACGATGCCGACGAGAGCGAATCGGTCGCGATTCGGCGATCTTGGGTACGTTGTGGCCCAGAGGGCCATGGAGTAAGGGCCGTGGTGATTGAGGTACGCCCGTTCCCTGACGGCCTAGTCGTTCGTGCGCAGACCGATTCGGGAGAGCTTATCGAGGCGGTCTTTGACCCTTTAGGAGGCGCAACTGATCTCGACCCTGCTTCACTTTACGTTGGGAGACCCGTAGGGCTGACGCTGCGACGTGGCGACGTGCCGAAGCTCAACGTGTGAGCAGAGCCGTTTCGTCGAGATGGTGACCGAAAGAGAACTCTACAGAGCGCGATGCCTGTGTGGGGATTTGGCTCGGACAGGATTCCCTTAGGTTATCTCGCCAACTATGGCGAGAAGGTTGGAGAGACCTGAATAGATTAGAAGAATTTCGTCTAACTGTCGGTCAAGTACTACGGGAGTGGGTAAGTTTTTTCTATGAGGAACGAACCGTTGCAAATGAGGGCCTCCCACTCCGATCGTTCACGAGTTGAAAATGAGCTTCGCCTTGCCTTTCAAGAGGGTCGAATCCAGCTCGATGAGCTCGATCAGCGGTTGACCTTGACGAACGAGTCGAAGACCTATGAGGATCTTTTTCGTTGTGTCGGAGACATTCCTGGTGGTAGTGACTTGATCTACCAGATGAGCGCGGCCGCTCAGAGGACCTCTGTCGCTCCCGGCGTGGATCATGGTTTCGTAGCGCAGAGTTACTATCGCAGACGTAGAAGCTTCCGGCCTATTGGGATCGCACTTGCGGTCTTTTTCGCCTTCAATCTATTGAGTTCGGCCTTCATGGGTGGCTACGGCGATGGGCCAGGTCCATTCTTTAATCCCTTACCTTTCCTGCTTCTTTTTGGCGGGGGAATGTATCTCTTTCGACGACTGGTAAGACGATGATCGGTAGATCGATGTCGTGGACGGTCAAGATCGTCCTCTTGGTGATCGTGGCCTTCCTCGTTATCTCTGCCTTCGCTATCGCCTCTACGATCTTTCACATCCTTGAGATTGCCGTGCTGATCGGAATAGGAATCTACCTTTTTCGCAGTGCGAAGAAGGCGAAATCCAAGCTATCGGAGCACAAGAAGGTGCGCTCGCAAGCAAAGATGGAGCGAAAAGCCGCTCGTAAGTAGTGCTCCCGTCCCCTGATAGTTACGATCGTCCAAGGTCGTAGAACTCTGGGTTTGGCATCACTTTGGCGAAGCCGACGAGGCGGTTCGAGAGTGCAAAGAAGGCGGCGATCGATCCAATGATCCAGATATCGTTATCGTCGCAGCCAACGTCGTAGAGCGGGCGGAAGTCACTTGGCTCAACAGTGTTGGCGTGTTGAGAGACCTTGTGGGCGTAGGTGAGGATCGCCTCCTCTCGATTGGAGAGTCCCGCGCTCGAAGGGTCGACGCTGACCTGATCGGCGAGGTGCGCTTTGCCGGATCGAATTCGCAAGATTGCGCCGTGAGCGATCACGCAGTAGAGACATTGGTTCCTCGCTGACGTTGAGACAACGATCAACTCCTTTTCGGCGTGTGAGAGCCCAGATGGTGATCGCATGAGGGCGTCGTGGTAGGCGAAGAAGGCTCGAAACTCGTCCGGCCTATGAGCTAGTGCTCGATAGATGTTCGGAAGGAAACCTGAGCGCTCTTGGACGCTCTCAAGGATCGCTGCTATGTCGGACGGAACATTGTCAATCGGGCGCTCTGATGCGTCATACCAGTGAGGGACGTTTCGATCCTTCGGTGCCTGCTGCTTCTCTGACATGGTGACCTCTCTTAGGTGCGAGCTCTGACGATCAGCTCGAAGGGAACGTGTCGTCTGGGCGAACGTGGGGGTTGAGATCGCAACGACCTCTGACCGATGAGCTTGTGCTCTCTAGATGTCCCCACTTGTTGCACAAGACTCGTTCCACATAGGTCAAAGCTAGTGAGCACTCGATGGTGGACCGTGCTCTTTGCAAGAGGTTTCTCGATCTCTTCGGAACCTTCCGTGACACGGTCGTCGTTGCGCATGGGTAGGGTGCTGTGAGTAGTTTAATGGAGCGGTGGAGAGACGTGGCGGTGCTGTGAACAGTTGGAGCAAGCGCTCTATGCGGTGTCGATCCGTTAGGAGCGAGAGGTGAGTATGTCGATCCGTTAGGAGCGAGAGAGTAGGTATCGATTACAGAGGTCGACGGTCTGGCCGAGAAAGTCCTCGTCTAACCCTCCTGCGGTCGAAGTCGTTTGGTGGCTTATAGACCATCCGACGAGTACCAAACGTCGATAGACGATGAGTGGCCAGATGGCTTGTCGGTCGTCTTTGGTGAGCTGAGCGTGTAGTTGATATCCTTCGATCCATCTCTCGACCCAGGTCTCGACCTCCGGGGCGTGCTCGAAGAAGCTGACCGCAGTGGCGAGGTCGTAGAGGTACCAACTGTAACCACAGTCGTCGAAATCGATGAGGGCCCTACCTTGCTCTATTGCAAGCAGATTCGCGCTTCGCATATCAGCGTGAATGAGTCCCCAGTACCGGGGATCGCCGACCCGATTTGCGAGCACGGTACTGAGCTTGGAGCAAGCCCGCTCAACGACCTTGTATGCAGAGGCATCGAGAGGCGCTTTGCGCCATGAACCCCATCGAGCGTTTTCTCCGATGCCACTGTTGAGATCCCAGGAGAAACGGAAAAAACCCGTTGGCGGTCTCCAAGCTCTTGAGAGTCGATGAAGCTCTCCAGCGATTGCGCCAACCGTCTCGAACTCTCTCAGCTCCGCTGGTTCGACGAGGTGTTGTCCTTCAATAAACCGAGTGAGGACGGCAAAGCGTGGGCCGTGGCTCGCAAGGGTGACGACGGGTTGCTGGTTGGTCGTGCGCCGAAAGTGGGGGACTATAACCTGTGTGCTCTTCGCAATGGCCTCGACCCAGGTTACCTCGGAAAGAATCGAGTCGTAGGTGTGGTAGTTGCTTCGATGAATGCGGAGAACCCAGCTCGCGGAGTCCTTCGGTGAGCTGAGGAGTATGCTCGCATTCTCGGAGATTGTTATGGGTCTGATCGCGCAGTCCTTGGGTAGATCGAAGGTGTCGATCGCTTCAAGTGCATACGTTCGCAGCACGTTTTGGATCTTGTGGTCATCGAATGGGGCTCCGTGGAGGAGGGGATCGTGACTCTTGAAGTGGCGGGCGGCCACAGTCCCTACCGTCTCTTTGTGGGGCCGTAGAGGCGATCGTGCCGATAGGGTCTGTGGTCGAGCGCGACGTGGAGGCGAGAACTCCGTGAGGTTCTGGTGGAGTGAAGTTGTGTGGAATGAGGGAGCAGTTCGCTGTTCGAAAAGGTCATTGGTAGAGCCCAACCACCACCTTCTTGCAGTAGCCATCCTCGGGGAGCGCGTAGGCGACGAGGGCGAAGCTCGGACGGTATCCGAGGATAGCCTTGAGGGCTTTGCGTCCAGTGACCGGCTGCGCCGGTTGGGCGATCAGACGCTCGCAGAGCTCTAAGGATAGTGGCAGGGAATCCATGGTCTCGTTCCACGAGAAGCCAAGGTGGAGCAGGTGATCTCGGGGATTCTCGAAGATTGACATGGATTTCGTCAGCGAAAGGATGGCCGTTGAAGGATGCATGCCGACGAGCCGAGAGTACGCGACCGAAGGCCCACTCCTCCAAAGTGGCGGCTGGTGCGTTGGAGCGGCTAGACGCTCGAGTGTTTTACGAGTGCGACGGCGAGGAGCTTTGATGGCGGCTACCTGAAGCGTGTCGCAGCGAAAGAGCTCGGGACGCATCGGGTCAGGGTGTTCGTCTGTCGTGAGTTCACCGGCCATGAGCGGAGCGAGCGGTGCGATCTCGCTAGAAGGTGCGTCGAGGCTGAGGGTTTCGAGTCTGAGGAGCCGTTCGCTGGAGAGGTCGAGAGCAAAGTGCTCTCGACCCAAGGTAGCGAGGTGAATCAGGGGAGTTCGGTGCGATTTGGTCACGATAGCTCTTCTCTGCTGGTGAGATGTGCGAGCTGAAGCTCCAGGTCGCTTGGGTCCGTCGTGGGACGCTGGCATACCCTTCCGACGCAGAGATACGCGCTCTTGGGGGATCGTCCGCTCATGAGGCCGTCGGGGATCTCTTCTCCCCAAACGATCTGAATGTGAGGCAAGAATCGCTGGTAGGCAACGTTAGTCAGCTCTGTACGTTCTCCAGGTATGACAAGTTGGTACGGACCGGTAAAGAAGTCGTGTGCGGTCCAAGCGAGCGAGGCGCAGACCATTGGGTGCTCGTCGAAGATGCGCTGGAAGAAGTTGAGCGAGTGCTCCACGACTCGTTCGTGTTCGGGATTTTCAGTTAGAGCGCTCAACTTGGTCAGCGCTGCGATAGCACAGGAGTTTGTCGAAAGAACAGCTCCATCGGCGTAGTCCTTCAAGTCGGCGATCAGGGTCGATGTGCTTCGAGATCGTGTGAAGAAGCCACCGGATTCAGGGTCGTAGAACTCTTTGATCAGGTGTTCTGCGAGCTCGCTTGCATGACGCACGTAACGACCCTCTCCTTGTGCAGTGAAGGCCTGTAGGCATGCGGTGATCAACCATGCGTAGTCTCCTGCAACGGCGGGTACCCGCTCCTTGCGAGAGCTCCGAAAGAGCGTGCCGTTGGGATCGCGATGTTCACTGAGGAGTAGCTGGAGCAATCGAGCGGCCTGCTCGTTCCAGGTAGGTTCTCCAAGGAGTCTTCCGGCCTCAAAGAGTGCATCGATGTACTGAGCGTTCCACTCGGTGATCACGCTGGTATCGACCTCTGGAGCTGTGCGCTTGGAACGGTACTCCAGCAGTCTGCGTCGAGCGGCATCAAGAGCGGGAGTCGGGACCCAAGAGCTACCGTTCGGGCGGTGTAGAATCGTCCTGCCTTCGAAGTTTCCAGACTTGGTGACACCGTAGAAGTCGATGAACTGCTGTGCCTCGGCACCGAGGACCTCTTCGATCTCCTCCTGGCGAAAGATGTAGTAGCGGCCTTCCTCTCCCTCTGAATCGGCGTCTTGCGAGGACCCGAGCCCGCCGTCGGGCAGTGCAAGTGTGGTCCTAACGTAGTCGACGATCTGTGTTGCGATATAGCGGTAGCGATCGTCTCGTGTGATCGCGAACGCCTGAGAGTAGACCCTGAGAAGGCCAGCTTGGTCGTAGAGCATTTTTTCGAAGTGCGGCACCATCCAGAATCGATCTGTCGAGTAGCGCGCGACTCCTCCGCCTAGGTGATCAAAGATTCCACCGCACGCGATAGCGTCGAGGGTCGTCAGAGCCATAGTTCTCGCATCTTCGTGACCACTTTCGAGAGAGAGGCGCAAGAGAAATTCGAGCAAGTACGGCTGAGGGAACTTTGGAGCACGGCTAAATCCGCCCCAGTCGTGATCGAAACGGCCCGCAAGGTCTTCTTTGATACGATTGATCGAATCCCTTGAGTCGCTCCTGCTTTGAGTCTGTGGCGCTTGCGGAAGTGTCGTTCGATGTCGAATGGCCTCTGCGAGTTGGTCTGCGTGAGCTTCAAGTTCGTCTCGGTGGACGCTCCACTCCTGTGCGACTGCATCGAGAATCTCGCTCAAACCGGCCATTGCCGCTCGTGGGTGTGGGGGGAAGTAGGTACCCGCAAAAAATGGCCGACCATCTGGGGTTGCAAAGATCGTCATTGGCCAACCTCCGCCGCCAGTGGTGGCCTGGACTGCTTCCATGTAGATCGCGTCGATATCGGGCCGCTCCTCGCGATCGATCTTGATTGGAATTGTGGTCGTATTGATCTTGTCTGCGATGGAGAGGTCTTCGAAGGACTCGTGAGCCATGACGTGGCACCAGTGACAGGCTGAGTATCCGATCGAGATCAGGAGCGGAAGGTCCTTCGCAGCAGCCTCTGCGAGAGCCTCGTCGCCCCATGGTCGCCAGTCGACGGGGTTCTCGGCATGCTGGCGCAAGTAGAGGCTTCGCTCGTTGGCGAGTTGATTTGTCACGGTCTTACTACCTTTAGCCTTCTTGATTCACTATCTCTAGACGCAGGGGAACGCCTCTGTGGGAGCCGCCGACCATCCAACTAGGAGGAATCTCACCGTAGATCGAGATCGACGAATATTTTTCCTCTCACTATCGTAGGGTGTGGATATGGAGTTTGATCTGAGAGACAAGGTTGCCGTTGTGACCGGTGGGTCACGCGGTATCGGTAAGGCGATTGCCCAAGCGTTCCTTGAGGCGGGAGCATCGGTGATGCTCGTCTCTCGCAAAGCGGAGGTGCTCGAAGCCGTACAACGTGAGTTCGCCGAACGGTTTGGCGACGACCGAGTTGCGAGCGTTGCCGGCAACGTTGGAGACGAGTCGGTTCCAGGTGAGGTCGTTGCAGAGACTCTTCGGAGGTACTCCGCCATCGATATCTTGGTAAACAACGCAGGAACCAATCCGCACTATGGCTCGCTGCTCACTATCACTACGTCTCAAATAGACAAGATCTTCGATGTGAACGTGCGTGCAGTAATGCTGTGGACACAGGCGGTCTGGTCGCAGTACTGGAGCGTCAACACCGATGCCCGAGGTGCAGTAATTAACCTTGCCTCCATTGGGGGCCTGTCGGTAGATCGCAATATCGCCATGTACAACGTATCGAAGGCGGCGGTCATCCATCTGACGAAGCAGTTAGCGCCCGAACTTGGCCCGAACGTGCGGGTCAATACGATCTCCCCTGGTTTGGTCAAGACCGATATGGCGCGCGCACTTTGGGAGGGACGCGAGGATGAGATCGCTCACAATTTTCCGCTTCGTCGACTAGGAGAGCCGTCTGATATTGGAGACCTTGCGGTCTTTTTGGCTAGTGATCGTGCGAGCTGGATTACCGGCTCTAACTTCGTCGCTGATGGTGGTGCCTTAGTTAGTTGAGCTTCGGTAGCTGATTGATCAGTGTCCGCAAGGTGTTTCGTTGCAGTTTTCCGAGATTTGTGCGAGGGAGGCTCGGGGCTAGGAACCCCTGACGAGGAGCTACCCAGGGCTCAAAGTGTGCACGGATGAGCTCTGAGAGCTCGGCGAGGCTCGGTGTTGTTGAGGCTGTTGGCTCTGCAACGATGACTGCCGTAACGAGTTCACCCCAGATGGGGTCGGGCACTCCAATGATTGCTGCCTCTCGAACGGATGGGAGCGACTCTAAGAGCTCCTCGACCGGTGTTGGGAAGACCTTCTCGCCTCCTGTGTTGACAACATCGGTAATTCGACCTTTGACACAAAGCCTCCCTTCGTCGTTGAAGTATCCGAGGTCGCCGGAGTGGAAGTATCCATCACGATCAGTGAGCGACGATCCGTCACCGTAGGCACGTGCGAGCATCGGTGCTCGAAGGAGAATCTCGCTGGAAGTTTCGTCGATGGTGATCTCTACGCCTTGAAGCGGAGTACCGTCATAGACAACTCCCGATCCAGTTTCGGTCATACCGTAGGTTGTCACTACGTTCTTGGGGAGATCACTTGGGGGTGCTTGGGCGCCGTAGAGAACGGTTTTGAATCGAGAGATGTCTACCGTGGCGAGGGCTGCACGCACGATCGAGATGTGGGTGGCACCACGTCGTTGCGCTTCTTCGATCGCAATGGGATCAAAGGAGCTCAAGATGTCGACGGGGGTCTTCGTATGAAGTGCTCGCAGGATCACCGATAGACCACCGACGTGAGCAGGGGGAAGTGCACAGATCCATCGGTCTGTTTGCGGGTCGAAAGCGAGTGCTTCGAGTGATGCCTCTACTGAGGAGCGAACGCTCTGATGGGTGTGGATGACTGCCTTAGGCGCGCCGGTCGTTCCAGAGGTCAGGACGATGTAAGCATCACCGTCTTGAACCACGGCTCTGTGCCCGTACTCACAGGGATGGAGTTCGCCATCGGTGGTCATGATGGCGTGTGGACCTACGAGTTCTAGTTGACTGCTTTGGAGAGCGGGTGAGAGCCGAAGGTCGAGTGGAAAAAAGACGTCTCCTTGGTCCCAGATTCTGCGGATAGCCTCTGCGTAGCGCTCGTCACGCTCTCCTGCGATGGCGATAATGGAAGGCACCACTCCATGCTAGAGGCTCGCGAAGGCTCCGCTTTGGGAGCTATCAATCACTGGATGGTCTGACCTATTCGGTGAAGGATCGGTCAAAGGTCGAGAACCGCCTCGTAACTTCGTTCGAGTACGCTTGCTATACCCTAATTGAGCTGTGGTCGTGGAGCGAGACGGAGCTCGTTGTCGAAGAGCTGTCGCGAAAACGGTGCTCGGCTGTGCGGTAATTCTTTGCCGTTCGGCAATGTTTTCTGAGCCGAAGATGTTGTTGTAGGAAGTTGTGAAATAGACCGTTGTGAGGACGAGAGATGACCCAGACAAGTGAGGATCTTCCAAAAGCGGCCGTGACCTGGGAAGGACACGGCAGTTATCGAGATATCCGCTACGAGACGGCCGAGGGTATTGCAAAGATCACGATCTGTCGTCCGGAGGTGCGAAACGCCTTTCGACCCCAGACCCTCTTTGAGCTCTCCGATGCTTTCGATCGAGCGCGAAACGATACCGGTGTGGGAGTGATTCTTCTGACAGGTGAGGGTCCGCTGGCGTTCTGCTCGGGGGGAGATCAGAGGATCCGAGGTGAAGATGGGTATCTCGGTGACGATGGCGTCGCAGAACAAGGGGTAGGAAGACTCAACGTTTTGGATCTTCAGATTCAAATTCGACGTCTGCCAAAGCCCGTGATAGCCATGGTTGCAGGCTACGCAATTGGAGGTGGTCACGTCCTGCATCTTGTGTGTGACTTGACGATCGCCGCCGATAACGCTGTTTTTGGGCAGACCGGTCCTAGGGTCGGAAGCTTCGACGGTGGGTACGGGTCGGGGCTCTTAGCTCGGACGATCGGGCTAAAGCGTGCGAAAGAGATCTGGTTCCTCTGCCGGCAGTATGGCGCGCAGCAGGCGTACGATTGGGGTCTGGTGAACGCCGTCGTGCCGCTCGAGCGGTTAGAGCAAGAGACGGTGTCTTGGGCGCGAGAGATCTTGCAACTCTCGCCGTTGGCTCTTCGCATGTTGAAGGCCTCCTTCAACGCCGCCGACGAGGGTCTCGCTGGAATTCAACAGCTCGCCGGCGATGCAACGATGTTGTTCTACATGTCTGAGGAGGCGCAAGAAGGTCGCGACGCCTACGTTCAAAAGCGCAAGCCCGAGTTCTCCAAGTTTCCGAAACGTCCGTAGTAGGCGATGAATCTCAAGCTCTTCATCGAGGGTGCTCGGCCAAAGACTCTCCCAGCCTCTATCGGCCCCGTCATAGTCGGGCTCGGCCTGACCTTTCTCTATGGACCGATCTCCATTGCACGAGCTGCTCTCGCGGCTGTGGTGGCGCTGGGGCTACAGATTGGGACGAACTTTGCGAACGACTACTCCGACGGGGTGCGGGGAACTGACAATCAACGGTCGGGGCCGAGACGTCTAGTAGGATCGGGACTCGTTGCAGCGCCGATCGTACGTAGAGCGGCCCTTGGATCGTTCGCTGTGGCCGCTCTCGCAGGTCTGGTCCTCGTGCTGCTGAGTAGCTGGTGGCTGATCTTCATTGGGGCAGCGTCCCTTCTTGCCGGTTGGTACTACACCGGCGGTAAGAGGCCATATGGCTACTACGGCTTCGGGGAGCTCTTTGTATTTATCTTTTTTGGTCTCGTCGAGACGCTCGGTACCGTCTACGTCCAAGATCTGAAGGTCACGGTTACTGACCTGCTCTGTGCGATCTCAATCGGGTTGATGGTCACCTCGATCCTTGTGGCTAATAATTTGCGAGACATTCCATCAGATCGTGAGTCCGGGAAGAAGACGTTGGCGGTCCGAATCGGTGACCAGGGAACGCGTGTGCTTTACGTATCTATCTTGGTGGGCTCAGCGGTCGTACTCCTTCCCTTGGTAGTGGCGCACCCGATCTTCGTCGTAGGTCTGTTGTGGGTCCCGCTGCTCTTAAGACCGATTCGACTCGTTCGAAGTGGTGCCGTGGGTAGAGAGCTCATCCCTGCGATCGCAAGCAGCGGGAGGGTCGTCTTCCTTGCGTCTCTCGTCGTTGCGATCGGCCTTGTTCTCGAGGTTGTCGTCAACGGTCATCTGCACTGAACGGTAAGTTCGAGGGCGAGAGCCTTCACCACGGTCTTGTCGGAACGGCTTCAACTGAGCGTACGTGCGCAATGACCCCGTAGTGATGAGCCATGTCGCACCTGTCGTAGCTCGATTCCGCTCGTGAGCCTGCACGACGCTGGTGCTCCATAGCTGAGCTAGAGGGTCGATTCACTGCGCTGCTGGCCGACATTGAGGAAGCTTCTTGGATGGCCGAGCGTCAACGTCTCTGCGAGGGCGGTGAGAGCGGAGAGCCAGTGCCTGAGTGCGCAAGAGTTTCGTGTGACGAATTCGACCGCTGTACGTAGGGTTGGAGGTGCGAATCTCTGCGTGTCTGCGTCTGCGCTTGCAACCTTGCGTGCTGCTCAAGGTCGCGGATGATTGGTGGGCGATGTGCCAGCTCAACTGAGAGAGCGACGACGCGACACTACGCTCGGCACCGAAGGGTAGTCGGCTGCGCAGAGACCGCAGTGGAAGTGAAGGAGGGAACCATGGAACAACGACTTAGCCTCGTGACTCTCGGGGTTCGAGATCTCACGAAGGCCCGAGCCTTCTACGAAGCGCTTGGATGGAGCGGTGCCGTTCAGCCTGATGGCGATATCTGCTTTTTTCAACTTGGAGGCATGGTCTTCGCTCTCTGGTCGGAACTTGGAGGTCATGGAGCTCCAGGGCTCGAGCTTGCGTACAACGTGGCGTCAGAGGCCGAAGTGCAGGCGACCCTGGATGAGGCGGTGAGGGCTGGTGGAACGATTCTCCGTCAAGCAACGCTCGCTGTGTGGGGAGGAACATCGGGAGCGTTCGCAGATGTTGAAGGTTTCGTCTGGGAGGTCGCGTACAACCCAGGGTGGAACTTGTTGGAAGATGGGTCCGTTCGCCTCTAGATAGCTTGTCAGTTTACGAGCGCTCAAGAAGTAGTGATGTGCAGCTCGAAGCGAGTCCTAGCACTCGGTGATGATCGTTGAGACCTGCTTCAGTAGGGATCGAAGGGGAGATCGTGCGGTAGCTGGGTGATTCAGTGACGTTCTTCGTTGCCGTGATCCTTCGTTTGTGCTTTCGATGGAATTGGTTGAACACGAATCTCGTGGTTTGGGGAGGAGCGCTGAGAAGGATTGGTTCACTCGACCCCTGTTCTGGTCGTGAGAGGACGAACGTAGGGACGTGACGAATCTCACCCTCCAAAAAACGCAGAGCAATCAAGGTAGGGTCCACGATCACGGTGCGAGGTCTGTTCTCGCTTGGGGGGGAGTGTGGAGTTCTCCAACTTAAAACCTGATGAAGCTGTGTTGTAAAAGGAGTGACCTGTTCAGAATCGCCGATGTGGGTGCGAAGAAGACGTAAGGCAGGAGGCGTCGTCGTTACCCGATGCATTCGAAACAGAGATCGCGTATGACGAGAACAGCTTGTCATGCATCTTGGCGGGCGGTCTACTCTGGGTCTTATTGGCCATCGGAACCGTGTTCGAGCCTGGTGATTGAAGTAAGATCGTTCGACTAAGGCCAAGAGATAGCTTGCATCGATACGTGTAGAGGTAGTGCCGAGGCCGGTCATTCAGTGGGGTGTTCGGCGTTCGGACTCGTGATTACACTCCGGCGGTCGTGTAGATCCTTCGTAACGGTGATGGGAACGAGATGCTTGACGAGGAGGAGGGACTCTAAGCGCCCCGAAGCTCAAGGTTTACGTCGAGGGAGTGGCTTAGGTCGCAATGATCTCCAACCGAGGTGTGGAATCTTCACCGACGGAGGTCAGCACCTACATCTCTCGGAGAGCCCTGCCTCGTGATCGGTCGGTCGATCGGTGTGAAAGGCTCGACACTGCATCGTCGAGGAGACCTAGAGCGCTGTGCTACTGCGAGCTCGGACTTGGCGCAAGTGCTCGAAGGAAGTCACCAACCTCTTTGATCGTACGTGCAGGTGCGTCGTGGAGG
>JBMFXG010000058.1:0-13525 GCA_049964535.1 Acidimicrobiales bacterium | reverse complement strand
ACCTACGATCGCACCACTCGGTCTCGGAGGTACTTCGCCGAGCCGAACGCTCATCACGCTCGCTCGCCCCGATCTTGGCTACCTCCTTCGCCGCTCTCGTCAGTCTCATCTTTTTCGGGTACGTTGCACCGAAGTTCCATGCTCAGCAAGTGGCTGCCGTCGCTCGAGCACGAGAACTTGAGCTCAGCTCTCAGGCATCAAACATGGTAGCTCTGACGGCTTCACTCGGTCGCCTGCGGGCATCGTTGAACGCAGAACTAGCTGCTATTGCACACCTGTCACAGATGAGCCCGACAGATCTGAACACTTCGGGATCGTCAAGTGGTGGGGGAGTGAGCTCGCTCCCTCCAATCTCGATCCCGACCTTTACACCGCCACCAGCGACGCATGCAACGACGAGCGCCTCGACTGCGGTTGGGTAGCCTTGATATCGCCATCGAATCATCCGACTCAACCCGTGCTCACAACGAGCGACTCCGGTGCTCATCTAGCCGAGAAGCAGCAGCGAAGCTTCTCGGCCATGGCGACCCAGGTAAATCTCCTCGCGTTCTCGGATCGGGCAACAAAGCAATCAGTAGAAGACGCACTCAAGAGCGTGGAGGAACTCTTCCACGCAGTTGAGGCACGATGCAGTCGTTTCCTACCAACGAGCGAGTTAAGCATCCTCAACGCTGCCCCAGAGCAGAAGGCGCAGCTCTCGACGATCACGTTCTCAATGATTTCAGAGGCCTTCCGTGCCTATCGGATGACGAATGGAGCATTCGACCCCAGAGTCCTGAGCGACCTCGTTCGACTTGGCTACGACCGAAGCTTCTCCACGCTGACGTTGGTTAGTGCAGACCCAAACCCAGAGTTGCGTACGTCAAAGGAGTCTCGGCCGCCATTACCACCGTGGAATCCCGTGTTGGATGCTGAATCGAGCACAGTCGTGGTCGGCGACCATCCTCTCGATCTCGGTGGTATTGGAAAAGGGCTAGCGGTCCGTATGAGCGCCGAGATTATCGGGAGATCAACGCCTAGCTTTCTCATCGAGGCCGGAGGGGACTGCTACCTGAGCAGTCGACCACTTGATGACACGGCATGGAAGGTAGGTATCGAAGACCCTCGGTCGCCGGAACGACACGTCGCCGTACTCGGGTTGGTCGACGAGGGTTGTGCAACGTCATCAACTCGGGTTCGATGCTGGGACCATGGGGGGCGGTCGGAGCACCACCTCATCGATCCTCGAACGGGGCTACCAGGCGGAGACGGGCTTACTTCGGTCACGGTCGTAGAGGAGGATCCAGCGATCGCAGAGGTCTGGAGTAAGACCCTCTTCCTCTCAGGTGAGCTAAGCATCGAGTCTGAGGCTGAGGCCCGAGGTCTCGCTGCGTTCTGGGTCTTCAGCAATGGAAGGTATCAGTTTTCTATAAAGATGGGGGAGAAGGTTATATGGCTCAGCACCTAGATCCACCGACAGGCACGCGTGCGACCAAAACTGCGCGAAAGTCTGCTGCAGTCAAAGGTATACCCCAAGCGCAAGAGGGTAGGCGAGGGGGAGCGAACCAGTTCTCAGCCATCTTCGGCCTCGGTGCAGGTGCGCTCATCGTTGGATACGCCCTCCTGCACGCTGCGACTGCTCAAATCGGTGCGAAGATGGTTCCGTGGGCCGTTGGTCGTACGACCGGCCTTGCGGTCTTCGTCACGCTTTGGGCCTTAGTCTGTTGTGGTTTACTCTATCGGTCACCGTGGATTCGACACGGAGGGAGGGTACAGCCCAGCCTCATTCTTCGACTCCATACCTCGCTTCTTGGGGTGACGGTCGTCCTCCTTGCTTTGCACATTATCTCCCTTGAGCTCGATCCATATGCTCGAGTCGGTGTTCTCGGCGCCTTCGTACCCGGTCTCTCTGGCTACCGACCGCTCGGCGTGGCATGTGGGACCGTTGCGCTGTATCTGATCATCCTGATCGGTGGTAGTGCCGCCCTCTCCGGACTAGTCGTTGGTCGTCAATGGCTCAACCTGCATCGACTAGCGCTCGCACTCTTCGCCCTGACCTGGCTTCATGGTCTTCTGACCGGAACCGACTCGCCCTCACTGAGGCCACTGTACGCACTCTTAGCGGTGACCGTCGTTGGGCTCCGATCTTTAACCTGGATCTGGACGAGCAAGCTGGCTACCAATGATTAGTGGCGAGCCCCTCATCACAGATTGTGACCGCAGGCTCGACTTCCAGTCAGAGCACGGATCGGCCACGCTCTTAGGCGACCGACTTCACGGTCCTTACAGACCTGAGTCGTTGCAGCACCACAGAGAGGAAGTAGAGTTCGACCACGACCTCACTGCGTCACAGATCGTTGAGTGGACGAAGCAGGCAGGACTACTTGGGCGCGGAGGGGCAGCCTTTCCTCTCTATCGCAAGCTAATTGCAGTTGCAACACAGGGAGGCGATGCTGTCGTAGTAGCAAACGGAGCGGAGTCCGAACCGGACTCACACAAGGACCGGACTCTGTTGCTACTCCGACCACACCTCGTTCTTGACGGAGCGGTCCTCGCTGCCAAGGCGGTGGGTGCCTCCACCATCTACCTCTACCTGCACGGTGACGATCCTATCGTCCTTGATGCACTGCAGCACGCAGTTAGCGAGCGACGCCAAGCACACTACCAGGAGCCTGTCCTGCACATCGTCACCTCACCGCGAGGTTACGTAGCGGGGGAGTCGAGTGCAGCAGTCTCCTTCATCAGTGGCGGCGAGGCCAAACCAGTCTTCGGGCAACGCTCGGCTGTCGGTGGCGTCGATGGTCGTCCTACGTTAGTTAGTAATGTGGAGACTCTCGCCCATCTCGCACTGATCGCTACGGTCGGCGTCAAGACGTTCCGAAGCTACGGTTCTCCCGCCAATCCCGGTACTCGACTCTTCACCGTGGGTGGAGCACTACCACGCCAGGGAGTCGTTCTCGAGAGTCTTCGGCCCCAGCGTATCGGTGATCTCCTCGAAGAGGCCGAGGCGTTGTCGACCACAGCCCCACAGGCCATCCTTCTTGGTGGTTTCGCCGGTACTTTCATCGATGGCAAGGAGGCGCTCGATTTTGAGCTCTCCGAAGAACAGGCTCGGATGACGCAGCGGTCGCTTGGGTGTGGTTTCATCGGTGTCGTACCACACGATGCCTGTGGGCTGTACGTCACGGCTCGACTTGCGACCTACCTGGCTCGTGAGACGGCTGGACAGTGTGGACCGTGCGTCCACGGTCTAGCTGGCGTCGCATCGCGACTCTGGGACCTGGTGTCGTTCCGGAGCGGGCGACGCCAGATCCGCTCATTCGAACGTGCGTTCACTCTCATTGAAGGTCGAGGTGCTTGCTCGCACCCCGATGCTGCGGTAACGATGGTGCGAAGCGCACTGCTGACCTTCGCCGATGAGGTCGAACAACATCTACACGGCAGATGTCGAGCCTCCGAGCTACGAGCGGTCTTCAGCGTTCCAGAGATTCGTCCCTAAACGTGCCAGAGGATCACTCTCGTCGAGGAAACAAGAGGGAGCGCCAGGCTCACGACCACGACGAAAACGAGGGGGAGAGCTGGTGCCTTGAGATCAATCCCTTACTCTGCAATGGGCACGGCATCTGCGTGCTGATGGCACCGGATCTCCTTGCACTGGACCCTTGGGGCTTTCCTGTGCAGCTATCCGAACGACTCGTGATCCGTGAGCTAGGTGCTGCAAATCGAGCTATCAAGGCCTGTCCGCAAGCGGCACTGAGCCTGAAAAAGACGACACCGTAGCTATCTTTGTTCCAAGCAGCTACGGTTTCTCAGAAGACTCGTGCCTCACGATCGTTACTCTTGCGGCGCCCCTCTTCAAGCGATGAAGAACCCAGAGATACTAAGAACTGCTCGGCATAGAACATCTCACTCCCGTCAAGCGCCGATAGCACAAAGCTGCGCTTCCTTGACCCGCTACTCTCTCGACCTTACGGTGGCGCCGGTAGATCCAGGCTTCCGGTTCAAACTAGCTCGCTGAGGTGATATCGAGACCTAAGCCGGCTCCATGCGAGATTGTCTCGTTCACAAGTGGCCGAGCAAACGACTATGGTAGCTTCCCCGCTAATAAGGAGAACAGGAGAGGAAGCCGCGGCATCCCGGGTGGAACTTGATAGGTGCGGCGCTCGGGATCGAAGAGAAGCGCGTCGGTACGCTCAAAGTGAGTGTGAGGATATTCATGGAGCCATTTGATGCTAAGACCAGCCCCTGTGAGGGCGGAGACAATATCTCCGAGCGTATGCTGCCACGTAGCGGTCCGGTTTGCGCGTGTTGTGACGTCGCGGTCTGCGTAGCTTCCCATCGTCTGATCCTCAATAATGGCTCCACCATCGCTAAAGTAGTCGTACTCGATGGACCAACCCTTCTCTCCGAGGACTTCGCTCACGGGATGGAACTCCACGAGATAGAGACGTCCACCTGGTTTAAGAAGCTGGTTCACGACAGCAGCCCACAGCTTGATATCGTCGAGCCAAACGAGTGCTCCCTTGCCCGTGTAAACGACATCAAAAGTACGACCGAGAACCTCAGGTGCCTGGTAGAGGTCGGAGGTGATCCACTTGACCGTTACCTCACACTGGCTCCCGAGTTGCGCCGCCTCTCTGATTGCGACCTCGGAGAAGTCCAGACCAGTTACGTCGAAGCCTCTTCTGGCCCAGCTAATAGTATCGGTCCCAATATGGCATTGGAGGTGAAGGAGCGATTCACCACCATGAGAGACCAGCTCGCGCTCCTCAAACTCGTCAAGCACCGATGCACCATTGATCAAATCGTCAACGTGATAGAACGCAGACGCAACATGTAGTGGTGCTCGCTCGTTCCACCAGTCGAGATTGGAGACGATCAACTCTTCCCGATCCATGACAGTAGGCTAGCCCATTCTCAAGCGTACTTCTGAGTAGCTGGCGGACAATGGACTCTCTAGATCCAATGCGAGCCCGCTTCCATAGAGCTCTACGTTGCGGTTTCGCTTCCCGCCTTCTTTAGCTATCAGTGACTCAGTCACTCCTATTAAGCTCGAGCGAGGCGATTATGAGCGCGATAAGCAAGGAGGCGGTCGCATCGGCTGACCCCTTCGTCGTACGTCAAGACGTTCGTGACGTTGCTCAGCGTCAGCTGCAAGCGATCGAGCCTCGATATAGCGTCGTCCGGGAAGTCGCTGGAACGGGGTATGCGCACGGCAATCTTTTTCCGGAGGGTTACGAACGCACGCTCGCAATCCGAACGCTTCATCGATGCGTCTCGCATCGACTTTAGGACCCAGCAGTTCGAGCGATCGAAAATGGAAGTGACGGTTTGACCACCTCGGTCAAACGAGAAAATCCCGGCCGACACTTCGGCATTAGTGTAACAGCTAAATGTCCGATAAGAAGTATTATGTCAAGTATCTAGGCTTTTAAGGTGGGTTCTGTTCTATTGCGTAGTACGCCTAGGTCCAAAGACTCCGTGAGATAATTAGCACTCCTCACTAGCAATGCACCAACATTCGCAACTTCCATGTGATGGTGTACCGAGGGGCTCACAGCTGGACCTGTCGGACGTTCGTCGGGCTGCGTATGGATGAAACTAACTTTGAGCTCTATCGATGAGTAACCTCATGCAGCTCGGTCCAAACAGCTCAATCAGCTTGCCTACATGGACGTTGTATCGGTCGTTCCGAACATGAGGCCAAGACGGCGCAGGCTCAGGTGTTGTGTTGCAAACCCCCGGAGCATCGCAGGAAACGACACTGCTCACAGACCCCACGAAGTACCTTGCCCTACCGTACACTCAGTGGTCAAACGTTGCTACCGTCGTACTCCGAGAGCTTCCGTGTGGCCGGGTACACACTAGCCAATACCGACGATCTTCCAGCCGCGATCTAAGAAACCGACTGACTCTGCGACACGCGCAGACGCGAGGTTTCCAGGAGCGTGGAGGTAGGTCGGCGCTCTTCCCTCCTCGAGAATGCGTTCGGTAGCTTGAGCCACTAAGGAGCGCGCAATACCTCTTCCGCGCGCAGCTTCCTCAGTCACCACGGCAATCTCACGACCGAACTCGTCGTGACGCTTGATCCCAACGCCTCCAAGGTACTTCTTGTCCTCGTCGAGAGCGAGTAGCACCTCGCCGCCGAAGGGGTGCAACCATTGCGGAACGATGGCTGCCGACGCGTCAAACCACTCTCCGAGACGGTCAAAGCGACGCGGAGCAAAGCAGTAGCGAAAAACTCCCTCAAAAACACTCTTACCCGACATGCCGAGCACCGCAGGCAGTCCCTCAAGGGCCCCTCGAGAGTACGTAGTGCATCCGTTCAAGAGACTTTGGACAGGCGCAACCATGGCGCTCTCGACGGAAAGCACTCCAAATCCATCTTGATCGATCACCCCGACGAAGGGTCGCACGTTGCCATCCCACCCTGGACGTGAGCGCAGCTCGCATCCGCTCACCACGAGCGATCTTCGATCCGCTGTCCAAAATCCCAAGAAGTTCTTCAGATGATCCACGAGCACCTGGGGCTCACCATCTGACCTCATACCAGCGATACCTCGAATACTTCCGTCTCTCTGTTGAGCTCGGCTTTGGCCGAGCCAACTATGGTCGCTCGCCATCTTAGGCAGCGCTCCCCTCGTTGGGTTCAAAGTTCTAACCCACAACACCACTTGACCGTAGGGTGACCTCTACTCCTTAGACTGAGTAAGGAAGGTTCTGCGCCGACGAGATCAGCGATGTCATCAAGACGGATGCCACTTTCTTGTTATGACGGTGAAGCAGGGAGACCTGTTTGTCGACGGAAGTATCTACGTCCATCTGGTTGTGGCCTTTTTAACGATGGCATCGCTTGGAGGAAGAAAAAATGGCGCGCATGGTTGGTGAACACCTCTTAGAGCGATGGCGGCGACTGTGGCGACCAAGAACGATCTTTCCGTTCCTGATCGTCGGCGCAATGATCGCACTGTCACAGGTCGTCAACTCCTCGGTGGCCATCTTTCCTGAGGCGGCTGCCCTCTCGCTCGGCACGCTCGTGCTCCAGAAGGAGTCGTGGAAGAGCTCGAGGCCGCGACTCGTCATTCTTCCGACAATCGCCGCCGGTCTTGGGGTCTCAATCGTGGCTCTAGGAGTTCCGACCCTCGTCGGGGTACCAATTCTGCTCATCATCATTGTCTTGGCGCTTCACTTCCTCGACTCTGAGCTGTTTCCAACGATCTCGGCAGGAGTCCTCCCAATCGTTTTTCTAATCTCAGATCCGTGGTTCCTGCTCACGGTATTTCTCGTAGTCGGATCGATTGCGACTATTAGCGTGCTGATGGACACAGTGGCGGCCAAGAAGCCTCATGTCCACGAGGCACATCGTCTCTTCTCGCTGCGTCCACCACCCGCCGGGCTCGTTCGATTTCTGATCGTCGCAGTCCCTTGGATCTTTCTTGCTCGAGCCTCACTCCCACTGCCAGCTATCGCTCCCCCGCTCCTCGTCTCCATCTACGAGTGGTACTCACGACCCGAGCGTCGGCCATCGAATGCAGCAAAGCGCTGGATCGTTATGGTCGTTGCGGGCTCTCTCGGTGAGATCACGACGCATATTGGTCTTGGTGCCTTCGGAGTGGTGCTAGCAGAGCTGGTTCTGCTCGCCTTCATGGCGGTATTGTCCTCGATCGATCCTCCAGCGATGGCAGTCTTACTCCTTCCGTGGATCGCCGAAGCTATCTCGCCGACGAGTTTTATTTTTGCCATCGCAGTAGCGTCACTGGTTCTCTACGGCCTTGGCCTCGAGTTCTCGTTCTGGACCGACACAGCTCTCGTCGGCATGTTTCGCGGGACTTCGAGACGACATCCGCTAGTTGAATAAGCAGAGTGATTCGCAAGTGCTGAATCGTTACGAATAGAAGAAAAGATCCTCGCTCGCAGCAAATTCGCAAGCGAGGAGCAAGATTCACTTCTATTGTGTAGAGTTCTAACGTCGAAGGTCGATGCTGCGTCAAGCAACTCAACGTGCGAAAGTAAGAATACGGGTTTCGGCACTAACCACGGAGCTACTACGGTGAAACCGGCAACAGAGGATCAGAGTGGACCTGGAGAGTCTCGGGCGCTGTTGCAACTGCGCTCGCTCCTCGATCTCGCCCAACTCCTCCAGCGTTTCACAGAAGAGCAGGAACTACTCAGTTTCATCGCAGCTACCGTCTGTAACCAGATTGGATTCGGCCTCTGCACGATCGCAATGCTTGACCCTGATGGAATTTTTCGACCTCGGGTGCTTCACGATCGAGCCGCTACCCATAGCTCAACGGAGCTTGACGAGTACGAACTCCCTCAGGAGCGATTCGCTCAGATTCAAGGTCAATCGGAACGCCTCGGGAACATCTTGTGGTTAGATGGGCGAACAGAGCTCGCCCAGAAGTTCGTTGAACTCGGCTTCATCGTCCCTACCAGCCCGTCGGTCAGCTCTAGCGAATGGCATCCATCCTCCGTACTCTTCTCGCCACTCCATGCGCCAAACGGAGAAGTGATTGGCCTACTCTGTCCTGACGATCCACTCGACGGCAAACTCCCCTCAGCTGACCGTGCCATCCTCCTAGAGACGTTTGCTCTCTTGGGAAGCGCCGCACTGGAGCTACTCCGAGCACGAGCAAACGCCACTGCTCAGCTGCGCATCCTTGAGGCCCAACGACAACAGATTGCTCAACTGTTTGCAGCTTCGACATCGCTCAAGCGGGAGTCACAGCTCGACGACATGTTGGCGACGATCGTACAGACCATGGCGGTAGCCGGTGGCTTCAAACGGGTAGCGCTCTACCTCAGTGATGACACGAGGGACACACTGCTCGTTCGAGCTACCTATGGCCTCAGCGCTGAAGAAGATCGACGTCTTCGGGATACACCGGTTCCTCTCACGACTTTTGCGCCACTCATGCAGCCCGCGATGAGGCTCAGCAGGTCGTATCTCTACGATCATCGAAAATTTCAGATTCCTGATGAACTTGCCGCCACGATGAGCGCTCCAGATCCAGACGGAAATTGGGTCGATGGCCAATGGCACGCGCTCGATTCGCTCAATATTCCGCTGATCGGTCGAGAAGAGGAGTTGCTCGGCGTGATCTCTATCGACGAGCCTACGAGCGGCACCTTTCCCGATCTCTCTCATATCGAGGCACTCGAATTCTTTGCGGACCAGTGCGCAGAGGCAGTCCTGCAGGTTCAACAGTATCGCCGCCTCACTTTGATAGCCGAGACAGATGCCCTAACCGGTCTCCCAAATCGCCGAGCACTCACGGCAACACTTCGCTCTACTATGCGAGAGTGTCGAGACCGACGCAGCTCGATATCGGCGCTCTTCGTCGACCTCGATCACTTCAAAGATATCAACGACTCCCATGGACACCTCCAAGGCGACCAGGTCTTAATTCAAATTGTCAACATGCTTCGCAGCGAGCTTCGAAGGTCGGACTACCTCGCAAGATTCGGCGGGGAGGAGTTCGTTGTACTCCTACCCGACACCGATGAATTAGGCGCTAAGGAGGTGGCGGAGAACTTGCGGAAGGTCATCAGCACGACACCCATCGCTTTGAATCATGACCTTACGCTCTCCATTACTGCATCCATCGGAGTCGCTACGATGAATCTCGGTACTACCTCGCTTCGGGGAAGTACGCAGCGATTTGCGGAGACCCTCCTCCGCATGTCTGATGAGGCGATGTATCGAGCAAAACATTCGGGCCGAAATACCGTGGTTCTGGCGCAGTAGTACCGTCACGGTTGCGTCTGATGCACTGAGGAGATCAACCGTCTCCTCTTGCTCAGATTGAGAAGTCTTCGCCGCGCCAGGATCCGTCCTGTTGAGGTCGTATTCCGTCGCTATCAACGTGTCCAACGAGCACCGTCTCGAGCTCGTCAACTCGAACCATCAGTGACCGAAGTCCATCCCCGAGTGCATCAGGGAGAACGAGATCCTCTGTTCGACCCCGATGATCATTGGTAGTGGACCGACCCCCTGCGACAACGTGGTTTCCTCGATGACGCTCAGAACGTACTTGACGTTCAGAGCGCTCGTCAGACCTCGACACGACCTGTCCAGGTACCCCTACGACGACGGCATCGGACGGAACTTCCTTCACAACGACGGCATTGGCTCCGATTCTCGCGTCATCACCCACAGTGATTGGGCCGAGAACTCGCGCTCCCGCACCGACGATGACCCGATCACCGATCGTTGGATGACGCTTGCCGGTCCCGTTCCCTCTACCACCAAGTGTGACCTGATGGTAGAGGGTTACGTCACGTCCAATCACGGTCGTCTCACCGATGACGACTCCAGACGCATGATCGATAAAGAGACCTTCTCCGATCGTGGCTCCCGGGTGAATGTCAACCTGAGTCCATCGATAGGCCAAGGCCGAAATCACTCTCGCTGTCATCTTGTGGCCCCTCAACCACAACTCATGCGCAACCCTGTAGCAGACGATAGCGTGAAAGCCCGGGTAGAGGAGCACTATCTCCCTCCTGTTTCGAGCGGCAGGATCCCGAGCTAACGCCGCATCTGCGTCTAGGCGTAGCGATCGCAAAACTCCAGTCATGTGGGGCTCTTACTCGTCCAGGCCGGCGTAGAGGGCTGTTGAAAGATATCGCTCACCAAAAGATGGAATAATTACCACGATGAGCTTGCCGGCGTTCTCGCTACGACGCCCAATCTCGAGCGCTGCGGCCACCGCAGCTCCTGAGGAGATGCCAACGAGGACCCCTTCTTGGGTCGCCATGGCGCGTGCCGTCGAGAAGGCAACCTCATTTTCGATCTGAACGATCTCATCGATAACATCGGCGTCAAAGTTTTTTGGGATGAAACCGGCCCCAATGCCTTGCAGTGGATGTGGGCCCTTCGCTCCGCCGGAGAGAACCGGAGATGCCGCTGGCTCCACAGCGATCACCTGAATAGAAGGCTTGCGCTCTTTCAGCGCTTCGCCGATTCCACTGACGGTTCCACCGGTCCCAACACCTCCGACCACAATATCGACGCTTCCGTCAGTATCGCGCCAGATCTCTTCCGCTGTCGTCGTGCGGTGGATAGCCGGGTTGGCTGGATTCTCAAACTGTTGCGGCATGAAGTAGTTGGGGTTGGCCTTCAAGAGCTCCTCCGCCTTGGCGATAGCTCCCCCCATCCCGTCAGGACCGGGAGTAAGAACGAGTTCAGCTCCATAAGCCCGCAGAAGAGTACGTCGCTCCTTGCTCATAGTCTCAGGCATCGTCAACACACATCGATAGCCGCGAGCAGCACAGACCATCGCGAGGGCAATCCCCGTATTCCCGCTCGTTGGTTCGACTATTACCGTATCTGGACCAATCAAGCCATCACGCTCGGCTGCATCGATCATGGCCACACCGATACGGTCTTTGACGCTGTGAGCGGGATTGAAAAACTCAAGCTTGGCAACTACGGTTGCTCCTACGTCGGAGGTGAGTCGATTAATCCGTACGAGCGGTGTATTGCCAACGAGCTGCGTGACATTATCTGCAATTTTCATGAGCTACTCCAATAGATCGTCGGGCCAATTCTCTCTCGCATGCCAAGCTCGGGACCTAGTCTCCAACGTCTCCTCAACTTGGTAACGATCGAAGAGTGCAACACTCTGTAGTGTCAATCTAATCCCGAGTTATTGAGTAAGGATTCAAAATCGGAGATTCTCCCAGCAACTACAAGCTCTTCGAGCGACCTTGCGCAAACTCAACTTCGAAGGTTCGCGCTCGGAGCGTCGTCACGAGTACCGAGAAATTCGACCTTTACAACATCTGCGAGTGCCGCAAGGGCACCGTCGATCAGCATGAGATCACTGAGTACGACTACGGAACCATCCTCCTCCACCTCTTTGCTCACACCATCGCCACTGGCTAACGCGCGCTCGTCACGGATCGCCTCGAAAAGATGTGCAGACCGTTCATATGGAGCATCCACCCTCCCTTGAAGGGCCTTCGCTACCAGCACAAACGACCGTGCCAAGTGCAGCAGTCCTTCGCGCATGGCCATATCCGCAGCGAGACTAGAGAACTGAATCCGATGCAGATCCTCCGAGAGCATCTGAAGGTAGTTGGAGAGAGCGTAACTACGACCGGTGAGCCGTTCACTGGTGTCGAGATGGATGCCGACACCGAAGCCGCGCATCGAGCGCCCGACCGTACGAAGCGTCTGAAAGTCTGCATCAACGCGCCTCGCGAGATCGACGAGATCACCCGGAGGTACGCGGTCGGCTAAGGCAGCGATATATCGGCCCCCATCGTTGACAAAGCGAACGACAGCAAAATCAAAGACTCGACGAGAGCTCAGTGGCACTACTACGAGCGCAACAACGATGGCGCTCGCTGCTCCCGCCATCGTCTCTTCTAACCGGATCACAAGCAATTGAGCTGTGAGCTCGGAGAGCACCGAGTACAGCAACGAGAGCGCAACGGTGACCCCAAAAGCCATGAAGAGATAGCTCACTCGAAGCAGATAGAGCCCAAGGAAGAGAAAGAGGAGCATCATCGCACCGATAAGGAGACCATGTGGCCTTAGTCCGACCACGATAGCGTATCCCACTACGATCCCAGCGATCGTCCCCACCACACGATTAAGACCCTTGATTACCTGCTCCGCAGCAGTATTGGCACCCATAAAGCACAGCAGTGCTGCAAGTGGCGCCCAGTAGAACCGTTGTGGATCAAGGGCATCTCCGACAACGATCGCCAAGGCTGAGGCCAAGGTGATCTGAATCGCAGCACGCACCTCGGGGCGTAGTCCACGATGCAGTATCGATGAGTTCTTCGAGAGCTCTGAAACGTGAGCACTCACCTCACTTGACCCAGGGAGAAAGCCACCCCGCAGGACCACTGGGGAAGTAAAACCGTGTTCATCTTGGAAATGAGGTACCGCAGCTTCCCTCCGCAATCGACTCAGCGCATCGAGATAGTGGTCGAGCGAGTCAGCAAGCCGTCTGCGAATCATGGAATCTTCCTTGCTGAGGTCTGGATCAGCGCTTCGGAACCGTTCAACAAGTAACGTGCGGTCGGTCCGCAAGGTCCGATCTTCGGAGGCGGCAATATCGTGAAGGAGCGCAGTGAGGTCCTCTCTAGCCTCCGGATCAATCTCGAGACGACCGAGTCTGGCAACAAATCGTGCAATATTTGAAAGCGAGAGCTCCAGATCAAAGAGACTCTGACGAAGTACAGACACTGAACCCCTCACGGATCCTTCCGCTACTCCGAGCGCAGACTCGACCATGAGTCCCGCCTCATTCAATGCAACGGTGTTGCGCTGGAGTTGCTGGTAAGACTTGGGGGTTGGCTCTTGGAGTACCTTGAGAGCGGCGACGGCTACGAGACGAGCTCGCACTTCAAAGCCGTTCGACATGGAGCGAAACTTCTGCTCGGGCGAACGAAAAAAGATCGTCGTACGCATCAATGCCGTGATCGCCAAAGCAAGCACGACCTCACACGAGAGCCAACCAAGGGCCCGAACAGACACAATGGAAGAGAGAAAGAATCCAAAAAATACCCCAACGTAGCTCACAAGGCC
>JBMFXG010000057.1:0-13659 GCA_049964535.1 Acidimicrobiales bacterium | reverse complement strand
CTACGAAGTAAGCACGCAGATGACCCAGGTGCTCGCCCACGGATTGTCGATCAACGCCACCATGGGTTTTATCGTTGAAATCATCTCGATTGAGGTGACTACCCTTGCACTCCTGAGCATCTACTTTCTCATGTCTCGCACCGTTGATGACCGACAAGGAGATGTAGCCTTAGCTCAACTACGAGGCTACTCTCGTTGGGGACAGCTCCGACTCCTCATGCTCGAACCTCTCGCCGTCATCGCTGCCGCACTGCCTACAGGGGTCGCTGCCTCGGCCCTATTGACCCTCTTGGCATTGAGTCTTACTCACACACACGTCTCGATCCCAATCGACACCGCCTCGGTCGCAAGTCTTCTTGCTGTCCTTATTGGTGCGACACTTGCCGTCACCCTTGGGTCGCTTCGCACTATCTCAGGTGGAGCACTGGCTCCATCCGGCGGAGAGCAGCAACGCAGAAAGTCTGCGTTGCGCGTACTCATTGCTGATGTCGTTGTCGTGGCTCTCGCTCTCGGGGGCATCGTCGAACTACTCAGCGGAACGGGTCACGTTGCAAACTCTGGCTACCTTGCACTTGCAACACCATTTCTCCTCACCCTCGCGCTCTCCGTGGTAGCACTACGACTCGTACCACTTCTTCTCAGGGGAGTGATCGCAACGACCAAGGAGCAGTCGAGGGTCACACTCTTTCTCGTCACCCGAAGCCTGTATCGCCGCAGTAGATCAGCACGATTCATCGCTCTTTTGGCCCTGTCCTCAGCCCTCTTAGTGTTCGCCGAATCAGCGTGGCTCTCCTCGAAAAATAATCGAGTAGAGCTAGCGGCCCTCTCGGTCGGAGCAACGCACGTCATATCTGTCGACGTTCCCCAACGAACCACACTCGTTTCGGTGGTGAACCGACTTGATCCAAGTGGTCATCACCTCATGGGTGCCATCATCGAAAAGAGCAATCAGGGCAACACGCTTGCGGTTCAAGGATCACGGATGCTATCAGTGATGAATTGGCAGTCATCACCTTCAATTCCATCGCTCAGAGCCATCAAGTCCGACATTGACCCTTCAGAGCCACCGGCTGCAGTCTTCAATGGCGGATATCTTCAGGCCACGGTCTATGTCGACCCCCACCACGCTCCGCTCTCACCCACCGCTTTAGAGCTGGTTTATCGACAAGAAGGCGATCAGCAGTTCAATCAGGCCGATTTTCCACTGCTTCGACCAGGGCTACACACCTACGTCACCGCAGTCGGAGGGCTCTGCCGTCCGGGCTGTAGCGTGAGCGAGCTTGCAGTCAACGACCTAGGCTCCTCAGCGTCAACACCCTCGAGCTCCACCTCCCAGGCATCGATTCCATCGGAGAATGTCCGGCTTCAATTCGCCGGCCTCAGGATCGGACACGGCGCCACCGGCCCCTGGCGCACTCTCCCACTGTCTGCCCACAGCGCCACACGATGGCTGAGCAGTGCGCCCTCTGGGGAGGCCGGTTCCATCAACGGTGTCGGAACCTTCGGAGTACGAATGTCCTTTCCCGGCGTGCAACCAGGTCTTGAGGTCGGTGTTGAACCGCGCGACATTCCAACACCTATTCCAGCAATCGTCGCAAGCGGCAATGGATCCTCTTCTCAATCTACGATCAACGCCGCACAGGGCGCCCTAACCGGACTCGATGGGAACGTCTTTAATACCCAAACCAAAGCGGTCGTCCCGACACTCGCTCAGGTAGGCACGAGCGGTGGACTGGTAGATCTTCGCTTTGCGCAGCTCATCGAGGTGCAGCCGCAGCTCGGCACCATCGATCAGATCTGGGACAACCAAACAAAGATCGGAGATCTGCTCAGGGAGCTTCGCAAACTCGGCGTCTCGGTCACCAACGTTCAATCTCAAGCTGCGGTCCTCGCCAACCTCGAAGTTCAGGGCCCGTTCCTGGCGTCGGACTATTTTGTCGTCGCTGCGACCCTTGCCGTGGTCATCGCACTGCTGAGCACTGCCTTCATTCTCGCCTCATCATCGGCGCAGCGCTCCGCCGAGATCAGCTTTCTCTCAACTCTCTCTATCTCAAAGAAGAGGGCTGCAAGGGTGATCTATCTCGAAAACGCTATCATTCTCATCCTCGGAATGACCGTTGGAGCTCTCGGCGGCATTGTCGGAATTAAGCTCGCACTCTCAAGCATTCCCCAGTTCTCGTCTCCACCGCCCGGTCTGACCCTCAACTATGCCCTCTCGGCCACCCTCATCGGTACTACCGTGCTGATCGAGCTCCTTCTCCTCGCTCTCGTCGGACGGATAGGGGTCTCGTTGATCAAACGGAGAGCATCAGGAACACTCCTACGGAGCTCAGATTGACGAAGACGGAGATCGAGGATTCACCCGGCTTCGAGGTCATCTGCCGAGACCTCTTCCACCTGTACTCCACTGCAGAGGGAGACGTCGTAGCACTGCGTAGCGTCGATCTCAAGGTTCAAGCCGGGGAGATAGTCGCCCTCGTTGGACCCTCCGGAATGGGAAAGTCAACGCTTCTCGGACTGATGGGTGGACTGTTTGCGCCCACAACCGGAGCAATCAGCGTAGGTCCATACGATCTCGCTCGGCTCTCTGAACGAGAGAAGATTCGCATGAGATCTATCGATGTCGCTATGGTTCTGCAAAACTCCCGCCGCAACCTCCTGCCCTACGCTACCGTTCTCGAGAATCTCGCGTTCTCTGAGCGCGCCCTACCTCGACCTCGCCGCAAGGGCAGTCAATACTGGATGGAGGTTTTAACGAACTTCGCAATCGAGCATCTCACAACCACCTCAGTCGCCAGCCTCTCGGGAGGCGAGCGCCAAAGGGTGGCGTTCGCAGCCGCCGTAGTCGGTCGTCCTCGTCTTCTGCTCGTTGACGAGCCAACATCAGAGCTTGACACCGAAGCGAAAGCCGCTGTGATCGACGCCTTGCGCTCCCTCAACGAGCGCGACGGTACGACGATCGTGGTCGTAACCCACGACCCGGCGGTAGCTCGTGCTGCGAGCAGAAGCCTAACGATACGCGACGGCCGTGTCGGCTCACAAGCAAGCGATGGCGTCGAGCACCTCGTTGTTGGAAGAGACGGAGCGTTGCAACTTCCTCGACACATCCTCGAGCACCTCCCACCACATTCACTCGTAGCGCTCCAACTCGAAGGCGAGAGAGTAATCCTCGAAAGAGTGCATCGTGAACCCTAGCCCTTCTACGCTTTGGGGCCGTGGGCTCGGTTTCTCCGTCGGAGAACGTACCATCTTTCAATCCCTCGACCTCACGGTCACTACCGGTACATCCCTAGCGATAGCGGGACCATCCGGTTCGGGCAAGACAACACTCCTCCATATGCTGTGTGGAGTGACCTCACCCCAACACGGTGAAGTCAGGTGGAACGAAGTTCGCATCGAAGAGATCGCCGACTTCGCATCGCGCGTGGGTCTCGTACTCCAAGGCTACGGTCTCATACCATACCTCACGGTCGAGGAGAACATTCGATTGCCGCTGATAGCTAGAGCAGTCCCTGCTTCTATCAGCGACGAAGCGGTCGGCACCATGCTCGAGTGCCTCCATCTCAGTTCCGTTGCGCTATCGCTCACCGAGGAGCTCTCGGGAGGACAGAAACAGAGGGTAGCCGTAGCACGAGCTCTCGTAGCGAATCCACCGATCATCTGCGCCGATGAGCCAACCGCAGAGCTCGATCCAGACAACCGCAGCATCGTCGTCGACCTACTGATGGAGCGAGTCGACCAGGGTGCGCTGCTTCTCCTCGCCGCTCACGATCCTGAGATCATTGCAGCGTGTTCGCAAGTTCTTCAGATCGGAGACGAACTCACGAGCGCGTGAGCGAACACGGTCGGGGACCCCAGGCTACTCAACAACCACCGAGTCAATCGACGCTAGAGAGAGTCGAGATCTGCATTCGATCACCGAAGTAGTTGACGAAGATTCGTCGGCATCAACCGGCGCTCGTTGCGACAAAACCGCCACGAAGCGCCTTGCATCCTCGGGCCGTCGGAGCATAAAGCGTCACCGAGCAGGCTGTAGCCGCGGTCGTAGTCGACGAAACCGGAGAGCTCAAGAGTACTCTCGTACACTGATGAGTCGAGAGCGAGGTCGCCGTAGTCGGCGACGTCACAGTGATTATGATCGAGGGGTCCACCGTCGCGCTTGTCTGAGCGCTCGTGGATTGAACCTCAAGCGTACTACCTGAAATTGACGCTATCACGCCAGTGACCGGAGTGTACCGACCACCACCGAGGAGAACGCGTCGTCCAGACGAGGAGCTTCCAGGGCTGAAGACCCCACCCTTGCGCCTACGTCGGCCGAAGCCTGGTCGAAAGTTCCGGGCAAAACCGCGCGATGATGTAGGAAAAACTGAGAGAAATCCGGTAGTGAGCACTCCAGTCGAGCTCAGGGTAGCGCGCACTGTGACACACTCGCCAACTGTGAGAGAGGCAAGCGGAACCGTCTTACGCTGTAAGAAGCTCGTCGTGGTTAAATATCAGATACGAGCGCTTTCCAACGAAAACTTCGCTGTCCAAAGAGCACAGCTCAAGAGCCACGTCACAAGCTTTGGCCTATTCAGCTCGGAGCGCCACCGCGTCTTGGCAGATCTCTACGATATCGAGTTCGTTGGAGTCGGAAATAGGAATGCGCTCGTTAAGTACAGAGAGAGCAAAGAGCCGCTCGACACTCTCTACGAGCGTCTCGGTCGTGGATAGCGCCTCTTGAGAACTTCGGCGCAACTCCTCCTCGCTGCGCTCGGTACTGACGGCAAGCTCAAGTTCGAGCCGGGGTGCGGCGCGCGGCGTGCGCAACTCATGACTGGCATCTGAGAGAAAGCGGTGCTGATCGGCTAACCCGCCTTGGAGTCGACCGAGCAGAGTGTTCAAAGTCCGACCTAGAGCCTCAACCTCATCACGAGTCTGCGGAAGCGGTAGCGTGATCACCTCCGTTGAGATCTCGGCCTCCGCCGCCCTTCGCCGAAGGCGCTCAACCGGCGCCAGCACACGACGAGCTAAGGAGTGGCTTCCAAAACCAGACCTCATCACCGAAAGCATCCTGATGATGATCAAAACATCTCGCAGACGATTGACGAGCGCAAGATCCGGTCCGATTGGGAGTGCAACGAGAACGAGATCGAAGTCGTTGAACGCAGAGCGCTCAACAACTACTCGATACACGCCGTTGAATCTGCTGAGCGAGTAAAACTCTGTCGCTCCAAGAGCTGGGATATGAAGCGAGCCGGATAGTAACGCTTTGGTAGAGGCACGGCCGAAGGTCGACAGAACCTTCCCGGAGTCAGTGAGCAACTGGGCGAGCGGAACAACTCTACTCGGCCCAAAACTCCGAAAATTCGAAGGAATCTCGAATGGAAGGACAGGTCTCGTCGACGAGAAGATGAGTCTGCGCTCTATCGACCTCGAACGTGCCCGAAGTGCCTGATCTGCAGTTCCATCGACCCGATTCAAGACCAGCCTGATCGCAAGGACTCCACTCCATCCCAAGATGAGAGCGGTCACAAACATGGAGACCAGGGCGACCTGGACCCTCAGCTTCACAAGCTCGTCCCGACGTCATCACGGTTCCCCGGAGTAACGCTCTCGCACGCAACGCTTCGAGACCCTAAACGCTCAGGATCACGACCGACACAGTCGGACCGTTCACCGACCTCCAATGGTTCGTTCTTGACACAGCTCACTCGATAACCAATACTACGAACGGTTTGAATCGTTATCAGATACGAGAGCAGTTCAAGCTTACTCCGAAGATACGCAACGTACCGGTCGATCACATTCGATGACCCCTCGTGAGGGAACTCCCAGACCGCTTCAAGAATGCGACCTCGAGAGAGTGTCACTTCGAGATTTCTGGTCACAAAACTCAAAAGATCAAATTCAGTAGCAGAAAGTTGCACCGCACACTGCCCACCGATCACACGTCGGCTACGAGGGACTACCGTGAGTGGTCCAACTCGGACCATCGTGGTGGCTGGTCGTTCCGACCGTCGCTGCACCGCACGCAGTCGAGCTAAAAGCTCACGAAGACTGAACGGTTTGATCAGATAGTCATCCGCACCCGCATCGAGTCCCTCGATCCGATTCTCAAGCTCGTGTTTTGCAGCTACCATCATGATCGTCGCTTGATTTCCCGAGTCTCGAAGACTTCGACAGAGGGTGAATCCATCCACGCTCGGCAACATCACATCGAGAAGAACAACGTCAAAACTCTCTCGATCGCAGAGCTCCAAGGCATCGAGGCCATCGGTCGCAAGCGTCGGAGCACGCCCGTCTTCGCTGAGAGCCTGAACGAGCAGGGCACCCATACGTGTGTCATCTTCGACGATGAGGACCTTCATTAAGATCTCCACTGCGGCTCAGCTCCTGGCATCTGAGACCAGGACAGAAGCGAATGCGCTTCCGTTCCCCTGCCATACGAACTTCTCTCGGTATCACCTTCGGTGCTATCGCCATAGTTTTCAGAGTTCGGTTGCTCGCTGCGGTGAAGATATCGAGAGACTATCAGTCGTGACCTACTTCGCATGAGAGCTAGTGCAACCGTACACTCAAGTGCAAAGGTACGACGCGACCCGCGTCGCTGCAGTGATCACCTTCTGAGAACAATCCAAAGAGAGACACCCAATCCAAACGATGGAGATCACTCTTCGAGAGATCAAACCAGTGCAGCTATGCATTGGGCCTAGATCTCCGCTACGATACGAGAAGCACCGATCTCGATCCTGGACGTCTACATCTCGTACGATCGAACGGCTCGAATGCGAGTAAAGGATGCACACTAGCATGGTTCTTGCTCAGTTCAATATAGTTTTTATCCTCCTCGCGCTCCTTATCGTCTTTGGCTATCTCCGAACCTGCCCCATCCTCACAGCTCAGACGAGCGGCGATCTCGATTCTGCCGCACGCGCCCTGCCTCGACGTCATCGCTATCCAGTCACAGTACGCCAACGATGGTTCTTCCTCAGTGGAGTCATTCTCGGCGCTATCTTGACCGCAAGTCCCCTCAACGCTCTTGCGGCTCACGACGACGTCACCGTCTATCTGCTCGATAACGTCACCTTGACCTTGATCGCAACTCCTCTCGTGCTCCTCGGGCTACCGAAAGCCTGGATAGCCCGAGTCACACGCCCGTTCGTCATCGACCGTGTGACATCGTTTTTGACACGGCCAATCGCTGCCACCATCGTCTTCTCGGGTACCTTCTTTCTCTCGATGCTGACACCCATTGTCCAGGACCAAGCCGAGAGTGCTCTCGTGCGGAGCGGGCTGCAAGTCGCGTTAATCGCAGCGGGAATGACCATGTGGCTCACTGCATTACGTCTTCTGCCAGGAGTACGCCAGCTCTCCATGGTTGGCAGAATCGTCTTCTTGTTTGCTCAGAGCCTCCTGCCCACCGCACCAACCTTCATTCTCATCTTCGCCCAGCATCCTCTCTACCCGGTCTTTATTCACCACGCCCACATCTTTGGACTCTCAGCCGTCGGGGACCAAGAGCTCGCAGGAGCCCTCGCTAAGATTCTCTCGCTCTTTATCCTCTGGGGCACCGCCATCATCTTGATCCTGCGCGTCAGCTCCGACGAAGAGCGTGGACACGACCCAGAGCCGATACTCTGGAGTGACGTTGAACGCGAGTTCGACCGTATAGAGAAGCGCACTCCCAAATCGGACTAGCGCTCTATCGCACTCCTCGAATCAAAAGGCGGCTTACTATCTTGGGTCTCGACATACGCAACGTCGCTATCATTGCACACGTCGATCATGGCAAAACCACACTCGTCGATGCGATGCTGCGTCAATCGGGCGCATTCCGAGAGAACCAAGACGTCCAGGATCGCATCCTTGACTCTATGGATCTTGAGCGAGAAAAGGGTATCACTATTCTCGCTAAGAACATAGCGCTCTGGTGGGGAGAGACCAAAATCAATATCGTCGATACCCCTGGTCACGCCGACTTTGGTGGTGAGGTCGAGCGCGGCCTCACCATGGTCGACGGAGCGATCCTGCTGGTGGATGCGGCAGAGGGTCCTCTTCCACAGACCAGATTTGTGCTACGCAAAGCTCTTGAAGCACACCTACCGATCGTTGTCGTCATCAATAAGGTCGATCGACCGGATGCACGGCCAGATGAGGTCCACGACGAAATCTTGGAGCTCTTCATCGACCTCGGAGCCACGGAAGAGCAGATAGAGTTTCCCGTTCTCTACTCCTCCGGCCGAGCTGGATGGGCAACTCACAAGCTCGGAGAGGAGTCGACAACGCTCGCACCACTCTTTGAGACTCTCATGGAGGCAGTGCCTGCTCTCGACTGCGACCCTAACGCCCCGCTCCAAGCCCTCGTCTCCAACATCGACGCGTCGCCATATCTCGGCCGCCTAGCGGTCTGCCGCATTATCAACGGCGTCTTACGCAAAGGTGAAAATGTGGCGTGGTACCGACGAGATGGGTCGTCACAAAGAGTCAAGATAGGCGAGGTCTTCGTTGCAGAACACCTCCTGCGCGTGCCGGCAGACCTAGTCGAAGGTGGAGACATCGCTATCATCTCCGGCATCCCCGAGGTCACGATTGGCGAGACGCTCACCTCCCTCGAAGACCCTCGTCCCTTACCGCCCATTGAGGTAGAGGAGCCGGCCATCTCCATGACGCTCGCCGCCAACACTTCGATCCTCTCCGGACGAGAAGGAACCAAGGTAACGGCCCGGCTCATCAAGGCTCGTCTCGATCAAGAGCTCATCGGAAATATCTCAATTCGAGTCCTCCCAACCGATCGTCCTGACACCTTTGAAGTGCAGGGACGAGGCGAACTCGCCCTCGCAGTTCTCATCGAGTTGATGCGCCGAGAAGGCTTCGAACTCACCGTTGGGAAACCAACCGCTATCACGCGAGTAGTCGACGGAGTCGTAGAGGAGCCCTTCGAGCGGCTTGAGGTCGACGTCCCGGAGGAGCACTTTGGGGCACTCACACAGAGCGTTGCCGTTCGACGCGCGACGCTGCAATCCATGAATCAGAATGCAAGCGGATGGATCAGGGCGATCTACCAGATTCCTGCACGTGGGCTACTCGGCCTTCGCAACGAGGTGCTCTCTAATACGAAAGGCACAGCCATTATCCACCACGCCTTCGACGCCTATCGTCCCTACGCGGGAGAGATCCGCACCCGAACCTCGGGCTCCCTCCTCGCCGATCGTTCCGGTGTGACCACGTCGTACGCGCTCCTCAATCTCCAAGAACGAGGACAGCTCTTCGTCAACCCTGGCGACGAGGTCTATGAAGGAATGGTGATCGGAGAGAACACTCGAACCGACGACATGGACGTCAACCCAACGAAAGAGAAAAAGCTTACAAACATGCGATCCTCGGTGGCTGAGGAGCTCGTACGGCTCTCTCCTCCTCGCATCTTCACTCTTGAATCGGCCCTGGAATTTATTGCAGACGATGAGTGTGTCGAGGTTACTCCAAAATCGATCAGAGTGCGTAAGGTCATTTTGGACCAAGCGCAGCGTGGAAGGTCACGATCTACTAAGTCTTGAGCGGTGACACGTGACAGCACATCCGATCTCAAACACCTTCTCGCTGAAGTGAGCGGAGCTCGCTCTCACAATCGAGACTGCGTCACGTCGCTCTATACCGACCTCTACTCAAAAGAAGTGCCGTATCTCAGGTAGAGAGCTCCGCAGGACTGCAGAGCCGAGCAGACGATCGGTGCGCTCCTGATAGACAACGAAGAGAATTGGCCGAACCGAGCGGGTCGGCCTCTTGGAACTGCCTGAGTGCTTATGAATAGGCAAGGAAAATCCGATCACACAGAGCAGCTCACCCGCCCTTGCCCCAAAACGCAATCGGTGCAACGATCCGGCACGAATAGCCCGAACACCAAGGATCGGACGCGCAACCGGCAGGGCATGGATTGCGCTCTCAAGTGGCACCAGACAGTTCGTTGCAGACGAGCCGGCAACGGAGTTCGAAGCCCCACAACCGGCTAGGACCATCGTCAAAACGAGCGCACCAAGTGTTCCCTTACGAAGATGCCTAGACATCGCAGCTCGAATCTAAGGTCTCGATACCGGTCGGCAGCTGCCTTTCCGATGAGCCCCTCGCAGGGAGCTCTGAAGCGTTCATCCGACGTTCACGTCGGGAGAGGTGGGCACCGAGCAGAAAATGCATCGACCACCCTACGGGTAGCCAGAACCAAAAGCTTACGAGACGATAGAGTAGCACGGCGGTCAACACGTTAACCTCTCGACCCCCAAAGGCAACAAGGGCAACCGCCAGTGAACCTTCCACCACACCCAACCCGCCCGGGGTAATGGGAAGGTTCGCCGCGAGAGCACCGACACAGTAGGCCGCAACGATGCCGGTCGGCTCGACGTGTGCATGGGCAATCGCAAGAGCGAGAATGAGAGCCGCAAAGTCCCAGCCCCAGTTCGCCATCGAAAAGATCACTGCGGCCACGAGCGTCCTTGTCGAGTACGAGACGGCAGCTACCCGAGCTCGAGTCTCGGTTGCCCGCCGCAGAGCTTCCTGGCTCGAGGAGCCAAACCGATGACGAAGATACGTCACGACGAAGACTGCCCGAGACGCTAAAGGACCGATCCGATAGAGCACGAGTCCCATCAGAACGACGAGTACGATCAGCACTACGAGCGCCGTTCCTGACAGTGCCGTCCTGGTGCCTCCCCTGCTTAGGAGCGTCGAGACAACGGCCAGGAGACCGAGCGTAGCGGTCGCTACCGCATTCGTCGCCCCGATAGCGAGTCCTGCACTCGTCTTCGAGGCGCCCATCCGCTCAAGACGGCTATAGCCGTAGTAAGCCGAGACACCGGCTCCAAGTGGTAGCGAGTTCCCCAGCGCCGTTGCGGCCAAGGTTAACGATGCCGTCCAGAGCGGGGTAATGTAACGAGGACGATTCGGCACCAAGAGCCATGTGGTCAGCGAATAACAGAGAATCGACACCAGTTCAAGCAGCAGTCCTATGGAGAGCTTCCAACTCAAGGCGTCCGAGAAAACGTGTTGTACAGCAATGAGCTCAGTCTTTTTTTGAAGAATGAACCAGGCAGCGACTCCGAGCCCTAGCCCGCTCGCCAAGTAGCCCAAGATGATCCGGCGCCGTTTCCGACGATGCGCGGCTTCATCTGCCACTCATAACTCCTTCCCTCTCTCGTTACCTTCAACCCTGTACCGCTACCCACCGATTCAAGGCACGAATCATCCGGGTAGCATGACCTCAAAACACACGAGAGCTGGAACGAGACGCGGAGGGAACCATGGCATCGAAACCCAAACGTCCCGACGCTGCGCCAGTGGTCATCGTCGGAGCAGGATTAGCAGGTCTCGCCTGCGCCAAGGTCCTCGACCTCAACGGTATCTCCTCCATCATCTTCGAGGCTAGTAATCACATCGGCGGTAAAGTTGCCACGACGGTAACTGACGGTGTGACCATCGATCGAGGTTTTCAAGTCTACCTGCCGGACTACCCAGAGGGTCGACGATTCTTCGACCACGAGTCCTTAGAGCTACAGCCTCTCTTTCGCGGCATCACCTTTGATCTACCCTCCGGTGGTCGCGCGACGCTCTCCTTCGGTGAAGACCGTATCGAGTTCGCCAAATCACTGCGTTATATCTCCTCTCCTTCCGACCTCTTGAACGCCGCACGGACTATCTTGCGTTCTCGTGCTCTTCCTCAAGATGGAGGACAGGTCATGGATCTCTTAGCGAGGAGCAGCGCTCTTCGCTCCACCATTGTGGAACCGTTCCTTCAAGGGGTCTACCTCGGTGAAGCTCGACGTGTTTCGGTGCAAGAGCTCCGCTTTCTCTGGGACCGCTTTCGCCACGGAGGAGCTAGCCTTCCTGCAGCCGGAATGAACGCTCTTGCACAGCAGCTTGCATCGTCTTTCATGGAGAGTATCATCCTCGATGCTCAGGTCTCAGCAGTGGCCTCTCGGAGTATCACACTTGCAGACGGCCACACAGTTGCTTCAGAGGTTACCGTCCTTGCAACGAGTGCAGACGTCACCGCTTCGCTACTCCCAGGCGTCCTCCATGACGTTGCCTACTCCACCGTTGGAGCCCTCACCCTCATTGCCCCGGAGCCAATCGATCTCGGCACGTCGGTCTATGTGCCATCACTTCGACCAGGCCCCATCTTGACCGTCACCGATCTCTCAGCGGTTGCACCTTCTTACAACCGGCGCGCTGGACACCTCGTTAGTGTCTCCTATCGACCGACAGGTTCGAACGCTCACACCACAGCCCTCAATCAGCTCCGCGCGACCTTCGGACCGGTCGTCGATACCTGGGAACTACTCGATGTCACCGTCATCGACAAGGCGCTTCCCATCACACCGCCATCGTCGGTACTTCGCACGTCAGAGAACCTGGTGGGAGATGGACTCGTCCTCGCCGGTGACTATCTCGAGAGCGCCTCGATCAACGGAGCACTACGCTCTGGTCGCAAGGCAGCTCGCACTGTAATGGAAAAGATCAGCGGGGTCGGCTCTCGACTCGAGCCTCGCGTCAAATAGTCAGGTCATCATCATTGATACGTAGTAGTGTTCGACGCCAGGTCGACTTTAGTCTCCATCTTCGACGGCTCTCTGAAGGCTCAACGAGGGCCGGTATTACCCAACTCGATGGACGAGACGTCATTCTCGTCACCTCGCGTCCTTCCTCCAAGCGCGGCGCCCTAACCGAAGCAGATGGGGAGCGCATCGCTACTGCTGCTCGACTCGCGTCAGAGGTCGAGCTGCCCCTCGTGCTCATTCTCTCAACCTCAGGGGCCGAGATCAACGACGGAGTCCCCGCACTTCACGGTTGGGGCCTTGCCGCACGTGCGCTTGCACAGTGCTCTGGTCGTGTTCCGATCCTCACGGGCCTCATCGGGCCTGCGGTCTCTGGTCCAACTCTCTTACTCGGCCTCTCCGACTATGTCGTTGTCACCTCAGATGCATTCGCCTACCTCTCTGGGCCATCGATGGTCCAGAGCTTCACCGGTGTGAGCCTCAGTCCGAGCGACCTCGGAGGAGCGCACACGCTCCTATCAAAGTCCGGCGTTGCGTACGAGGAGGCTGAAGACCCCAACGACGTCCTCGTTCGAATAGCGGAGCTGATCAGCTTCCTACCCAGTTCCACCAACGACCTACCCCCAAGAGTCAACGAGTGGGACGACCTCTATGGTGATCGAACCCCTTTTGAGGAGATCATTCCCGACTCACCAACCGCTTCCTATGATGTGCGCAACATCGTGCACGAGCTCGTCGACTTCGGCGAGTTCGTCGAGCTGAGAAAGTTGTGGGCGCCTCAACTCGTAACCGGTCTCGCTCGGATAGCGGGACGAACGATCGGGATCGTCGCCAACCAACCAATGATCATGGCCGGAACACTCGATATCCCCGCAGCACAGAAGGGCGGCCGGTTTGTACGCTTTTGTGACGCGTTCAACATACCGGTCATCACGTTGGAGGATACGCCCGGCTTCCTTCCGGGCAAAGATGTCGAGTGGAGAGGAATGATCAGACACGGGGCAGAGCTCGCCTTCTCCTATGCCGCCTGTGGAGTCCCTCGTATCTGCGTCATCACCCGAAAGGCTTACGGCGGGGCCTATATCGTCATGGACTCCAAGGGCATGGGGAACGACCTCACGCTCGCATGGCCAAC
>JBMFXG010000056.1:0-13788 GCA_049964535.1 Acidimicrobiales bacterium | reverse complement strand
ATGCCCCGCTCCGTGCGAGCTCCCTATCGGTAGCCATCGATCGATGGCTTGACTGACCTCTGCAACCCACCACCTAGCTCCGTTCTAGAGCGACATCAACCATGCATGAGAAGGCGCGGCTCAGCGTCGTTTCCGAGCTGTAGAAACCAGTACTCGCCCTGCGCTCCTTGCCGACGTAGCTCTTCGGCCTCGCTCGCCAAACGCTTCATCGGGGACCGTCCGCCATGGCGGTGAGAGACCAAAATCACGCTAAAGCCAGACTTACGATACTCCCGAGCCGCGGCGAGAGCTTCGCCGAGCTGCTCGGTCTGATCAAAAAGAAGGTACAGGTTGCGTCGAGAGCTCGTTCCCGCCGTGCCCTCTGTTCCTGCTAGTACTGCGTGAATCCTCTCGAAACCGAGCGAAACTCCGCACGCTGGCTGGTCCAGGCCAAATCGAGACATCATCGAATCGTAACGACCACCACCGGCAATCGACGACCCCCACTTGGGAGAAGAGTACTCAAAGACGGTAGAGGTGTAGTACCCAAGGCCCCGAACGCAGAGTGGGTCGATGCGCACCCCCATTCCATGGATCGAGCCACGTACCTTCGATACAATCTCCTCGAGGTTGGAGAGAATCGCTTCCTCGGCCCCAGCGTTCGCTAGCTCGTCCACCACGTGTTGGCCGTTCGCTCGTCCGAGGGCTTCAAGGATGGACTCGGCTACACCTGGATCGACACCCCGCGCAATGATCTCCTTCACAACCTGCTCAGGGGAGCTCTTGTCGAGCTTGTCAAGTGCGACCATCACGCCGATGATCTGGTCGATTCCCACACCTTGTTTGAGAAGAATCTGTTCGAGCGCTCGGCGATCGTTGAGGCGCACCTCAAAACTCTCAAGTCCAAGACGATGCAGCGCGTGACCAGAGGCAATCAACAATTCGATCTCTGAGAGAGCGGTCGAGTCGCCGATGATATCGATATCGGCCTGCAGAAATTGACGGTATCGACCCTTCTGGGGCCTCTCGGCACGGAAGACCTGACCTATCTGTAGCGATCGGAACGGTTTCGGAAGCCGAACGGCGTTCTCTGCATAGAAACGGCATAGCGGCACAGTCAGATCAAAGCGCAAACCCCCATCGACTAGATCATCTGGAGAGATATCATCGGTGAGTTGCAGCTTCTCTCCTCGTTTGAGGAGTTTAAAGATCAACTTTTCGTTCTCACCACCACCAGAGTTCTCTAGTATCTCGAGCGAGTCAACGATCGGAGTCTCGATCTCGTGGAACCCATGCGACGCGTAGACGGTCCGAATGGTATCGAGAAAATGCGAGCGTCGCTCAACCTCTCCAGGGAGAATATCTCGCATACCACGAAATGATTGGGAAGACTGCATTGTTCCCTCCTCGGTTTCAACCTTACCGTACTCTACCTATCTCTTTAGTCACCGAGCGGCCGAACCATGTCTCATCGTCTCGGCAACGGCGACAAGCAGACCGGCTCAACCTTCCCCGATCCGCTATCTCTCTCTCCATCTCGACCGCAACGCAGCGGCAACGGAGTTCTCCTTCGTCAAGCTTGCGGAAGCCCGAGGGTCTCTCATCGCTACCAGTGAGAGACCCAGACCCGAACCCTACGACTCGGTATCGTTATCGGAGAAGCTCAACGTTCGAAGCGACCGTATGGCCTCGACGATAGCGCTGTGATCGAGCATGGATCCCCCAGAGACCGCTACCGAGCGGAAGAGCTCCGTCACCAACGCAGTGACCGGGAGAGACACCTTGGACGCTCGGGCAAAGCTTGAGACGATATCGAGATCCTTGAGGTGCAGCTCTACCCGAAAACCGGGTTCATACTGCCTATCGAGCATCTGTTTAGCCTTTGCCGATAGAACTGCCGAACCGGCCCTACCACCGCCGAGTGCGCCAAGCGCCTCGTCAATCTCGACGTCCGCCTGCTCAAGGAGGACCATGCCCTCTGCAACGGTCGCCAAAACGCCCGCAACCATGATCTGATTCACTGCCTTCACGGTCTGACCGGCCCCTGCACGTCCAACGTGAAAGATCGAACGCCCCATTGCCTCAAGCACCATCCGACAGTCCTCGACATCGTTCGATTCACCGCCGACCATAATCGAGAGGGTCCCCGCTATCGCACCAACGTCGCCCCCTGAAACCGGGGCATCAAGAACCTTCACTCCCTTTGCACGGCCTTCTTGAGCAATCTGACGAGCAAGCTCGGGCGTCTCGGTACCCATGTCAATGAGATACTGGCCAGGACTTGCAAACTCCAAGATACCCCCGTCACCAAAGACCACCTCTGAGGTGACGGCCGGCGTCGGTAGCATCAAGATCACACAGTCAGCGAAAGACATGAGATCATGCAGCGAAGTGGCTGCGCGTGCGCCGTGTTGAACGAGCTCGTGCACGGGTGCCTGGGACCGAGACCAGACCGAGACCTCAATGCCTGCCTTACGAAGATTGATCGCCATTGGTCTCCCCATGAGCCCGAGCCCGATAAAGCCAATCCTTTGAGGTCCACGACGCGTCTCTCTCTCCGTCATCTGAACTCGTTCTTCAAACTCCATCACAACATCCTCTCTGCCAAGAGGTCACTCTCGGACCGCCAGCGTACACCGAACGACCTTCACGCCCACTCCCACGATAGGTGGTGGCTCAGGAGGTTGTCGGCCTACCGAGTTATGTGGTGATCCCGCTCCATCATTTCAACCTCGCACTGAAGCGCAATAAAAGCCGACTAATCTAGTCAGGATTATGCAACTCTCGAAGTTCATCTCGTTCCCAACTATGGTCAACAGCAACGCCGCTCGCGTCGTCGCTGGCGGCGTGGTTATCCTCGTCCTCATCGTCGAGACCACTCACAACCCTGTTGTACTTGGACTCTTGGTCTACGGCTTCTTAGTACGAGCCCTCAGTGGACCACGCTTCTCGCCACTTGGGCAGTTTGCGGTTCGTGTCGTCGCACCACGTCTCGGCGCGGGCAGCTTGGTCCCCGGAGCACCAAAACGCTTCGCTCAGTGCATTGGTCTCGTTTTCTCTAGCACCGCAACCGTCTTCGCGCTCGCAGGGTCCTGGGGGATCGCAGAGACCATCCTTGCGCTACTCGGACTCTTCGCAGCACTCGAGTCCATCCTCGGCATCTGCGCCGGTTGTACGATCTTTGGCGCCCTCCAACGCTGGGGAGTGATAAGAGAGCGCTGTGCTTCATGTTCAGACATCTCAGGAAGGCTCAACGCCAGGGTTACCCCCATCTCGGAAACTCATAGCCATACCTGACGAACGAGTTGGGAGCCACCGAGTACCGAGACCGCAGAGTAACCTGGTCCTATGGCAAAAATTCGGGGAACCAGTCGACAGATCTCTGCCGCACGCGGCGACGAGGAGGTCGACCTCCTACTTAAAGGTGGCGAGATCTTTTCCACGACAACGAAGGAGTGGATTCGCCAAGACCTCGCAATCAAAGATGGTATCGTCGTTGGCTGGGGTAATCGACCCGCCTTGCAAGAGATCGACGTCACCGGCTGCAAGCTGACGCCCGGATTTATCGACGCCCATATGCACATTGAGTCTACAAAGCTCTGGGCCGACGAGTTCGTCAAGGTGGTACTACCTCGAGGGACCACGGCCATTGCAGCCGACCCCCATGAGCTAGCGAACGTTTTTGGCGTGCCCGGAGTGGTTGAGCTAGCACGAGCGACCTCAGAACTACCATTCACCTTCGGCATCTGCGCCTCGTCGTGTGTTCCCGCTTCGCAGTACGAAAGCCCCGGTGCGACGATCGGAGCGCAGGAGATCGCCGCACTCCTCGAGATGGACTCGGTTATCGGCGTTGCAGAGGTCATGAACTACCCTGGCGTCATTAACGCAGATCCGGAAATGCTAGCAAAGATCGCTGTGGCTGGCGCCACTCGAGTCGACGGCCACGCACCAGGCGTACGAGGGACACAACTCGATGCCTACCTCAGCGCTGGGGTCGAGTCTGACCATGAATGCTCCGATCTTGCAGAAGCTCACGAAAAGCGCCAGAAGGGAATGTGGATATTCCTACGACAGGGTTCGGCATCGCAGAACATCTCTGATCTCGCTCCGTCGATCATCGATCACGGAACCTCCCGTGCCGCTCTCTGCAGCGACGACCGCGAGCCAACGTTGCTCCTCACGCGGGGCCACATGAACGACTGCTTACGAGTGGCTGTCAGCGCTGGAATCACCGTGGAAGACGCCTTGGTCATGGCGACGCTCAATCCAGCTGACTACCACGGACTTCATCATCTTGGATCTCTCGGACCAGGCCATCAAGCCGACGTGGTAGTCTTTCGCTCACTAGAGAGCTTTGAGCCAGAGGTCGTTCTCCAAAGAGGAGTAGTCGTTGCCCGCAACGGCGAGATCGTCGAAGGAACCGTGCAACCGAGCACTCCACCATCGTGGATGATGAACAGTGTCCATCTCAAACGTTCCATTGAGTCCTCAGATTTTGATCTTAGGGCCCCTGTCGATCAAGCGATGCGAGTCATCGGGGTTACCGAGCGCACCCTCGTCACCAAGTCGATGACGAGAACTCCCAGCTCCTGCGCTCCCGGTTCGCTCGCACGACTGAGCGTGATCGAACGCCACCGGGCAACCGGTCGCATGGGTCTCGGTCTCGTCGAAGGCTTCGGGCTCCGTCGCGGAGCTCTAGCCTCTACCGTCGCTCACGATGCGCACAACCTCATGGTCGTCGGTGGGATGGAATCTGAGACGGACCTGGAAGACATGGCACTCGCCGCCAACACGCTCGCCAGCGTTGGCGGCGGACAGGTCGTCTGTCACAACGGGAAGGTGCTTGCGCTCGTAGCGCTCCCAATAGCGGGACTCATGAGCACTAACTCTGCCCAGGAGACAGCTCACGATCTCGAAGCTGCGCTTGAGGCCGCAAGCAGCCTCGGAGTCACCCTCGCAGACCCTTTTATGCAACTGAGCTTCCTCGGCCTCTCCGTAATACCCGAGCTCCGTCTCACCGATCTCGGGCTTATTGACGTAACGACCTTTACAACGACCGAGCTCTTCGTAGGTTCAAGTCCACAGTGAGAGAGGCGACCGTGAGAGGTCGCAAAGCTTTGCTAACATGACGAATAACCGGGCCGTAAGGCCCTGACGAACGTTTACAGAAAGAGGGGACCAAGTGGTCGAAGCAGTCATCGTCGATGCCGTCCGGACCGCAGGTGGCAAGCGTAACGGGTCACTCCGAAACTGGCACGCTGCCGACCTCTCGGCCGAGACGCTCAAGGCTCTCGTCGAGCGAAACGATCTCGATCCTGCGCTCATTGAAGATGTGATTATGGGATGCGTGATGCAGGTAGGCGAGCAAGGTATCAATGTCGCAAGGAACGCCGTACTCGCGGCCGGTTTCCCCGAGTCCGTCTGTGCAACGACGATAGACCGCCAGTGTGGCTCGTCCCAGCAGGCAGCTGCCTTCGCTGCCCAGGCCGTCATGTCAGGAGTTCACGACATCGTCATTGCCGGCGGAGTCGAGGTAATGAGTCGCACTCCAATGGGGTCCTCCGTGGTTCCGGGGTTGGGCAAGCCCTTCGGACCGGAGGTCTTCAAGCGCTACCACGACCGTGGAGGACTCGTTGGGCAAGGGGTATCCGCCGAGATGATCGCCGAGCAGTGGGGACTCTCTCGAGAAGATCTCGACAGCTTCGGCTACGAGAGCCAAATGAGAGCCGCAAAGGCACAGGCAGAAGGTCGCTTCGATCGAGAGATCATCGGCGTGCCTATTATCGATGACGATGGAAACAGAACGAGCGAGCAGCTCAACAGCGACGAGGGCGTACGCCCTGGCACAACGATCGAGGTTCTGAGCACGCTCAAGCCCGCCTTCCGGGAGAATGGGTGCGTCACGGCTGGAAACTCCTCTCAGATCACCGATGGTGCCTCCGCCACGCTGATCATGAGTGCAACGAAGGCCAAGGAGCTAGGCCTCACGCCGCGCGCACGTTTCCACGCCTTTGCACTCGCCGGCGTCGACCCCATCACGATGCTCACTGGCCCGATTCCGGCAACGCACAAAGTCCTTGCCAAGGCAGGTCTCACACTCTCCGATATCGACCTCGTCGAGATCAATGAGGCCTTTGCATCGGTCGTCTTGGCGTGGGAGAAGGAGCTTCACCCAGATATGTCGAAGGTCAACGTCAACGGTGGCGCAATCGCCCTCGGACATCCGCTTGGAGCCTCAGGAACAAAACTGCTCGCTACGCTCCTCTGTGAACTCGAGCGAACCGGTGGACGCTACGGCTTACAGACCATGTGCGAGGGTGGCGGGCTCGCCAATGCAACGATTATCGAGAGGCTTGGCTAAACACTGCCTGGAGAGACAGCGACCAGGTGTTGCTGTATCGATAGTCGTTCAGCGATACTTGGTCGCCGTCCAAAATCCAATAGCAAGAAGCCCGATTCCGCCTATGAGGTACCAGCTGGACTCCCCACCGGGCAGAACCGCCATAAAGTTTACGATGATGACCAGAGCGCCAAGGCCAAGAGCGCTAAACATCACGTACGCAAGCCACTTCGGGCTAGGTCTATGGGCTGCTCGATTCGGAGCGGTGTAACGACCAGGCTTTGGGCGAGCCACCTGACCGGCGGTCTTTTTCTTGGTTGAGGTTCGACTCTTCATTGCATTAGCTATCGTAGTTGAGCACACACCGATCCAAGACCCAAAGGTAGAGATCCATGACTAGAGTCGTCGTGATCGACAATTTCGATTCGTTCGTCTACAACTTAGTTCAGTACATCGGCGAGCTCGGTGGCGACCCCATCGTCTATCGCAGCGATGCAATCACCGCCTCCCAAGTCAAGGACCTGCAACCAGACCGCATCCTCCTCTCACCAGGACCAGGACATCCACGCGATGCGACGCTAGCGGTGGAGCTCTTAAAGACCGTCTGTTGCGATGTTCCAACCCTCGGCGTCTGTCTTGGACTCCAGTGCCTGGGGTTCGCCTACGGAGCTCACGTAGAAGCGGCAACCACAGTCATGCACGGCAAGACCTCCACCATTCGCCACGATGGCACGGGAGTTTTCTCAACGATACCTAGCCCATCTATCGCCACGAGATACCACTCCCTAGTCGTCAATCCAAGTACACTCTCCCCTGATCTTGAGGTCAGTGCTACGAGTGAAGACGGCGAGGTGATGGGCCTGCGCCATCGCCAGCACCTGATCGAGTCGACCCAGTTTCACCCCGAGTCCGTCTTGAGCGAGCACGGTCATCAGATGATCCAGAACTTCCTCCTCGGCTATCCAGATCGCCGAGACCAAAACACGGCGAACTAGCGACTCGTCGTCTCTGCGTCAGCAGCAACTGAGCGTTCATCGACCAACTCGCGTCATCCGCCAGGTGGCCCCGGCTGCGTGGTTGAGGTCGTAGTCGAGGTCGTCGTTGGCTGCGTGGTTGAGGTCGTAGTCGAGGTCGTCGTTGGCTGCGTGGTTGAGGTCGTAGTCGAGGAGGTTCCACTCGATATCACGAGATTGACGCTGGTGTTGACTGGAACCAGCCCCTGGGCCGCTGGGCTCTGGGACAGCACGGTATTAGCAGGCTGAGATGAGGCCTTCGATGTCACCGTACCAACGGTCAGGTGATTCGAGGAGAGCGTATTGGCAGCCTGAGAGATGAGATCACCGACCACGTTCGGTACCTGGACCGTTGTTGGTCCGTTTGAGACCGTCAACGTTATCGTCGACCTTGCGGGCTGTGATGTCCCTGAAGGCGGAGACTGTGCAATAACTGTTCCAGAAGAGGCCTTGGAGTTCGAGACGTAGTTCGTGGTTACATTGAAGCCGAGACTCAAGAGCGTATTCTCGGCGACCGAGATGTTCTCCTGTGTTACCTTCGGCACCGAGACGAGCGATGGCCCCGACGAGACCGTCAAGGTCACCGATGATCCTTTCTTCAGCGACGTACCTGACTGAGGATTCTGACCGACCACCGTTCCAGACTTCGCCGAGTTACGAACACTATGAACCTGATGTTTCAGGCCAAGTCGATTGAGATTGTGAATCGCACTGGATTGACTGAGGCCGGTCACTGAGGGAACCGAGACGAGCTGCGGAGCAGCAGTCGTGGCGGTCGCCGTAGAGAAGAGTCCAGTTGCCGAGCCGACCAGGACGAAACCTGCGATTGCCGCTACGATGACCGCAACCACCAGCGCTACAATCCAACCTCTACGAGAACCCTTTGTCGGCTCCTCAGTCGTATTAAGCGGAATCGCAACCGTGGGATCGGCGGCCAGATCACGATACTGAGGGGGAACCCGCACCGCAGTACGGTCGGCGAGTATCGCTGCCTCCACCGCCCGGCCCTGACTAAAGCGCAAGAGATCCGCTCGTAGAGCGCTGGCGGTTCCGTAACGATCGTTTGGGTCCTTCGCAAGACATCGGACGATCACCGCCTCAAGATCCGATGGGATCGAGGGCTCAATCGAGCTTGGCAGTGGCAACGGGTCCTTGACGTGCTTGAAGGCTATTGCCAGTGGAGAGTCTCCCGTGAAAGGCGGCACTCCCGTCGCCATCTCGTACATGACGATCCCAAGTGAGTACACGTCGCTGCGACCATCCAGACTCCCACCCTGGGCTTGCTCCGGTGAGATATACGAAGCGGTGCCGAGGACCGAACCGGTCTGAGTTAGGTCTCCCTCGGAGGTGACAGCGCGCGCGATACCAAAGTCAGCGACCTTCACATCGCCCTCGGTTGTAATCAACACGTTCGAAGGCTTGATATCTCGGTGCACCACACCGTGCCGATGAGCAAACGCCAGCGCTCCTGCCACGTCTGCGCCTACCGACGCGACCTCAGCTACTGGGAGTGGTGCTGCGGCACGAATCCTCTGAGCAAGGGTTGATCCCGTCACAAGCTCCATAACGATGAAGTACGTGCCGTGATCTCGACCCCAATCGAAGACAGAGACGATGTTCGACTGGGAGAGATTGGCGGCCGCCTGAGCCTCTCGCCGAAACCGCTCCACAAACGCATCATTGACGCTGAGCTCGGGGAAGAGCACCTTCAGCGCCACCGGGCGATCCAACAAGGTATCGCGAGCTCGATAGACATCGGCCATTCCGCCACGCGCGATCTTCTCGATCGGTTCATACCGAGAACCATAAGCTCTGTCTGAAACTGTATCCATAGCTCGGCCTCTCTACTTTAAACCAAGTGCCGCTTGTAGAACGGCTTTGACAATAGGACCTGCATATGCAGCACCTGTCGGATTTGCGCTCAGACCGCTCTGTGCTGGCACCACAACGGCAACGGCTATCTGCGGTGCCTGAGCGGGAGCAAAGGCAATCATCCAGTTATCAGATTGACCCGTCGAAGTAGACGTGGTACCCAAGTTAAACTGCGCAGTACCGGTCTTTGCGGCAATTTTGACTCCAGGGATAGCAATATCTTGAGCCGTTCCACCGTTCACAACCCCTGCCATGAGTGTGGTCACCTGGGCAGCAGTCTCCGGTGACGTAGCGACCTTCCATGGATGCGCCTCGTAACTCGTAACGATCTGACCCTGTGAGCCAATGATATGAGAGAGAAGATGTGGGGTCATGATCGTCCCATGATCAGCGATTGCCGATGCAACCAGCGCCATCTGGAGCGGAGTCGCACTGACGTTTCCCTGTCCAATAGCGGAGAAGGCGAGCTGCGGTAGGTTCTGGTTGAAGAACGAGACCGGAGGGAAGCTCGATGCCGCAGCACCAGAGATGTCGAGGGGAGGCGTGGAGTTAAACCCGAATGCATTGGCCTCGGTAGCGAGATTCGACGCTCCTAAGGAGAGGCCGATTTGAGCGTAGCCCGTGTCACAGGAGACCTGAAGCAGAACGGGCATCGTTCCACCGCAGGGTTCATAGGCGTAGTTATGGAGCTTATGAGTGGTGAGCGGTAGCGCGATCTGAGTAGCTACCGGGTAGTTCTTCGTCGCAAGCGATGGATCGTGGTCATACACAGCGGAGGTGGTAACGATTTTGAAGGTAGATCCCGGCGGATAGGCACGCGAGATCGCAATATCTTGCAGCGGCGGCGTCGGGCCGGCGATATCGCTCGTCCAAGCCTGGTGCTCCACCGTCCCGCTCGGCGATGCGAGCGGAGCCGGACTGTAACTGGGCGTGGAGACCAAGGCCTCAATCGATCCAGTGGTCGGATCGAGCGCTACGACCGCACCGTGCAGCGATCCAAGAGCCGTAGTTGCTACCTTCTGGAGGGTCGAATTGATCGTCGTGACCACCGTATCGGTGACCATCTTGGACTTAAAGAGATCAGAGAAGGACCTGATTGCTCGTTGATGCCCCTGCAGGTAGGAGTTGTAGGCGGCCTCAATTCCGGACTGTCCGTAAATGATAGAGTCGTAGCCGGTCACGGTAGCGTAGAGAGATCCAGCCGGATAGATCCGCTGATAGTGATAGACGTTTTTCGCAGGAACTGTCTCAGCCATGACGGCACCGTCTGAGGTCACGATCGGCCCTCTCGGCAACGAGAAGATGCTCGTTATCGCCCGAGAGTTACCAGGTGCGGTCGCTAACTTCTTGGCCTGCACGATCTGCAAGTTATTGAGCTGGAAAAAGAGTATCCCAAAGGCAACGAGCAGCATTACCGCAACACTGAACATCCGACGGCGCATCAGCCTGATCCAGTCGTTGTCGATGACGACGCTTGCGTCGTCGAAGTGGTCGAGGTCGTCGACGGTGTTGTTACCGTCTTTGCCTTCTTCTCAAGCGAGAGATCGTGCTTTAAATTGCGCAGGTAGGTCTGGGCCGCTCCAAGCGTTGGCTCTTCGACCTTGGCTTCGAGAACGCCACGCTGAGCTTGATTCAACGACGAGGTACTCAGCGCAGTCGTCACTACTAATTTGGGTTGAAACCATAACACTCCGCCGGGATGGCCCTGGTAGATCACCACATGATCACCTTTAATATCCACGAAGTATGCATGGTGTGCGTAGTCGTTGACGAGCAGTCCAACCGCAAGAGCAAACAGAAGGAGAACGGTCATGAAGGAGACCACTCGAACGGTCACAATCTTGGCTCGACCACCAACCGCCTTTCGATCGAGCGGTCTGGGAATCGACGCCAACACCGGTCCCCGAGCGATTGGATTGACGCGAACCTTACCGCTAACGCCACTCGAGGTCGACTCGGAACGACCGCCAGACTCCCCAAGAAGATGCTGAGCGGATCGGCGGTGTAGTCCTTCACCTTCCCCGTCAGAGAAGATTCGAACGACAATGACTGAGATATTGTCACTACCACCATCTTCATTTGCGAGATTCACGAGCTTATCTGCCATCTCTTGGCCCGATCGATCTGAACCCAGAATCGATCCAAGAGTTGAGTCGGTCACGTGGTTATACAGCCCGTCAGAACAGAGCAACAACCTGTCTCCACCTTGTACTCTCACCGTAAAGGTATCGACCTCAAGTGACTCCTCCCGCCCAAGGGCCCTCGTCAGGATGTGTCTTCCCCTGTGGTGGAGGCCTTCGTCTTCAGAGATCGAACCGTTACGAATGAGTTCTCGCACATAGGTGTGGTCGTCCGTTATCTGGTGGAGCACGCCCTCGGTCCAAAGATAAGCGCGAGAGTCTCCGATACTTTGGACCGTAAAAAACGGTTCATCGCCACTTCCGTGAAAATACGCAGCGGTAAGGGTAGTGCCCATACCGTGCAGCTCGGACGCTCGCTGTGCCTCACGCAAGATAGCGGCATTGGCATCGGCGAAGACGCTATCGAACCAGCCACTCGCCTGATCCTCCTCATGGGCTTCGATCTGATCGATTGCAATACGAGAAGCAATCTCGCCTCCAACGTGACCACCCATCCCATCGGCAACGGCGAAGACGGAGCCATTGGCCATAACGGAGTCTTGGTTGAGGCCCCGGACCATGCCGCGATCGCTTGAAATCCCCCACTCGAGTCTCATAGCGATACAACCTGAAAGACGCTCTTCCCAAGGGAGATAAGGTCATTGACTGAGAGGCTAGTAGAGCCTTGAATCAGCTCATGATTGACGCGCGTGCCGTTTGTAGAACCGAGGTCCTCGATATGGGCACCACGTGCGTCCACAGAGATACGAGCGTGCAACGATGAAGCAAACGAATCACTCGCTACGGAGATGGTTGCATCTTGGGATCTACCGATCGTACCGTGCCCATCGATGACGAACTCCAGGCCTCGACAAGGTCCCTCCTTGCATCGAAGCGTCAGCGTAGAGACCGAAGTTCGAGTGGATCCACCGCCCCCGTCTGAAACTAAGGGAGCGCCTCGCCCCGTGACGGTCATTCGAACAGGGTTGCCCTCCGTCGCTCCGGGCTGTGTTCGAGGAGTACCCGCCGAATCTGTTCGGAGGCGAACCTCCACCCAGATCGCACGTACGATGCGAAAAAAGATGAGCCATATGATCCCGATGAGGAGATATTTGGATAACTCGAGTATCGGTAGTGGCAAAGTGGCCTATTCAAGTAAGTACGTCAGCGTGGAGCTTCCCACTCGTATTTCATCTCCAGGTTTGAGTGATAACCCATTCGTCACTCTCTGCCCATTTACGAACGTTCCATTTGTCGACGACAGGTCTCGAAGATAACCAACTCCATCGACAATAGTCACAACCGCATGCGACCTCGATACTTTAGCATCATCGATAATGAGTGAACAGCTCGGAAGCCTACCAATCGTAAACTCGTGCTCATCAAGTCGGATCTTCTGGCCCTCCGGCAGCATCAAGGTCGGTCGCAGTTCATGGCTCTCACCGGCAACGAAAGAACTCTCTACGTACACCGCGCCATTGCGCTGACCTCGATCTTCTACGAACTCAACACTCGTCGGACCAACAAAACGATACCCACGTTCACTCGCAGTCTCCGCAAGTAACTTTCGGAGCTCGGCTAAAACATCGTTAGCGATCGGCTGTAGCTCGAGGAAATCGGCAGGTGATAGATGAAATCCGAAAACGTTAGGGATTAATTCAGCATTGACCGAGAATTTCTTAGCCCGCTCGGCCTCGCGAACCATGCGACGTCCCAATTCGACCGGCTCGACCCCCCTCTTGGCCGCTCGAGAAAACATCGACTCAACAATGCCTTCTACTCGTCTCTCAAAAGCTTCTAGGCCCACACCACAACCCTAGCCCCCACCTCGGCAATTCGGCTGAGTAGCCAATATAGCTGACTCACCCCTGCTGAGGCGCTAACTTATAAGGGCCGGGCGAATGGCGGAATTGGTAGACGCGCAGGATTCAGGTTCCTGTATCTGAAAGGATGTGGGGGTTCAAGTCCCCCTTCGCCCACTCCGGGTTACCGACGGAGCTCACTCTTCAGAGCGGCACAACTGCCTACGTTAGGGGTCCTGAGGAGCACAAATACAGAAATTGATACGCTCCGGGAATAGTGGAGACTCCTAATCTTGAGAGATGGAGTTTCAATGGCAGTTGTAAAAAGGTACTCACCCGAAGTTCGTGACCGAGCAATACGTATGGTCACTGATCACCGGGGCGAGTATGCATCGCAGTGGGCGGCTTGTCAGTCAGTTGCCCAGAAACTTTCCATGACACCGGAGACGCTTCGGGTTTGGGTTCGTCAGGCTCAGATTAACGCTGGAGCGACGATGGGTGTGACGACAGACGAGAAAGACCGTACTCGGCAATTAGAACGTGAAGTTGCCGAGTTGAGACGTGCAAAGCAGATACTTCGAGCGGCCTCGATTTCATCGCATTCGAGCGGAGAGGTCCAAATATCAAACGACAGAGGTAGTCGCCTTTATCGACCTGAATCG
>JBMFXG010000055.1:0-13884 GCA_049964535.1 Acidimicrobiales bacterium | reverse complement strand
CTCGAATCCTGGAACGATTCGAGAAGCTCGATCTCGTCGTCCCGCTTCAATAGGAAACAACTACGCAATCCCGATACAAGGCGCTTCAAGGCGATCGCGTAAGGCGCTACCGAGGAACGCTGCCCTACCAAATGCTCGCACGCTCCCGTGGCTATCGGCGACCCAGTAGCCCTGGCCACTCGCGAGCTTGACCATACCCACAACCGAGCCCACTCCCTGGGCACCTACCGCACCAGAGCGAGAGCCGTAGAAGCCCGCCTGGCCAAAACTAAAGACGCCACCATCTGAAGCAGCGAGCCAAAAACTCTCTCGAGTCTCGCCCCAAACCAATGCGACGATCGAACCATTTAAGTTCGGTCGTCGCAAGACAATTTCACCACCATCAACTCCAAATCGGAAAACACGACCTCGAGCGGTCGCAATGGCATACCCATCGTCCACTGGTATTCGACAGATCGCTACAGCGGCATCGTCGTCCAGTTCGCCTACCAGATCCCCGTGCCACTGTGCAGCTCCAAAGTTGTGAACCGACCCATCACTACGCAAGACCCAACCGTTCCACCCATCGCTATCGCTCGCTGCGACCGCCACCACGGCGCCACAACTCCCGTCGCCCCCCCCTTGATCGATCAGCCTCGATCGCTCGACGTCAACTCGAAGGATCGCCCCCTCGGCTGTAGCTAGCAGCACGCCGGTCGCAGAACGTGTCATCGCAACGGCCGGCGATCGGCCGATCACCTTCTCTTGATCGCCGGAGTGCAGACCGCTGGGCAGTGAGGAGAGTGCTGGCACACCGCCAAAACTCATAGTCGTCCCGTCGGCGAAGCCGAGCACATAGCCGTCGCCTGGATCGTAGAGAGCTCGAACATCGAGTTTGGAACCCAAGAGTGTCGGTGACATCTTCCCCCGAAACACACCTTCGTCATCTCCACCAAGAAGATCGTTCTCAGCTACGCGTACACCAGGGTTCCGGCCAGGGCTCATCAGCGATCCGCCCCAAATGACCTGGGTTGGATATCGAGCGACTCGAATCGATGTGACCAGCGTGTCTCGCTCTCTTGAGAGACGCGTATCTCATCACCATGGTCGCCGGGTACAAGCTCCGGTCGGATCGGCACGATCACTAGCGGATGAGATAGATACTCTTCCAGCTGCGCAATGTCGGAGAAAGCTTCCAACGATTCGAGATTGCGAATCGTTGGAAGAATCATCGTAAGAGATCCAGACTTAGACTCCTCAAGGGCCCGAGACGGCGCTATCCAGATCGATTTCACGACCTCTTCCTCGTCGACGAGCGAGAGCGGGCAGCTCTCCGTTACCGTGACGAAAAAGCGAGTATCGAAGCGACGAGGGGAGGATGTCGGAGTAATCCAATGAGCCACGTAGCGCAGTCGATCGCACGCAAGAGTAAGGCCGAGCTCTTTGACAACGGTAATAAAGTCGCACTCGCCATGTACGAGCCGTTGCCGATACCGACCGATCACACTCCTGCTCGCCTCTGATAGTGTCTCAACAAATGCCGTGCCCGATGCGTCGAGAATTCCACTTCCGTCAGAGCGCGCGAGCAGAATCCCGGTCTCTTCAAAGCACTCTCGAATACCTGCCACAAAGTAGCTCAGACCACCACGCTCTAGCCCGAGAAGCGATGAAGCGCTCTCATCGGTCTGGCCATCACATCGACGCACAACATCGGAGGAGGAGTCCTGTGGTTCGACCTTTCCACCCGGAAAGACGTATGCGCCTCCAACGAACTCAAGAGCAATATTTCTCTCAAGCAGTAGGACCACGAGCTCGGCATTGAGCTCGCTCACGACCATAACCGTTGCAGCCTCTCGAGCCTCTACCAAACCATCACCCCACGCCTACCGTACGGTTCGCACCCGCTGGTCCAGAGTCACAACCGGAGATACTGAAGACAGTGAGACGACACCGAGTTCCCAATCGATTTCCTGTTCATTGAGACCAAACTCTGAGCCAGCCTACCGCGTTTAGAGCGCATCGTTTGAATCCGTCGAGCCCCAAGAACCCGTTATCCCCCATCCGATCCCATCTTGGGCACACCTTGACATCGCTGCGCTGTCGACTCACGACCTTGCAGTTCGTAAGCGGAAACGGTCCAGGATCTGCCACGAAGGCGACGACTTCAACGAAGCTCACCTGCTCTTACCACCGACAAAGATCTCTATCTCGTACCAACTCCGGTACCACCACTGGTTCTAGAAGGTCATCGAGCAGTGCGACCGAGTAGCTTCCGAATATGGCGTCGGAACACGTGAATCTCACGGCTCGAACAGTGGATCTCAACTGACCCCGTGTGAGCGGACCAAGCTTGTAGGAGTGAGCGGCCGTAGTCGAGTGGGCTGGCTCGAGTTCCCTTCATTCGGATGGTTCGCTGAGGTCGAGACCGAAGAGTCACACCCGAGAACACACGAAACACCGCAGCGAAACGATCGGAGCGGATCTATCGACGGGCTGAAAGCGCTCGAACGTGCAGTGCACAAAAGTCCACAACTCACCTTCCACTGTTCGACCTCGACCCAAGGACATGGAACTCCGCCGACATCGAGTACGAATATGGGGGAACTACGCAGTTGTGAGATCACGCCTTCCGTAGCAGTTTTCGCTACACGTGACTGATATCGAGAGCGAGCATGCACGACACAAGCTCGGCGCCCGAAGAACCAGCCAACTGTACTGCGTATTGAGACCTTTCCCTTGAAACCCCGAGATTCACCGATCTCGGTTCCCATCCGAGCGACTCGGACAAGCCTAGGACAGCCGAGACGGAGTCCGTGTACAGATGAGGTCAGTGGTGCCGACGAGATGGTGAGGGACGAACGACCCATCCCACCTCTGCATGCCAGGATGGGTAAACAGAAGAGCTTCGGGGTGGCGCCGTGGGTTGCCCTCCACACCGCACAATTGATCTGTGATCGTGTCTATTGCACGGAGTACCCGCCAAACTCGGCATCCTATGCTGACCCATTCTTGCAAACTTGAAATTCGGAAATCCGACTTCTCCTAGGCGTGTGCCTCTCATTCTCTGAGTCGGACCAACCAGATAGCACCTGCACACAATCGACGCCCGCTGATACAAAGTTCACCTTGGAGGCGCCACACGCTCGAGAATCCTTCATCCTCTTCTTCGTTTCCTTGCAGTCCCAAGCTTCAAGACGTACCAGATAGGACCGCTCCCCGTCCGCTTGCCGAAGCGACATCTGAACCCAATCTTCTTCAAGCTTCGACCCACGTCTCGACATCTCTTGAACCACACGCGGCAGCCACACACAAGCTCGCACTGTATTCGCTACGAGTGCAGATCGATCGATCACCAAAACTCGAGTCGATAGCGAATGAAGTCGCAGTACCGGCTTTCCTCACGGGTTGTTCATTCGATCATCAAGTGAGCGACGGGACGTACCGATCGTCACGGAGTGAGAGAGAACGGTCCCGCAACCGGCCAACCAGGAAGACCGTCAGCCTCCACGGTACCCCTCGAAGAGAAAGTAATCGATGCACGAGCAATCCAGCCTGGCGCTAAGAGGATACTGGGTACCGTCTGAGAATGTCTGCCCAACCTCCTAAAGCGATTATCTTTTCTTTCAAGCAGTGATCAGAGCCCCTGAGTTTTTCAAGGTGATCATCTCAACGAATATTTTTCAATCGGCGACTTACCAGGAGTTCAATCGTGGCGAAGACATCATCCACCCCTTCTAGACGTTCGTCTCCTGCGTCTGCGAAAAGACGACCAGCGAGTTCAACGACCCAGCGAGGGCCCCTCGCCGTCGGGATTGTGGTAGTTGCCATCGCAGCAATCATCACCGCTCTCGTGCTCATCAAAGTAAATGGCTCGACTTCATCGACAACGACCGTCGACCAGGCGGTTCCGGTATCGATCTTCAAAGCAGTCACTCACGTCCCAGCGACCGCTCTGGCCCAAGCAGGATACTCCTCTGCGATTCCACTCACGGAGAAGATCACCGGCGCTCCCGCATCGCTCACGCAGGGAGGAAAGCCGGAGGTGCTCTTCATCGGTGCAGATTACTGCCCATTCTGCGCCGCAGAACGGTGGCCGCTCATCTCAGCGCTCTCAAAGTTCGGAACGTTTTCGAACCTCCATCTCATGCAGTCATCGGCCTCCGACTCCTACGCAAATACTCACACCTTTACCTTCTACAAAAGTAGCTATACCAGCAAATACATATCGTTCGTTCCCATAGAGTGGTCTACCAACCAAACGACTACATCGTCCAATAACTTTTCCGGGTACTCCATCTTGCAGCCACCGTCGAAGGAACAGCTCAAACTCTTCACGAAGTACGATGCGGCTCCCTATACAACAACCACTGGCGCTATCCCGTTCATCGATTTTGGGAACAGGTACCTACAGATCGGTGCTAGCTACACACCTCAAGTACTCTCTGGCTTGAACTGGACGACGATAGCTGGTGCCCTCTCCCTGCCAACCTCCAGTGCGGGACAGGCTATCGACCAAACCACGAACGTCATTATCGCCACCATCTGCAAGATGACTGGAGACCAGCCCGGCAATGTCTGCGGAACGCCGACGATCAAATCGATAACTTCGCAGCTAGGGGGCTAGAAGGTGCCGCCATGGGTGAAACGCTCGACGCTTCTACTCAGCGTCGCTGGCCTCGGAGTCTCGATATACCTGACCGTAGCGCACTTCAATAGTCATATCACACTTGCCTGTCCAGCAACCTCGACGATCAACTGCGAAAAGGTGACGACCTCGCCCGAATCGTTCTTCTTCCACGTGCCGGTCGCCCTTCTTGGACTTCTGTTTTACGTGGTTATGGTTGGCATCAATCTCCCAGTCTCTTGGAAAATCTCCAGTCTTGAGACACCGAGACTGCTCCTAGCCGGCGTCGGAGTCCTCTTCATACTCTGGTTGATCTACTCCGAGATCATTACCATTGGAGCAATCTGTCTTTGGTGTACCTCGGTTCACATCATTACGTTGGCAAACTTTCTCGTCCTTCTCTACGCCCGCATGACGTACTCAGCTCCAGATCCGCAAAGATCCGCTCTCACAGACCTGCACTAAATCCCAAGGGTCCTCTTCTCGACAATCCGTTCCAACGATTTCGGTCACAAAAAGCCACCACCAAGGTCCGTTACTGCGCGACATCTTCAGAGTTCCTCCCTGGTCTCATGCGACCGTGCTTCAGACCATGCGTCGAAAACGTCGCACCGAGAGCGGAACTACTATTGCCAAGATCGCTAACGACCATAGAACCGCCCGAAGCACAACACCGGACGTTGGCCCTCCAAGCGAGAGAGCCCGAACCGCATCAACGATGACCGATATGGGTTGGTTGCTAGCAAAGCCACGCAGCCAGGACGGCATTGACTGTACCGGTACAAACGCGGATGACGCGAAGGTCAACGGAAAGAGCAGCGGAAAAGCCATGAGCTGTGCGGCCTCCGCGTTCGGAGCAATCATGCCGACTACCGAGAATCCCCACGACAGGGCATACGCAAAGAGTAGTAAGACTCCGACCGCTCCCACAAAGGCCAAAGGTGATGTGTGAATACGAAACCCGACGAGAGTCCCAACGACGGTGATAATGATCACCACCAAGATGTTTCGACACAGGTCCGCAATCGTTCGTCCAGCGAGGACCGCCGAACGAGCCATCGGCAAGGAACGGAAACGTTCGATAAAACCTTTACGGAGATCTTCGGCCAACCCTACAGCGGTACCGATCGAACCAAATGCCACCGTTTGGACGAAAATTCCAGGTATGAGAAAATCAACGTACGAATGGCCGGGGACGGCGATCGCTCCGCCAAATACGTACCGAAAGAGAAGTACAAACATGACCGGCTGGATCGACGAGAAGTACAGGGTCTCAGGTACTCGAGCATAAGAGATCAGGTTTCGTTCCGCCACGACCAAGACATCGGTCAAGAACCTACCGAGACTCCTCGTTGGCGAAGCAGCTTGGATACCTGGCTCGAGTGCTTCATCAATCATCCTGCCCACCTCCACTACTCCTTGAGCCGCTCGATCTTCCGGTGAGAGAGAGGAAAACATCGTCAAGACTTGGGTCTCGAAGCGTTAGGTGTCGCACGACCACGTTGTTGTCGTCAAGGAAGACCAGGAGCTCTCTCAATTCGCGCGGCCCGCCCTCCAAGGAGATCTCTAACTTGCCATCCACCTCCATGGCCCGGCTTGTCAGACCGGCCTCCACCAGACTCACCACCTTTGCCATCTCGGTCGGGTCCAAGAGCTCTATCTCAGCCACAGAGCTGCCTAAACTTGCTTTCAGCTCCTTCGGTGTTCCGCTCGCTATCACACGCCCCTTGTCGACGACTGCAATTCGACTCGCCAACCTATCTGCTTCCTCGAGGTACTGAGTGGTGAGCAACACGGTCGTGCCACTACGCACGAGATCCTCTACCATCTTCCAAAGCTCCTGACGAGAGTAAGGATCAAGACCCGTTGTTGGCTCATCGAGAAATAGAACTGGTGGGCGATGTACCAAAGCAGCAGCGAGATCGAGCCTCCGACGCATCCCTCCCGAATAGGTCTTCAAGGGACGCTTCCCAACGTGGTCGAGCTCAAATGCCGCTAGCAACTGACTTGCTCGGGACGTCGCTTCCGCGCGCGAGAGCTGCGTCAGTTGACCGATCATGCGAAGATTTTCGAGTCCGGTAAGGTTCTCGTCCACTGCAGCGAACTGACCCGCTAAACCAATATTGGCACGAACCCAACGGGCATCTCGCTGAACATCCCTCCCTAGAACCCGAGCCCGACCCTGGTCCGGTTGAGTCACCGTGGTGAGAATTCGAACCGCTGTCGTCTTTCCTGCACCGTTCGGACCCAAAAGCCCAAAAACAGTACCAGCTTCAACCACAAGAGATAGTCCATCTAAGGCTCGAACACCGCCTTTAAAGACCTTAATAAGCTCGTCCGCCTCAATTGCGTTGGTCAGCGCTGACCCTCTTTCGTCACGTTGTCACTGTCATCCCCAGCGCACTGCTGAAGGAAGGAGTGACCTTCAGACCAGCCTAGAACGTCGAGCATGGCGGACTTTTCTATCTCGATATTATCGGTACTGCTTGCGCCTCGACTACGCCACCAGCTGAGACGCCCTACCATCTACCGAAGAACAGACTCCAGAGTTCGATCGAGGTAGAAGCACTGAGAATCGTACGACACTGAGCAGGCTCAGCTCCCGAGCTAGCGGCTACGACGCGTTGCGAGATGCGCTCTGAGGTTGCGCCTGCCGGAGAAGAGTTCTTCGTTCGAGCTCCGTCGTTCCGCCCCACACGCCAGACATCTCTTCATGGCTGATTGCCCAAGCAAGACACTCCGCTCGCACCGAGCATCGGGCACAGACTCGTTTAGCCTGCAGCTCCCGCTGACGTTTCTCGGGCCGAGTCTCACGCTCAAGCGGTCGTGCAGGGTAGAAGAGATATCCGTGCGTTCCCTTGCAAGCAGCGTCTTCCCGCCACCTTTCGTTGCTCATCACGTCCTGCATGAACTCCCCTTCACACGTCAGCGTCGTCTTGAGCCTGTCTGTGCACTCGTTAGTCACCAGTGTGCCACCTGCAATTAACCATATTCCACGTTGCCGCTGAACACAAGGGGTAGAGGTCCAAAGTTGCGGGTTAATGAAAACTCAGCCGACTGACTAACGTGACAGGGGTGCGACAAGGTACCGCAAGGAGGCTCCTAGCAGAGTTGGCAGGTGACCCAAAGGTCATCTTCGTCACAGGCAAAGGAGGAGTAGGCAAGACGACCGTCACGAGACTGCTGACCGCCCTCGGAGAGGCCGCAGGACTCCGCTGCGCCGCAGTTCATCTCGGTGAATTTACAGGAATCGAAATTTCAAGTGAGGACGACCTCGTTCTCGACAAAGTGAGCGACGTGGAGCCGGAGGCAAGCACAAAGGAACCCGTCTCTCAATCGCCAACAGCTCAAAATCGAGAGATCCGAATCGATCCAGCTGATGCCCTCATCGACTACCTCAACGACCACGGTTTCGGCAAGCTCGCTTCAAGACTCATAGCGACCGGCGTAGTCGGGGTTATTGCGACCGCTATCCCAGGCATCAAGGACCTTCTACTACTCGGCAAGATCAAACAGCTTGAGCAATCGAACGACTACGATCTCCTGGTCGTCGACGCGCCAGCGACAGGGCACACGCTCTCTTTCCTTACATCGCCCGAAGGTCTGAGGGACATCGCCAAGGTTGGTCCTCTCCGCAAGCAGTCTGAGGACGTTCTCGCCATGTTGGCCGACGAGAGCCGCAGCGGATGTGTCATCGTCACGATAGCAGAGGAATCCCCTATCGACGAAGCGCTTGAGTCCGTCACAGTGCTCGGTGAGAGGACCAGAATTCACGTCACCTCGATCGTCATCAACCAGGTACTCGCACCCCTGAGCTCCAACCATGACGCGCCGGAACGGGAAACGATTGAACCTGAGACATCTGATCCGGTTGACCTTGCTTGGCGATTCCGCCGTAATCTGCAGGAGCGGCAAACCGAGCAGCTCTTGCGACTCAAGGAGACCTATTGCGGTACGACCGTAGCCTTGCCGCTCCTACCACTCACAACCGTTCACTCTTCCCTCGTTGACCAACTCCTAGAACAGCTTGAGGCGCAGATGGACCTCGAGGTAGAGTCATGAGTCGATCACTTTCAACTTCAGGTAGCGCAAGACCCTACATCGGAAATGGCTCGTGAAATGACCGAACAGCTCCCTAGCAGTTCTGAGGATGCAAGCCTTGAAAAGCTCTTGCATCAACGATCAACGATCATCTGCATCGGTCCCGGTGGTGTCGGAAAGACAACGAGCTCGGCAGCGTTGGGAGCAGGTCTGGCCAAGACGGGTCGGTCAGTCTGTGTGGTAACCTTCGACCCGGCTCGTCGACTTGCCTCGGCTCTTGGCCGGACGTCCCTCCCACACGAACCTACCCTCATTACCGATGAATCTTTCTCCGGCAGCTTGTGGGCCTGCATGCTCGACGCTACCGTTACCTTCGACGCCATGGTCTTGAACTATGCAGAGACCGAGGAACAGGCAGAACGCATCTTCGCCAACCGCATCTATCGGAACCTCGTGACTAACCTCTCAGGAACGCAGGAGTACATGGCGCTCGAGCGGCTCTGGGAGCTTCATAGTGACCCTCGCTTCGACATCATCGTTATCGATACTCCTCCCTCTGCAGGAGCGCTCGATCTCATCAATGCCCCCAGACACCTCGTGAGCTTCCTCGATAATCGTCTCTTCAAGCTCATCGTGAAACCAGTACCGCTCTATCTCAGACCCGTATCGCTCGCCGCTAGAACACTCCTGAAGTCGATCTCGAAGGTCGTTGGGTCAGAGGTAGTATCTGACGCTCTCGACTTCTTTCACGAGTTCTCCGGAATCGAAGAAGGTATGAAAGCGCGCGCGCAGCAAGTAGAGGAGCTCCTACAGAGTTCCTCTACCGGATTCGTTGCCGTGACCTCTCCACGAGTCAGCGCCCTAAGGGAGTCACAAGAGATCATTCGACGCCTCCACGGATCCCAATATAACCCACTAGGGCTTATCGTCAATCGGATGACTCCCGAGTTTCCGTTTTCGTTCGAGCACGTACCCAACGAACCACCGACATCGGTCGAACCTGCGCTCTGGAGCCTTATGCAGGAGAATCTCCATCTCCTACGCCAGCTTAGAGAGATCGAAATCAGAAATCTCGCGACATACCTCGCTCAGGGTCCAAGCCTCCCACTGCTCCTGATTGACACGCTCGCAACCGATCTCACGTCCCTCGACGAGCTCGTCAAGCTTGGGGAGACCATGCTCTTCTCAACGCTCGATCGTGCCAACTTCGCATCTGACGAAGATTCGAGTACGATCGAGTCGTGATCAAAATACTCATCGTCTCCGACTCTGAAGAATTTCGCCGTTCGGTTTCATCGGCACTTGGGCCCATGTCACTGCAGATCGTCGAGGTAGATGACGGTCGGAAATCTCGCGAGGTCGTTCGACACGAAGAGCCCGACGTAGTAATCCTCGATATGCAGATCGGAAGCATGGGGGGAATTGCGGTCTGCATGGACATTCGCCTGGAGGAATCGGGGGGGCGCATCGCCCCAACGAAGGTCCTTGTTGTCGTTGACCGGCGTGCCGACGTTTTCCTTGCAAAACGATCTGGAGCCGACGGCTACATCGTCCGACCCATCAACCCAATGCGACTTCGACAGGCCTTGAAGACAGTCTTGAACGGGATTCCATACCACGATGAAACAGGTCGGCCATACGATCGAGCCGTTTCAAACGACGAGATTGCACTCTAGTATCGATATGCTCTAGAGCACGGGAAGTAGCGCAGCTTGGCAGCGCGCAGCGTTCGGGACGCTGAGGCCGCGGGTTCAAATCCCGCCTTCCCGACTGATGGAAGTGCTGATCGTTGTGGTCTCGGACCCATCACACGACTCATCCATTGGCCGAGCACCAGTCTCCTGTTGCATGGCTCGATCCACTAGCAGTTCAGTCTCGGTGTGCCTAGGCATAGAGGGTCAGAGGTAGGTCGAAACCGTTTGCCAGTCCACACGCCTTCGACGACCAGAGTGATAGCGTTGCACACGTCGTGAGAGGTGGCGGCCACCCGAGCAAGAGTGGGCGACCACCGATTTGGGGGCAAGGCGCGCCGGCGGCCGAAGGCAACGCGTCCACGGCCGGGGATAACGGTGACCAGTATCTACGGTTCGAGACCGTCGGCACACTCGCCTCGATGCAGATGGCAACCAATCCGGACCGTGGTCAGCCACGAAACGATCTGAGTCGCCGGCTTGACGACGTAACGCTCCTGGTGTTCGAAGGTACAAAGATGGAGGTCGTAACCTAATCCGGTCTCAGCCTAACGGCGCTCGTCGCTCCTGATGGAGCGAGCATCGCCGGGGCCGGCGTCGGGGTCTCTGGCTAGCGCCACCTAAGGGTGGCGAGCAGAGTCTGAAGGCCCTGTTGGTCAAGCATGTGCGAGAGCTCCACCCGAGGAAGCGGTTGTCGGTTGTGACTTCTATGACCAGGTTGAGTAGTTCCGGAAGTTCGTGCTCGGTCGAGTCAGAGAGTTCGACTTCGGCGAGCACCAGCCCATCGAGGCGGTCCTCGAACACATCCACCCCACAGTGATTTTGCCCGGCGGCCAAGGTGTAGCCTGTCTTGCGGACTTCGGTGGCGGGCAAGTGCAGGAGACAGGCATGCTCCCCACTTGATGGGTACATATTGGTCAGCATCACCTGCGAGGGATCATCTTCATCGAGCCGCACTTTCTGGCCCAGCTTAAAGACCACGCGGCCCTCACCAGCAACCAGACGTAGCCTGAGTCGAGTCCCTTCGATGTAGCGATCCACAATGTGACGCGTTTGACTCAGCCCGATCGGCGACGAGGAGAGAGGGAACCGGCGCTCTCGTTCGGGATGAGCGTAACGGCCTCGGCCGGGTTCGTGCAGGCTCACGTCTCGACCATATCACCTGCCGCTGTCAACGATCATCTATCCCGTTACCCGATCGAGCACTCCGCCACGGCTCCCCCACAATCCACAATCTGACGAGAGCCTACCCTACGAGCCGTGCAGGCCCCGGCCGATGGAGAAACCGACTCGTGTGGCATGACCCCCACAATGACTCGGCCAGCCCACTAGCTCGCCGTCTCGGTAGTGAGCAAATGTGAGCTCGCCCGAGTCCTCGAAACGCTGATTGGCACAGAATACCAAGCTCTGAGCATTGGCGCCAGAGACGAATACGATGCAATGGGCGTGCCCTCCGAGTGCTGCTTATCTCCATACAATCTCTCAACGCGCGTCGACAACGACCCTACCTTGGACGCCCAGGGCGGCCCGGCGACTCGAGATGCCGGCTTGACGCTGGTCGAGGTCCCCGCTCCGGTACTGGCAACGTGGATTCGTCCGCCGACTTTGCACCGGCGGAACTCTCCATGGCCTACGGAATCTTCCGAAATATCGGCCATTGGATGATCAAGGGAACGAACGAGATCATCCCTCTGCTCAACGCGACGCGATAGATGATCTAGACCAGGGGTATATCCAAGCCCGAGAGCAAGCTCCGTAACCGCAGCCCGCTCGAGTCCGCCTACCTCAATGTCCAGGCGATAGCATCCGTCGGAGAGCCACAGCACTGCGGAGTCGACACGAGCTGCAGGCCGACCGCATCGGCGCCGACCCAATGGCAGAAACAGGTCACCTCGGCTAGGCGTGAAAGAACCGAACGTACGGCCTAAGGCGTGGGAGCGTCCCCGTCGCAAGATGACCTAACGATATACTCTCTGCACACCTCGACCCCCGTCGTCAAGACTCCCCACGTTCGATCAACCTACCCCCAAATCTCAGCTATTGCCTCGGTCAGCATCTTGCCAATATCGCCACGTACATGCTGACCACTATCAACAACTGTGACACCATCAACAATGACCGTAACGACATCGCTTCTCGTTGCTGCGAAGAGGATTTGGGCCGGTTCGACCCCGGCAGTTGAAGGTGAGTCAAGGCGAATCTCTACGAGATCTGCCCGAAAGCCGACTCGCAGTTCCCCTACATCGTCCCAACCAAGCGACTGATGCCCATGCCTGCTCGCAATGTCAATGAGGGTAGCTCCATCGAGATGTCCACGTGACTCAGTGCGAAGACGCTCGCCTCCTTCAAGCAGTTGGACCTCCCGAAAAAGATCGACGAAAACGTGCTGATCGGTTCCGAGGCAAAGCGCAATGCCTCGATCTCGAAGCTCTGAAACTGGAGCCAACCCATCGGCCAAATCTGCCTCAGTCGAAGGACAGAGGCAGATTTGACTCTGCGATCGCTCGATCAGATCTCGGTCAGCTCGCTGCGTATGGGTAGCATGGACCAGCACCGTCGTTGCAGTCAAGAGGCCGGTATCCGCAAGCAGCTCGGTTGGAGTACAGCCGTAATATGCAGCGCAGAGCTCATTCTCCTCACGCTGCTCCGATAGGTGGATATGGCAGACGCTACGCGCAACTTCACTACTGACCCGAATAAGGTCGGGGCGGGCTACTGCTCGAATGGAGTGCAGAGCTGAACCAACTTTGAATCGCTGATCATCGCGTAACTGTGCGACACGCACCTGCCATCCCTCGACAGAGTCATCGGTAAATCGGCGCTGGGTATCGTTCAACGCCGTATGACCACCGCTCTCAAGTCCGCCGGCAAGGTAGAGCGTGTCAAGCAGCGTCAGTCGGATACCGGCGTTATATGCCGCCTCCTTGAGAGCGAGACCCATTTCGTTCGGGTCTCTATACGGGTGACCCTGAGGAGTCCGGTGTAGGTAGTGAAACTCGCCCACGGTAGTTATCCCGGCGGCAGCCATCTCGCAGTACAGGCCCAACGCCAACTTGTAGTACTGTTCAGGCGTAATCCTTCGAGCCAGCTCATACATTGCGATCCGCCAGGTCCAAAACGTGCCTCTGCCAAGCTGTGTACGACCTCGGAGCGCCCGATGAAATCCATGACCATGAGCGTTCGCAAGTCCGGGAAGAACCACGCCTCGGCACCGCTTGTCAGGAGGCTCTGCCTCCACTCCGACCGTGATAGAGGACCACCGGCCGTCTCGCAGTTCTAGTCGTACATTCTCCTCCAAACCGCTCGGCAGCAGAGCAAAGGCTGCGTGGATGGACTCCGTCACGCTAACCCAAGGTGTCGAGACCCAACTGATGTACTCAGCAGCCTCACGGTCTCCGTGAGCGCAATAACGCCCGCTTCACAGTCGGAGACTGTGGCGAATTCAACTGGCGAGTGCGAGATACCACTCTCATTTCGCACAAAAAGCATGGCGGTAGGTATCCCCGCTTCACTCATCACTCCAGCGTCATAACCGGCGCCAGTTCCTAC
>JBMFXG010000054.1:0-14348 GCA_049964535.1 Acidimicrobiales bacterium | reverse complement strand
AGTCCGTCTACGGTCGGTCCAAACTAGGTGGGGAGAGGGAGTTGCGCCCCTCTGATCTCTGTGTGCGAACGGCTTGGGTCGTAGGTCGATTCGGTTCCAACATGGCGAAGACGGTGATGCGCCTTGGAAGTGGCACCGGAGCTCTTCGTTTTGTGACGGATCAAATCGGTTCCCCAACCGTCGCCTCCGATCTTGCTCGAGCCATCGTTGAACTTGTCCTCAGTCGCTCTCGAGGAGTCTTTCATCTCACCTCCTCCGGTAGTGGTAGTTGGTTCGATTTTGCGCAGTTGGTCGTAACGGCGATGGGAGAAGACCGGAGCCGAGTACTGCCGATCCTGACCCAAGACCTTCCAGCTGAACGTCGAGCGTCGAGACCGAAGTACTCGGTTCTCGATAACGTAGCCTGGAGACTGTCAGGTTTCGAAGCCTTACCTCAGTGGAGCGATGCCGTTCCTCGTTTGATTCGTGAGCTCACCGAAGGTGGCCTATGACGTCAGACGGTCACGATGAAGCTCGGTCGCAGGTCACTTCTTCGGAGTGGACCGGTCGTGTGGGTGACGACATCTCCGCAGTCATTGTGGCCTTCGGGTCTTCGGAAGATCTCCGTCGTTGCTTGAGAACCCTCGTCGATGAAGGGGTGCGAGAGATCATTGTTGTCGACAACGCTGACCCGTTCCAACGTAGGTACGACGAAGAGATTGATGGTGTTCGGATTCAGTTCTATTGTCCTGGAGGGAATCTTGGATATGGGCGGGCGGTAAATCTTGGCGTTTCGCTCTCGACGAAACCATATCTAGTGATAGCAAATCCGGACGTCGAGTTTTCCCACGGTTCTGTTGATGTGTTGTTGAGTACCGTTCAAGATGGAGTCATAGCGTTAGCCGCGCCGAAAGTGTTGAACGAAGATGGGACGCGATACCCTTCGTTTCGTGAGTTCCCCTCACTCGGTGCGGCGGCGATTCACGGAATCGTTGGGCTTTTCTCTCAGCAAACGAGTGCTACGCGGCAATATCGAGGTGACCTCCTCGATCCCGTAGTCACGACGAAGGTGCCCTGGGTATCCGGCGCCGCCTTTTTGGTATCCCGCAGAGCCTTCGAGGCCATCGGTGGCTTTGACTCGCAGTACTTCCTCTACCTTGAAGACGTCGACCTATGCCGAAGGCTCAGGGTGAGGGATCTCGGGGTTTACTACGTGCCCGATGCGGTGGTAGTGCATCGACAGGGCTCATCGAGTCGACTGCGACCTCTTCGTTCTCGATTCCAGCATCATCGATCTCTGTGGATCTACGCGCGCTCAACAATTGTGAGGATGCCGCTTCTCCTAGTGTCGGGAGTGGGAATTTGGGTAAGGTTCCTCTTGCAATCGTTGGTCGGACACGAAAAAAAGTCGTAAGACGGAGTACGGCTGGCTAGCCTGTCTCCGAAATGAGTAGCAACGCTTCGAGAAGAGTCGCTCGTGCAGCGGCGTCAGGAAGAAATTCAAAGGCACGACGGGAGATCCCTGTAGGGTTCTACTCGACCATTGCGCTTTTGGTCATTGTAGGTTCGCTAGTGGTTGGATACTCGCGATACGAGAAACAACATCCGCCGGCGCCCACCGGACCTCAACCCCGTATTGGGCAGAGTTGGACTGTAGCTTTAGGATTTGATTACTGTGGTACCTATCTTCCAAATTTGACGGCTCAGGCGACCGGTGCGAATCACGGTCTTGCCGCTCTCGCAAATGGTCTGGTCTCTGTAGCTCCAAAGACCGCAGCGGTGGCGGGAACGAATGCTACCCTTGCTAACTTTCTCGCCGGCTACAAGGGGCTCACGGTCGGGCCGAGTAGTTTTCGCTATCCGGTACCGTCGGCAAAGACCTACTCGACCGCTGCTGGATGTGGTGGAAAGAAGTCCCAGTTGGGGATCTACGTGTGGCCATCTCTGCTGGCGAAGACGCCAACCCGAGTTGCCTCGGCGGCCAAGCTTCACTTCTCCAACAGCGAGATCATCTCGGTTGCCATTTTGGCGAAGGGCCAACTTCCAAAAGAACCCGCATCTGCTGTTGGCCTAGGCGGCAGTACAACGACAACAGCACCTTCCACCTCTGCAAGTGTGGTGACCCCATCGACAACTGCTGCGCCAGCATCAACCACAAAGACTTCTACGACCAAGTCTGGCTCAGCGTCAAAGACGAGTTCAACGACCGCTACTACGGCGGGATAGTGATCATGGCTGCAGTGGGGCCGACTCTGAGGACTGGGTTCGTGGTGGAAGACTACGTGCTATGAAGGCCGTTATCTTGGTGGGAGGCTACGGCTCCCGACTGCGACCCTTGACCTCCGACGTTCCCAAGCAGATGCTGCAAGTGGTCGGTCTGACCATGCTTGAGAGAGTCTTGGACCAGCTGGCTCGTTTTGGCGTCGATGAAGCGGTGCTCTCGCTCGGCTATCTTCCGGAGGTCTTTACCTCTGCATATCCAACGGGTCAGGCCCGAGGAATAAAACTCTCCTATGCAGTGGAGGATGAACCTCTCGATACCGGTGGGGCGATTCGCTTCGCTGCAGAGTCGGCCAAGCTTGACGAAACGTTTATCGTCGTGAACGGGGACGTTCTCAACGAGATCGACATCAGTAAGGTGGTGGCTTTTCATCACAAGCGCCGAGCTCTAGCTACAATCTCGCTCATTCCAGTTGATGACCCCTCGGCATATGGTGTCGTGACTACCGACCATCGAGGTCGCGTTACTGACTTCATTGAGAAACCACCTCGAGACCAAGCACCGACAAATACCGTGAATGCCGGTTCGTATGTTCTTGAACCTGAGGCCCTTGCGACCTTTGGTTGCGGAGAGCGATTCTCTATTGAGCGTCAGGTCTTTCCAGACCTCGCAAGTCGAGGTGCTCTTTATGCCGTTGCATCTTCGTCGTACTGGATCGATGCAGGAACGCCCGAGACGCTACTGCGCGCAGCGATGGATATCTTGGTGGGGAATCGGAGTAACGTTGCTATCCCCGGGCATAGGCGTCGAGGCTCACTGCTTATCGAAGGGGAGAAGAGTCTCATGGAGGGTCGTTGCGACAGTGTCAGCTATCTTGGAGCGGGTTCAGTCGTGCGGACAGGCGCGCGATTACGTCACGCAGTCATCGAGACGAACGTTGTGGTAGATGAAGATGTCACTCTCGTCAACTCCCTTGTGTTACCTGGAGCGGTTATTGGACGCCACGCAGTCATCGAGGGTTCGATTATTGGAGCTGGAGCAGTGGTTCCAGAACATGCGGTTGTGCTTGGTGGATCGGTAGTTGCAAGGAATGCAGAGCTTCTTCCGGGGTGTCGCGTTGAGAGTGAGAGGGTACCGAGCTAGAACAGCACCGCATTGTGTCAGCGGATATGGCGACAGGTCTTCGTCGTGGGTCGGACTAAACCGGTGTGAGCTAAACCTCGGTCGAGCGAAGGTCGTAGAAGTACGGAGCGAGAGTCTCTCATCGTAACTCTGCAATGAACGAGGTTGAGGAAGATCTTTTGCATACTCGCCTATGTCGGTGCTCAGTTGCGGGACTGCTGAGCCACGACAGTGTCGACCGATGGGCTACGGGCAGATAGCGACAGAAACCGCTAGTGCAGAATACCGAAGCGTCACTTATCAACCAGATTCAAGGACCGGTCTCGATCTGGAGCATGGTGCATGACCGTAGTGATCTCGAGTCGCTCGCCACAGAGCTACGGCGCGCGATGAGCTCTCGTTTCGTTCGGGAAGTCGACCCTAGGACAGACTCTGGTGTGGCCAGATGTCGTGGATGCGCTGCTGGCGTCTTGGGGAGCGTTATGGGCCAACTGACGGTTGTTAACTCAGAGCCGATACCAGATTCACTCCCGTGAGAGGGTTCGGTGGGTCGATGCGCTGATTTGCCACCACAATGGAGACGACTTGGACGCTCCTCTGTAGTACGTAATACGTGGCTTGGCACACTCAAGCGGAAAGGCATCGGAGTCTGAGCGGTGGTTTCGCTGTCGAGGGCCTGAGGTCAGGCGCGGATGGCATTGGTCGGCTCGCTCGCGTCGAGGTGAGAACGAAAACTCCGACCACAACCACAGATCGAGTGCGTGAGTGTTGTCAATGAACCTACATGGTCGCGCTGTTGCGGTTATGATCTCTCCATTCGCACGGCGATTGGTTTGGGGGGAATCTGTGTCAGCGGAAACAAATGAGTTGGAACAGTACGGCTATCAGCAAGAGTTGAAGAGAACACTGAGTTTCTTTTCGAACTTTGGAGTTGCGTTTACCTATCTCTCACCTGTCGTGGGAATCTACTCGCTTTTTGCTCTCGGTATCGGAACTGGCGGACCTGCATATATCTGGAGTATGCCCCTCGTGATCATCGGTCAGATTCTGGTTGCACTGACCTTCTCGGAGATGGCGAGTAGCTTTCCCTTAGCAGGTGCACTGTTTCAATGGTCGAAGAATTTGGTCGGTCGGAAATATGGCTGGTGGGTCGGCTGGATCTACGCTTGGGCGCTGATTATCACTGTGGCCTCGGTCGATACCGGCGTCAGTTCCTACCTTGCGACTCTGATAAATAACGTATTTGGCACACACATCAACGGTTCCAACAACAATGTCATCTTGCTCATCACGGTCATCTTTATCGTTTTGCAGTCGTTGCTCAATATCGTGGGCGTTAAAGTGACCGGTCTGATCGCTCGTGCCGGAATCTATGTGGAGGTCTTAGGAACCATCGGTGTCGCAGTTTTGTTGGCGTTCCTAGGTTTTCATCATGGGGTCGGCTTCCTCACGCATAGCGAGAACGTTCAGAATGTAAGAAGCAACCCTTACGGCGTCAACTTTGGTGGGAAGTGGTTTCCAGGTGCGTTTCTTATTGCCGCACTCGCAAGTGTGTATCTCTTCTATGGTTTTGAATCTGCAGGTGACGTTGCGGAAGAGGTAAAAGACGCCAAGCGACAGGTTCCGAAAGCGATGCTGACCACCATGGTGGTCGGTGGGATCGTGAGCTTTCTGCTTGTTGCTGCGCTGACACTCTCGATACCCGGACACAATCTCTCCAAGGTGATAGCTGGTGGGGTGCCGTACATCCTGAGTGCGCAGACCTCCTCTGTTGGACTCCAGGACATTCTCTTGCTCGTCATTGTGTTGGCTTTCTTTGGGTGTGGTACCGCTGTCCAGGCTGCGGGCTCTCGTGTTTTGTTCTCGTACGCCCGAGACAACGCAATGCCGTTCTCGGCGTCGCTGCGGAACGTCTCAAAGCGTTGGCAGACGCCGGTCGTGGCGGTCGCCGTTGCTGGCATCCTGCCAGTTCTTTTTGCCTTACTAGCCCGTATCAATCCATCGAAGCCCATTCACATTCTGTTTATTACGTACCCAGCGAATGTCAACGCCCTCTTCATTCTGGTCTCCTTCGCAACATCAGGTATCTACCTCTCCTTCCAGCTCGTTGTCATCGGAGGACTGTGGGCTCGCCTTCGAGGTTGGAGACCTGCTGGCTTCAACTTAGGCAGATGGGCTATCCCGGTCTACGTCTTGGCGATAATCTATGGCCTCGGAATGCTCGTCAATATCATGTATCCTTCCGGCTTAACCTCGCCTCGTGGTGTCCTTTTCAACTACGACTGGATGACGATCGCCGTTGTTGTGCTGCTCCTTGCACTTGGAGGAATCTACGTTCTTCTCCATAAACCTCATTCCAGAATTCCCGAGCCACTTCCGTGGAAGGAGGATCGCAAGTAGGGCTTCAACCGTATCGCAGGTGACGTGATAGGTCGGTGTTGGTTGCGACCGTCTCGAGAAGATCATCCGCGTGGCCTGAACTGAGCGAGTGGTGCTCTCGTGTTCCGAGAGAGGTGGGGTGGGCGAACGAGAACAGTGACGAGCTGATGAAAGGGCTCTCGGTGGTGCGAATCGCTGCTAGGAGATCCTCGCCGGTCTGACCTAGATTTAGAGGACTCCGCTAGGACCCGCTACGATGAAGATTCGATGCGAGAGGAAGAGGGAGCGAGATATGCGTCCACATTCTGCGATTGTGACTGGTGGTGCAGGTTTTATTGGATCGAATCTCGTTGACCGTCTTCTGCTGGAGGGCATAGAGGTTGACGTGGTTGACGACCTCACCACGGGGTCTCTCTCCAATCTCGCGAATGCGCGTTCTCAGGGTCAAACTCGTTTTGGCTTTCACAAGCTTGATATCACCGATGTAGCCTTCGAAGAGTTCGTGGCGAAGCGTCGACCGGAGGTGATCTATCATCTTGCAGCCCAGATCGATGTTCGGAGGTCTCAAATCGACCCAGTCTTTGACGCGATGCTCAATGTGGTTGGAAGTGTGCGCGTGTTGGAGGCTGCTCGGAAGGCAGGAGTCTCCAAGGTTGTCTACGCCGCGAGCGGGGGGACGCTCTATGGGGCTACAACGGTTATCCCGACTCCAGAGACGGAGCCTCATCGTCCTCTGTCGCACTACGGCGTCTCAAAGGCATCTGTTCTGAACTATTTAGACACCTATCGGGAGCTCTACGATCTCGAGTTCACCGCTCTCGCCCTGGCGAACGTCTATGGTCCTCGGCAGGACCCCCATGGGGAAGCAGGTGTAGTCTCTATCTTCTCGGAGTTGATGCTCAAAGGTGAGGAGTGTGTCATCTTTGGAGATGGAAAACAATCTCGCGATTTTGTCTTCGTTGACGATGTGGTGGACGCATTTTTTCGGGCCGCAGACCAAGCCGGCGGTATGGTCATCAATATCGGAACAGGGCGTGCCGATACAGTTGAATACCTCTTTAGTCAGCTCGCCCGGATCTGTGGGTATACGTTAGAGCCTAACTTCCGTCCAGCTCGGGCCGGTGAGCTCCTCGTTTCCTCGCTCCTCGTCGACAAGGCCAAGCTCTTTCTAGGTTGGGAACCTTGGACCTCCCTCTCTGAAGGCTTAGCTCTCACCGTGGATTGGCTTCGCTCTTCGCAGGCGTGATGGACGGTCGGGGTCCTGCCGATCTCTGCCACTTGTTGTTGTCTCGATTGTTTTATCGAAAAAGATCGCCTTGGGGAGATCTTACGATCTCGGCCGAGACCGAACTCGGTCGGAGATACGAACTATCTAAGCCTCGTACGATGACGATAGGAATATTTCCATCTTTGGGCTTCACCAGGTCTGCGGCGCCAGCGATCTCGTCGGCGATGCAGACCTCTGTCGCTTGGAGCGTCCGTCCTTGGGCATCGACGGTGCCACGAAGATCGACTACGCCTGCGACTCCGGCGCAACCGATTGCAACATCGGTGACCCCGTTGCGCCATGTGCGCCCGAAGGTATCGGTAATAATGACGCCTACTGTGACCTGACCGAGAACCTCGATTCGCCTTTGGATTCTGCGAGCGGAGAGATCTGGGTCAAGCGGCAGGAGGGCCACGGTGTCGACTGCTGTATTCGATCGATCGATCCCTGCGTTCGCACAGATGAAGCCGTGATGGGTTTCGGTGATGGTGAGGGTCCCGCGTCGGCGGAGAATGCGACGGGCTTCGCCGGCGACGAGCCGTTCAAATCCAGCGCTGTCATCCTCTTTGATGTGGCGAATCCTCCCCTCGGCCTTGGAAACAATCTTTTGGGTAATGACGACGACGTCGCCATCTCGGAGGGTCGCATTGGCAACCGTGACTGCAGCGAGATCGTCCCCCTCTCCAATCTCGGGGATACCGGCAACCGGTATGATCGACAGGCCATTGGGGGCATGAAGGTTAGAGGTCAAGGAGAAACCTTCCTAAGGACTGTTCACTGTTTCGATCACTCATGACCGTCGAGGTGGTGATCGGGGTCATGTTCTGAGTTTCGATCTCTGATCTGTAGGCCACGTCTGCGTGGTCGATAACGAGAGCGGAAGCAAATGCTCGGTAGTACTGTGCGATCGTTGATACTGACGAGTCACCGAAGAGAGATTGCAGTATTCGGTCCGCTGGACCCTTGAGGGCCCTCCCGCCAACGATTGGCGAGATCGCAATGCAATCAGATCGGCGTTCTCGAAGCGTGTGTTCAATCTCGGTGAGAGAGAGCATTGGACCGATAGAGAGCAGAGGATTAGATGGTGCGATGATGATTCGACGGGCACGATGGAGAGCCTGTAGTGCTACCTCTGGCACGTGAGCCCCGGCACTGCCGCGATACTCGATCGTTCGGACGACAGGCTCGTGTCGATGCTTGACAAAGTAGTCCTGGAAGCTCATCTCGATTGGACCTAAGTCAGCATCTGAGCTTGAGAGCTGTGCCATTGAGACTTCGAGAACTGTGTGGACTGGGGTATCTGACATGGGTATGAGTGTCGTTTCGATCCCATGCGCCTGACGAATCTCTTCGGTCACCTCTGAGAGCAGTGCCCCCTCGTTGAGTCGGCGTGTTCGATAGAGGTGGGTACCGAGGTCTCGATCTCCAAGAGCGAACCAGGCATCGTCTCCTAGGGTCCTGAGCATCTCCAGGGCCTGGAAGGTTTCATTGCGAACGCCCCAACCGGTCTCGTCGTTTGACAGGCCGGCGAGTGTGTAGGTCACCGTGTCAAGGTCAGGACTGATTGAAAGTCCGTAGAAGTTCTGGTCGTCGCCTGTGTTGACAATCGCGACAATCTCCTCATCGGAACGAAGTCCTTGGATTCCTCGAAGGAGCTTTGCTGCGCCAACACCGCCTGCAAGTACGCATATCACTCTTGAAACCCTATGGAGAGTCTGCTACACCTAGGATCATGCGGAGTGATTTTTGTTTCTTGAGTGAAAGAGGTGCGGTTGCGGGTAGCTATTGAGTCGACGGCATTGCTAGGTTCTCGAAGCGGGATCGGTGAGTTTACGTATGCGTTACTTGCTTCGCTTCCCGATAAGAACTGGCAAGTAGATGCCTTCGCTATCTCATGGCGCCGACGAGCTCAGCTGGTTGACCTCCTACCAGAGGGGGTGGGTCGGATCAATCGTCCTTTGCCGGCCCGACCACTACACGCTATGTGGCGACATAGCGAATTTCCTCCGATCGATCTGTTGCTTGGACACTATGACCTCATCCATGGAGCAAACTTCGTCGTGCCTCCGACTCGAAAAAGTGCTCGAGTTCTCACGGTGCACGACCTGACACCGGTGCGCTTTCCTCAACTGTGTCATCCGTCGGTCTTAGTCTTCCCAACTCTTGTTCAGAGAGCAATCGATCGTGGTGCATTTGTTCACACGCCAACTGAGGCCGTTCGAGGCGAGGTCATAGAGGTCTTTGGCGCCGATGAGGATCGAGTGGTCGCCATCCATCACGGTATGAGCGCAACAACTCGTGCAGATGACCCGGTAGGTTCCATCCCGCCGAGGCTTTTAGGCGAGGTTGTGCCAGGTAGGCAGATGGTTCTTGCGGTTGGCACCATCGAACCACGGAAGGACTACCCGATGCTGCTGCGTGCATTCGATGAGCTTGTGGGAGGAGGGGTAGACGCATATCTCGTGATTGCGGGAGCGCGCGGCTGGGGAGCCGATGAGTTCGATCGAGTGCTCGCTCGGATGAGCAACCGCGACAAGGTCGTAACTCTTGGTTGGGTCTCCGAGCAGGAGAGACAGTGGTTGTACTCGAATGCGAACGTCTTCGTCTACCCCTCGATCTATGAGGGTTTTGGCTTACCTCCATTAGAGGCGATGGCTCACCAACTTCCGGTAGTGGTAACGGCAGTTGATGCCGTTCAAGAGGTCGTGGGTGACGCTTGTATGGTAGTGGCGGTAGGAGATCCCAGCGCTCTCGCTGATGCAATGCGTGCCGTTCTGCTCGACGCGGAGCTTGCCCATGCTCTCGTGTTGCGTGGGCTTGAGCGAACGCGGGAGTTCTCTTGGGAGCGCAGTGCAAGAGCGTTCCATGAGCTCTACCGAAGAGCGATAGGAGAGCGTCATGGCAAATCGTGAGGGCATCAGAGCGACCGTTATCGTGGCGGACCAGCTTCATCAGCGAGTACTTGGGGGAATTGGTACCTATACAAAGAACGTCCTAGAACGTCTCTGTGCTGGTGCTCCTGAGGCCGCCAGTGGGGAGTTTGTTCTCTTTGCGTCTGCCCCGTCCAAGAGAGTAGACCGTAGAAGTCCTCTTGAGCAGATTCGCAGTACCCAAGAGCTAAGGTTCGCGCGAACCCCTCAGCCCCTTGCGCAGCGCCTCTGGGATCATGGCCTTGACGGACCACCGTTCCCGTGGAAAACGATGCACTCGATGTCGATGGGTGGCCCAAAACCGCGGAGACTACGCGCAGATCAGGATCTCTCGTTCACCGTTTTTGATACTGCCTGGATTACGCAGCCGGAGTCGTTTCCAGCGCATGGTCGCAAGTGGCACGAGGCAACCTTTAACTTCATCAAAGCTACAGCGACAATGGTTGTAACCGCCTCAGAGTTCGCGAGCGATGCCATCGTAAGCGCTGGTCTCGATCGGGCTCGAATTCGGGTGATCCCTCCTGGATCTGATCACCTGCCACCGGCCGATCATGGTAGGGCACAAGAGCTTCTCCGTGCTCTTGGGGTGCGATCTGAATACGTTCTTACCGTTTCAACTCTCGAACCGCGTAAGAATCTACCGATGTTGGTGGACTCGTTTCGGGAGCTGCGAACGACCTTGACGGACCCCTACGATCTCGTTATCGTCGGACCAAAGGGTTGGGGAGACGATCTCGAGGAAGCTCCCGGCATCAAGCTCGCTGGCTTTGTGGAGCCAGCGGTCCTTGCCGGTCTCTATAGTGGGGCCCGTGCCTTCGTGTACGTGCCACTGGAGGAGGGATTTGGGCTGCCCGTTCTCGAAGCGTTCTCGCAGTGCATACCGGTAGTCGCGTCCAAGATACCGGCGTCAGTGGTGGGTGCTCTGCATGTGGATCCACGAGATCGAGACTCCATTGTAGAAGGACTCCATCGTGTGCTCTCAGATGATCCTCTGCGATCATCTCTGGTCACGGGTGGGCTTCAGGTGGCTCAAGAGCACTCCTGGGATCGCGCTGCTGAGGCACATGCGCAACTTCTCAAGGAGTTGGCTCGGTGACTGGAGTGAGTCGGCACTCGATCGTACTAGATCTCTCGGCGGTTCCGGGGCGACCAGCAGGGGTGGGGCGCTACGGTATCGAGCTCGTGCGGGCTCTACGTGGCCTCGTAGAAGACGAAAGCGACAGTTCACTGGCACTGGTGGACTCCGGTGCAAACTGGATGGTCTTGAGACGAGAGCTTGGCGGAATCGATGTGGCGGCTCAAGCACCGCGCAATGTACCACTGCGCCTGCTCTGGGAGCAGGCCGTTCTCGCCTCAAGGCTTCGTCGAGCTGACGTCAGTGTTGTGCACGGTCTGCACTACACAATGCCGAGGCGCTTTGGTGGAGCTCGGATCGTGACGGTGCACGACCTCACCATGGTCGACAACCCGCAGTGGCATGAGCGCACGAAGGTGATCTACTTTACCCACGCCCTTCATCGAGCTAGTAGAGGAGCCGATGCGATCGTGGTGCCATCGATGGCGACAGCCGACCGCTTGGAGGCACTGTTCTCACCACGATGTCGGGTGGTTGTGATACCACATGGAATCAGCCGGCCGTCTGTCGAGGTCACCGCGGGCTCTGAGCGTGACGACAATCACCTGCTCTTCGTAGGAACAATCGAGCCAAGGAAGGGCATTGAAGATCTCGTTGCGGCCTTCAACCGTCTCGCATCGGTGCGGCCTGAGCTGCGCTTGACTCTCGTGGGACAGCTGGGTTGGAAGTATGCTAGAGCACTTGAGGCAATCGAATGCTCGCCATTTAGGAGTAGGATCGATCTTCGAGGGTACGTCGATGACCGAGAGCTAGCGCAGCTCTTCTCGACATGCTCGATCTTTGTCTATCCGTCGTTAGCAGAAGGATTTGGGCTCCCAGTGCTTGAGGCAATGGCTTATGGTGCGCCAGTGGTCACTACCCGTGACTCGGCCATGGCAGAGGTTAGCGAGGGCGTTGCGACGCTCGTACCCCCTCACGCGGGGAGCGAGCTAGCCGATGCTCTTGCCTGTGAGTTAGATCATCCTCACGATCAGACGGATCGTGTGCGACGCGGTATCGAGGTTGCCCGCTGCTACAGCTGGGATCGTTCGGCGAGGAGTCATCTTGAACTGTATCGATCGCTTACGTGATAGGGGAGCTGTCTCCATGGTGAGGCCGTGAGGGCGCTGGTGGTGGGTTCTAGTGGCTTTGTGGGAACCTACCTTGTGCAGCATCTAAGAGCGATGGGGGATGACGTCGTTACCCTCGACGACAAACTCGATATCACCGATCGCAACGAGCTCTGGAGAAATCTGTCTGCAGTGGGAGACCTGGATGTGGTTTTTCACCTAGCGGCGCAGTCTGATGTCGGCCGTTCATGGACTGAATCGCAGCTCACGTATAACGTCAATATTCTCGGTACTGCGAACCTCTGCGATGCAATCGTGGAACTGTCGCCGAGAGCTCGATTCGTGTTCATATCTTCCTCTGAGGTCTATGGGGCTCCTTTGAGCGGGGAGCTTCCCTTGAAGGAGTCGAGCCCGTTGCGACCGGTGACACCGTATGCCGCCTCGAAGGCGGCCGCTGAGATGATCTGTCGGCAAGCACACTTTGGGAGCGGTCTCGACGTTGTGATCGCACGATCGTTTAACCACACCGGGCCTGGGCAACGAAGTGATTTCGTTGTGTCAGGACTTGCGCAACGCGTTGCTCATGCTCTCTTACTCAATCCGGAACGAGGGGTCGTAAGGGTTGGAACCATGAGCAGTCGGCGTGACTTTACCGATGTACGAGATGTAGTGCGAGCATATCGCCTCCTTGGTACGGAAGCGCTGACCGGAGATACCTTCAATGTTTGCTCAGGTCGCTCGCATGCCATCTCCGAGATAGCGGAAATACTCAGTAGGAGCGCTGCTGGGGAAGTAGCTTTTGAGGTTGATCAGGCTCTGGTTCGACCGGTCGAAGTGGAGGAGGTGGTCGGTAGTTTCGAGCTGTTGAACCGGCAGACCGGATGGCGCCCGGAGATCACTTTTGAAGCCACGGTGCAATCGTTGCTCCAACACTGGCAAGCTGTTCTCGAATCTGAGTAACCGTCTGGTCGATGGTCGCTCGGGAGTTGGCTAAACGACCCCAGCCAAGGACTGCGAATCCAACCGCTATGTAGGCAATACGCTCGAGCTCGTCTTCAATACTGTGTTGTTCGCTCATGATCTATGAGTGTATTGGCTGCGCCTTGGGGTTCGTGGAATCGAAGACTATGAGGTTGGAGGGGCTTTCTCCTGAGAGCGAACTCCTCTAGGTAATAGGTAGAGTACTATAGGTGTCCTGATGTCTCAAGCCCCCTGCGTGGTTGCGGTTGTTGTTGCACACAATCCAGGTGACTACTTCAGCGACTGCTTAGAGTCGATTGCACAGTCCAACTATCCCAACCTTGTGACGGTTGTCGTTGACTCCTCGAACGAAGAGGTTGACACTCGTGAGGTCGTCGAGGCGATACTTCCAGATGCGCTCTACCGTCGGGTTTCCCAAGAGGTTGGGTACGCACAAGCTTGTAACGATGGTGCAGCTTTGGTTACCGAAGCTTCCCACCTGCTCTTCTTGCACGACGATGTTGCTCTAGCACCAGAGGCGATCTCGGCCATGATGGAGGTGGCTTTCTCGAAGAATGCGGGAATCGTTACCCCCAAGGTCGTGCTGTGGGACTCACCATCACAGATTTTACAACTTGGCTGGGATCTCGATCGTACAGCTGCTCCTTCTAATCGTATTGATGTTGGTGACCTCGACCAGGCTCAGTATGACGAGGTTGATGAGGTAATGGTCGCCCCCGGGGGGTCGTTCCTTATTCGAAAGGACCTCTTCGACGCTCTCGGAGGGTTTGACCCCTCGGTATATCTCTTTGGTGAGGACGTCGATCTGTCGTGGCGTACTCGGCTCGTAGGCGCAAGAATCTACACAGCTCCCTTAGCCCGGGTGCGTCATAAGATGATCTCGACCCTGTCTCCCGTCCGCCGCAGACAACAGCGACGCTCCTTGACCGAGCCCAATCGGGAGCGGGGAGGGGTTGATCGTGCGACTCGACTTCGCTATGCTCGGCGTCACCAGCTTAGGATTTTGATAAAGAACCAAACTGGACTTTCACGAGTCCGGTCGCTCTCCTATTTTGTGGCCCTGGCGGCTCTCGAAGCACTGTACTACTTGGTGACCGGCCGAGTGAGGAGCGCTCTGGCGATACTAGAGGCGGTCGGCTGGAATCTTCGGGACTACCGTGAGTTACGACGTGAGGCCGCTCGGGTTCGCTCCTTCCAAGCGAGCGGTAATGGTCCGCCGCGCTTCGTTAGCGGGAGTGCGAAGTTTTCAGGGTATCTCGCTACAAGACGCTCGGTGAGGCGTCTG
>JBMFXG010000053.1:0-14457 GCA_049964535.1 Acidimicrobiales bacterium | reverse complement strand
CTTTGGTGGTCCGGATCGGACCAAGACAAGGATTCGTCTTGCGGATCGTTCGGGGATCGTGAAATCTCCGTCTGCGTCTGTGGGCCGAAATGACGGAAGGGAGTCGTTGATCCATCCTTATGGATTGGGGCTGTCTTCCGCCTTGGACTGCGCAAGCAGTCTGCATCGAGCAGTAAGCATGGTTAGCTGAATCTCTCAGCGTTTTTAGGCAAAGAAAAGGGGGTTATGTTGTCGAAAGGAGCACGGGCAGGGTTTGTGTTCGTAGGTTTTGCCATTGCGATTGGTGTCATACTTTTCGCAGTCTTCGGCTACCTTCGTTCCAGCCCGCCAGCAATTGCGGCCACGGCGGCATCATCGCAACCTAATACGGTGAATGTGGTGATGCAGGTCGATGGTGCCGTTGGTGTTGGCCCTCATCCGACTTGGGTTGGATACTGGGTTCGTGATGCACAGGGTGTGTATCATCAGACGACAATATTTAAGGTCCCAGAGCGTACTCACGTCCATATGACGATCTATGAGTACGATAGCGGTGGTCCGCTCCGCAATGAGGTCTGGGGTAAGGTGCAAGGCGTTCAAGGTGGAGCAGTGAGTTTGAACGGCACACCAGTGTCGCTCATTAACAGCTCGGCCGGAAACGGTGTAGCGCACACGTTTGTGGTTCCTCAGTTGGGAGTAACGGTTCCGCTCTATGGAGTCAACGGCAATGCCAAGAACTTCTGTAACGTGGGTCCATGTAACCTCTCGGAGGCTCACAACACGATTCAGTTCACGTTCTACTCGGGAAACACTACGCATAACTATCGTTGGCAGTGCTTCGTACCTTGTGGTCTTGGTTTTCTGACGGGTAATGGTGGCCCGATGCAGAACCTTGGATACATGGCTGGATTTGTGCAGGTGGTGAAGTAATGGCGATTAAGTCAGACGAAGTCGGTTCTCCAGCGGCGGAAGCTCGCAAGCATGGTGGACGAATTTTCGCAGCTTGGTTCGTGGCGTCGGTAATCGGTGATATCGTCGTATGGTTTGTTTGGGGTCCGCATATGGCTCCGGGCTTTATGACATCGACCGCTGCCGGTCAGGTCTTTGACTTCAAGGTCTTGACGGTGCTGTCGGTTCCGGTTCTGTTCATGGTCTGGATCTACGGCGGATATTCACTCATCATGTTCCGAGACAAGGGAACCCATGAAGATGGTTACTACGTCAAGGGAAATCGGAAGATCCAGGCAACGTGGTATACGCTCACTGGAATCTTGGTCATCGGCCTGGCTGCGTTCGGTACCTATGAGCTCATTGCTCCCGCTGGTGCCGGTGTGGGTGAAGGCCCTTCGCCGATCTGGAAGCCGAATAATGCTGGACATACCCTGGTGGTTCAGGTTATTGCTCAGCAGTGGCGCTTTACCTATCGGTGGCCACAGTTTGGTGGCATGGAGACGACCTCGATCAATCTTCCTGTCAATACGGAGATTCAGTTCGACGTGACCTCTTTGGACGTCATCCACGACTTTTGGGCCTATCAGCTCGGAGTCAAGGCCGATGCAAACCCGGAGGTCAACAACGTTGCCTACACCAAGACGCTGCAAACTGGAAGGTTTGTGGTTCGGTGTGACGAGCTCTGTGGTATCTGGCACGGCGCCATGTACAACTACGGGCATGTGGTCTCTCAGAGTAGCTTCTACAGTTGGGCGCACTCGATGGAGGCCCAGAATGCTTCGTTGACGAAGTTGTTGCCGAAGTTTTCGACGAGCTATCTACCTAAGGATAACGTCGTCGGCGGACAGTATTTCAACTCATCGCAGGGCTAGTAGCTTTCGGTGCTGAGACGAACTGTTAACAAATTGCTGTTGAACCTTATGGAAGGAATGAACTATGGCGATTGACATGTCGCAATCGACCGGCGTAGGTCGGTCGGGCGACGCTGGTGGGGCTTCTGCCTCACCGAGCAGTCGGTATCGGCTCAACTTCATCACAGGTACGATCGCGGCTGCGATTGGCTATCTCTTCGGACACTGGTTAGGTAATGCTATTGCCGGCCACTACGCCTCGATAGTCAATAGCGGATCGAATGATCCTGCGATGTTGTTGGGATTTATATTTGGAACGGTTGGATGGTTTGCGGGACTCGGTGCCTTGAACTATCCAATAGCGAAGCTCTGGGGACGCGAAGTTCCGTTAGCGGAGAAGAAGGACAAGTATCCCTTCATGGAGTACTTCTCTTACTCGACCGACCATAAGGTCGTCGGTAAGCAGTATCTGGTTGGCATGATGTTCTACTTCTTCATCGGCGGATTGCTTGCTCTGGCTATCCGAACGGAGCTTCTATCGCCGACCTATCATATCTGGGGGCCTGCAACCTACATCGAAGTGGTGGGTGAGCATGGAACCATGATGATGATGATGATGACGTCGATCGTGATGGGTCCTTTTGGAAACTTCTTGGTCCCGTTGATGATCGGTTCTAAGAAGATGGCTTTCCCTCGCCTTGAGGCTGCCTCTTTCTGGTTTACGATTCCAGCCTTCTTTGCGTTGTTGTCTGCACTTTGGGAGGGTGGCTTCCAGACCGGTTGGACTGGCTATGCTCCGCTTTCGATCCAAGGTGGTGTTGGGCAGGACGGCTACCTCTATGGCTTCGCGATGATGGGTTTCTCGATGATTCTCGCTTCCATAAACATGGTGGCAACGATCATCAACTATCGGGCGCCAGGAATGCGCTGGAGTCGGATGCCGGTCTTCGCTTGGGGTATGATCACGACTGCGTTCACGATGCTTCTCTCGGTGCCAGTGTTGATCGATGGTCTGTATGTCTTGGGCCTTGACCGTGCCGTTCAGACATCGATGCTCTACGGGGAGCACGGGGGAAGTCCATTTCTCTGGGAGAACCTTTTCTGGTTCTTCGGTCACCCTGAGGTATACCTGCTAGCTCTGCCGGGATTTGCTTTGACGACGGAGATCCTTCCGGTCTTCTGTCGTAAGCCGATCTTCGCGTACAAGACATCGGCTGCAGGGATGATCGGTGTTGCTGTTCTCAGCTTCTTCGTTTGGCAGCATCACCTCTTCAACTCGGGTATCAATCCTGATATGCGACCGCTGTTCATGCTCTCGACTGAGCTGATCTCTATTCCGACTGGATTCCTTTATCTGGTAGGCATGGGAACTATCTGGCGTGCTCGGGTTCGGTTCACAGTTCCAATGCTCTTCATGTTGGCAGTCTTCTTCAACTTCCTCTGGGGTGGAATTACTGGCGTCTATAACTCTGACGTTCCTGTGGACGCATTGATCCACGGAAGCTTCTTCGTTATGGCTCACTTCCACTTCACCATTATGGGTCAGTTGATGTTTGCAGTCATGGGTGCCGTGTACTATTACACACCGCTTGTCTTCGGTATAAAGCTTTCGGAGAAGCTCGGCAAGATTCACTTCTGGTCGATGTTTATAGCTTTCAACTCGACGTTTATTCCGCTCTTCATCGTTGGCTTCCTTGGCCAACCACGGCGAGTATTTGAGTACGCGACGAGGTTGCAAGGACTGAACCAGTGGGTGACTATCTCTTCGTACGTCCTAGGGCTCTCCTTGGCGTTCTTCGTAGTAACCTACGTTTGGCAGTTGGTCGTCTCCCGACCAGCAAGCCCCAAGAATCCTTGGGAATCGCGCGGTATGGAGTGGCAGGTCAACATTCCGATTCCGGCGGAGAACTTCGAGCGGATCCCGGTTGTGTTGTCAGGTCCGTATGAGTACGGTAACCCAAATGCCGGTCCAATTGCGGATCTCGATCCCGTCGTAGTGGGAAGTGAGAGTTAAATGGCTGCAAACTTGGATGAGAAGCCAGTTATCGATGAAGAGGCGTACTATCACGATGCGTCGTTAGGTGGCTTGTGGACTGCCTCCCGTTCTGCGGTTGCTGTTACAGCTACTGCTTACGGTGGTATTGCGTTTGCTTACTTTTACTTGCGGTCGTTGAATTCGAACAATGCTTGGGATCCAGGTGGCGTTACTGCTTCGGCGATCTTGGGTACACTGATCGTAGTAATGGCTATCGTTGCGGCGGTGTCGAACTCCCTTGGAGCTCGTAGGCTTCGCAAGGGTGGTGTGGTGGACTGGCAAGTTTCGGCTGTCTTCTCGCTATTTCTGATCCTGCTCTCCGCAGGATTTCAGATTTGGTCGTTGACGAGACTCCCGTTCACACCGTCTACGAGCGGATACGCAGGGGTATACATTGCATTCGCACCAGTGAATGCGGTGGTCTTGATCTTGATTGCGTACTGGATTGAGACGCTCCTTGTGAAATCAATTCGAGCGAAGCGTGAGTTTGCGCAAGACGGTGGTCTAGGGCTTTCGAGTCTTCCGGCTGCCGAGAGCTTTAGAGCTAATCTTGAGGGACTCGGGTTCTACATGAACTTCTTCGCTCTCTTGAGTATTGTGTTCTTTGTGATCTATTACGTGATCGCCTAGGAGCGCAAGTCGTGCCTGCAGTGCGTGAGAGCTCACTGCAGGCACTTGAATCTTCGCTATATTTGAGGAGCGGAAGGAGGAGGTTGTTTTGCTGGGTACTATCGTTCATACTCAGTCTGGAGCGGATTTGACCTATCTGATATTGATCCCTATTTTTGTGGGATCGGTTCTGTACGGTTTCTTCGTTCGGAAGCGTCCTATCAATAGATGATGGGTAGCGTTTCGCTGGAATGGGCGGCACTCGGTGCCGCCCATTTGTTTTGTGTCTAGTTAATTATGTGAGCTTGGGCTTGGGTTCAAGGGGGGAGTGCGGAGACGTTGATTGCTGATTGGGGCGCCTTGCTCTCGCTGATCTGAGTAGTGGTCGGTTGCTTTCTAGCTTTCGTGCTATCGATCGTGGAGGCATTTGCTGATGTCGTTAGCGACTCCTTCTGTTCGGGCGAGTGGATGTCTCTTCTTATAGTTATCTTGTGAGGTGCCCTTGTTAGTGCCGAGCGAGTTTCTATCTGGCGTATTGTAAGGTGCTCGTAAGGTTTAGCTTGAGCGAGCTACTATCAGTGAACGCTTTTCGTGGTCGACGCTTGAGATAGCGTGTCTCGCGACGTCTGGAGGGGTAGCGCCGATGGCGGATGGTTTGGTTCTCGTTGACGCCATTTTGGCCAGCCAGCCCTCGAGAGGTCCGGTGAACGTCGTGATCGTCGACGATCGGATCGAGGCCGTAGGAGCGGGGGAGAAGGGACCTGCCTCGTTGAGGAAGCTCGACTGCAGCGGGCTTTGGATTGGGCCTTCCTTCGTTGATCTCCATACGCACACGCGACTGCCGGGGGCTGGGCTTGACGAGAGTCCTGAGGCTCTTACTCGTAGCGCCCTTCTCGGTGGTTTTACGACCGCTGTGGCGTTAGCCAACACCGATCCTCCGGTTGATCGGGTGGAGCGAGTATTCCAAGCTCGGGAGCTCTTTCGTAATCTTCCGGTTGAAGTGATTCAGGCGGCGTGTGTAACTATGGAGCGTGAAGGAGAGTGGCTCGTCGATTTTCGGTCGCTCTGGGACTGTGGTGTTGAGGTTTTTAGCGATGATGGATCGGTTGTTCCCTCTGCGCTGTTGATGAAGGATGCGCTGAGTTGGAGCCAGCGTCTCGGAGTAATCGTGGCTGAGCATGCGCAGGATCCATCGTTAGGGTCGCCAGGGTATGTGAATGCCGGTGTCGTGGCCCACGAGCTCGGTATGGTGGGGATGCCGGAGAGTGCGGAGTCGGTAGTCGTGGCGCGTGACCTCGTTCTTCAGCGGGAGGTCGGTGGTCGGCTGCATTTGATGCATCTCTCAGCTCCGGAGTCCTTGTTGACAGTCGAGGCTCTAGCTAGAGGGAGGGCGGGTGTGACTACTGAGGTGACGCCTCATCATCTTCTGTTCAGTGATGAGCATCTGCGTTTTGAAGACACGAACTACAAAGTGAATCCTCCCCTTCGATCGGAGAGCTCTCGGGTTCAGCTCGTTGATGCAGCGCTACGGGGCTGGTTCGATGTTGTTGCCACTGATCATGCCCCGCACGCGTCATCGAAGAAGAACACCTCCTTCGCTGAGGCGGCGTTTGGGTTAATAGGAATGCAGAGTGCCTTCTCTGCGACGCTGACGGCTTTGCTTGCACGGTCGGACGTGCTCGGGGATGATTCTGTTGAGAGAGATCATCAGGTGGTGGGACGCGTCTTCCAACTCTTGGCGGATGGCCCTAGGAGGCTCCTGGGACGTTCCGGTGGCATACGGGTCGGTCTCCGAGCGGATATTGCTGTCGTGGATCCGTGGAAGTGTTGGACTTTGCAGAGTACTGAGATAGCCTCTTTGTCGCAGAATAGCCCCTACGTAGGGCATAGCCTTACCGGGAAGGTGTTTGGCCTGATCGACGGCGGAGTCGTGAAGGTGTGGAATGGGTCTTTAGAAATCGATGTGAAGAGAGGGTGACAAGATGGAGGGGACGCCTGCATGGCTCGTTCTTTCCGATGGTTCTGCATTTCGAGGACGTTTGGAGACCGATCTGTCGGCCGATAGTAGAGGAGTCGTTGCCGACGGGGAGGTGGTTTTTAATACGGCTCTCTCGGGGTACCAAGAGGTCATTTCAGATCCCTCGTACGCGGGGCAGTTCGTGGTTTTTACCAATCCTCACATCGGTAACTACGGTGTGAACGCTGAGGATTGGGAGTCATCGATGATAGCCGCCTCCGGTGTCGTGGTCCGGGCCTACTCTGATGTTCCGTCGAATTGGCGAGCAACCGACTCCCTGCGGAGCGCTCTAGCAGCTCGTAACGTTCCATTGTTGAGCGGGGTCGATACCCGGAGACTCACTCGACTAGTGCGGACGAAAGGCTCGCTGCCTGCGGTCATAGGTCTCGGGGACCCCGCTTCGCTTGCGCTTGCAGCGCAGGATGCCCAAGGTACCGACGGACGAGATCTTGTTCAGGGAGTCACCCGTAGTCGGAGCGTAGTTGTGAGTTCTGGGAGTGGGCCGCACGTTGTGGCATTCGACTTTGGCATCAAGGCCTCTATGGAGCGTGCACTCTCTGATCGTTTCTCTCTCACAGTGGTGCCGGCTACAACCACTTCCGAAGAGGTGATGGCGCTCAAGCCAGATGGGATTTTTCTCTCGAATGGACCGGGAGATCCAGAACCGCTGCGGTATGCCATCGACACGATTCGTGACCTTGGTGGACGAGTGCCTATTTTCGGTATTTGTTTGGGGCATCAACTTCTCGCGCTTGCGTTTGGGGCTTCGGTGGAGAAGCTCCGGTTCGGCCATCACGGAGCGAACCACCCAGTTGGTCGAGAGGGAAGCCAGGGTGTGGAGATCACTTCTCAGAACCACAACTATGCAGTTGCTCGTAGCTCGCTGGAGCGGATGGCAACTGACGTGGTAGTAAGTCATGTCAATCTCAATGATGGAGTCGTTGAAGGACTTCGTTATCCTTCTCTCGGAGCTTTTTCAGTTCAGTATCACCCTGAAGCTGGACCAGGCCCTCACGATTCGTACTACCTCTTTGACGATTTTGAAGCTTTGATTCGAGCAGGAGTGCCGCATGCCTAAACGGGTGGATCTTCGATCCGTGTTAGTGATTGGCTCCGGCCCAATCGTCATTGGACAGGCGTGCGAGTTCGATTACTCAGGCGTACAGGCCTGCCGGGTTCTCCGAGAGGAAGGTGTTCGAGTTATTCTGGCAAACTCGAATCCGGCAACGATTATGACCGACCCAGAGTTCGCTGACTCGACCTACATCGAGCCGCTTGATGTAGCGGTGCTCGAAGCGATTATCGCGAAGGAACGGCCCGATGCGGTCTTAGCGACGCTCGGTGGGCAGACTGCGCTTAACTTGGCGATTCAACTGAGCGAGGCGGGTGTGCTAGAGCGTTACAACACTCGACTGATTGGAGCGAATGAAGAGGCCATTCGGACCGCCGAGAACAGAGATTCTTTCAAGACGGCGATGGAGAGTATTGGTCTTCACACACCTCTGTCCGGCATGGCTCACTCCTATGAGGAGGCTCTCGCCATTGCGGAGAGGATCGGGTTTCCTCTCATGCTTCGACCCTCCTTCATCCTTGGTGGTGCGGGAACGGGGATTGTGGACAACGTTTCTGCATTTGAAGATATGGTTCTCAGTGGACTACGAGCCTCCCCGGTAGGTGAGGTCTTGGTCGAGCAGTCGATTGCCGGTTGGAAAGAGTACGAGCTCGAAGTTATGCGTGATTCGGCCGACAACTGTGTCGTTGTGTGCTCGATTGAGAACTTTGATCCGATGGGGGTTCACACTGGAGACTCCATCACTGTCGCACCTGCCCAGACGTTGACCGATCTCGAGTACCAGCGTCTTCGGGATGCAGCCTTTGCCTGTATTCGTAAGATTGGAGTGGAAACTGGAGGGTCGAATATTCAATTTGCCGTGAACCCGAGAAACGGGGACACGGTCGTCATCGAGATGAACCCTCGCGTCTCTCGGTCTTCTGCATTAGCTTCGAAGGCGACGGGTTTTCCAATTGCGAAGATTGCGACGAAGCTTGCTCTGGGCTATACCCTCCCTGAGATTGAGAACGATATTACCAAAGTAACTCCGGCGAGCTTCGAGCCGACGATCGATTACGTTGTGACGAAGGTCCCGCGATGGGTCTTTGAGAAGTTCCCAGGAGTATCTGATCGACTTGGAACGCAGATGCAGTCGGTTGGTGAGGCCATGGGTATTGGGCGGACCTTCCCCGAATCTTTGCAGAAGGCGCTTCGATCGATCGAACGGTCCCGGGCAGGACTGAACGCTGACGCACAGGAGCGTAGCGTGGAAGAGCTCTCAGTTGATGAGTTGCTTCGACAGATGGCGCGACCTTCGCCGGAACGCATCTTTCAGGTCGAGTCGGCACTCCGGAGAGGGGCCTCCGTGGAACAGGTCCATCAGGCCACGGGTATCGATCCTTGGTTTCTGGGGCAGATCGTTCTTATCTGTGACTTCCGAGTGAACTTTGGACAGAGACGGCTGCTGAGTGAACTCTCATATGACCTCATGCTTGAGGCAAAGCATCTTGGATTCTCTGATCGTCAACTGAGCTATCTCTCGGGCATAGACGAGGCTGAGATTAGGTCACATCGTTCATCGCTAGGTATCGCCTCGGTATTTAAGTCGGTTGATACCTGTGGCGGAGAGTTTGAGGCACTGACGCCGTACTTCTACTCGACGTACGAGGAAGAGTCCGAGACGGTTCCGACTGCGGCGCAAAGAGTTATTATCCTTGGTTCAGGGCCAAACCGCATCGGGCAGGGGCTGGAGTTCGACTACTGCTGTGTGCATGCGAGTTTCGCTCTTCGAGGCGCGGGTTTTGAGACGGTCATGGTGAACTGTAATCCAGAGACGGTCTCAACTGACTACGATACGTCAAATCGGCTCTACATTGAGCCACTCGATCAAGAGTCCGTGTTAGACATTATTGCGCAGGAACAGAAGGCCCCCGGGGAGCTGCTCGGTGTGATTGTGGCGTTCGGGGGTCAAACACCTCTGAAACTAGCCTCCTCGATCGACCCAAATTTGATTCTCGGAACCTCTCCGTATGCAATTGATGTCGCTGAAGATCGGAAAAAGTGGGCTGATCTCTGTGCACGGCTCGATATTCCTCAGCCCGCCGGTGCAACGGTGACCTCTTTGGTCGAGGCGATCGATGTCATTGATCGCATCGGCTTCCCGGTTCTGGTTCGACCCTCTTACGTCCTTGGTGGTCGAGCCATGGAGATCGTCTACGACGAGATTCAGCTTGAGGCTGCGTTTTTGCGGTTGGAGGAGTTAGGGGCGGAGGGGTCGATCTCGGTGGACAGTCCGGTTCTCGTAGATCGCTTCCTCGAAGATGCCATCGAGGTCGATGTGGACGCTCTTCGAGATCGTACCGGCGCATTCTACGTCGGTGGGGTTATGGAACACGTTGAAGAGGCGGGTATTCACTCCGGTGATTCAGCGTGCACTCTCCCCCCTCAGACCCTCTCGCCTGAAACGGTTGAGGTGATCTCTCAGTACGCCCAAGCAATCGCCAACGAGCTCGGCGTTGTCGGACTCATCAACGTTCAGTTTGCTGTGAAGTCCAACCAGGTCTTTGTGATCGAGGCGAATCCTCGTGCATCAAGAACCGTTCCGTTTGTTGCAAAGGCGACCGGGGTTCCCCTTGCAAAGGTCGCCAGTCTTCTGATGGTCGGTGAGACCCTGGAAGACCTTGGACGTCGCTCTCTCTTCACCCCTCCTGAGCGCATCGATCACGTGTCAGTGAAAGAGGCCGTGCTTCCATTTTCACGCTTTCCGACTGCAGATACGTTGTTAGGACCAGAGATGCGATCGACCGGGGAGGTGATGGGGATAGACGTGAACTTTCCGCTAGCGTTTGCAAAGAGTCAGTTGAGTGCTGGGACGCATCTTCCTACTTCCGGCTCGGTCTTCTTGTCCCTCGCCGATCGAGATAAAGCTGCCGGTCTCAGCGTTGCGAGGGAGCTCTTAGATCTTGGATTTGAACTAGCTGCTACCGAGGGGACGGCGAAGTTCCTAGAGCAAGCGGGTATCGAGGTACCTGTGGTCGTGGCGAAGGTCTCCTCTGAGAGGGCGGCCGATAGCGAGTCGTCGCCGATTGAAGACTCCGATCGTCGTTTTGTCGATGCAGTGGAGTTGATAGCCTCTGGTGCCGTTGGCCTGGTGATCAACACCCCTCGTGGCTCTGGACCGAGAGCGGACGGATATCGGATTCGGACAACGGCGCAGCGCAGTGGGGTGGCGTGTTTGACGACCGTTGCGGCTGCACGAGCCGTGGTCTCTGGTCTGCGCCAGACGATCGGACATCCTATGACCGTACGGTCTCTGCAGAGCTACCATCTCGAGCTTGTCGATGGTCAAATAGACCGGTCTCGGTGACGCCGGTCATGGGTTCGTCGCTGGCCGCTTGTGTGTTTGGGACGACTCTGAACTCTCCCATCCTCACTTCAGCCGGAACCTCTGGATTCGGAGCGGAGCTTTCCGCTTTTGGTGACCTTAGAGAGTTGGGAGCGGTAACGGTCAAGTCGTTGGCTCATTTCGAGCATCATGGAAATCCAGGGCCAAGGGTATGGCCAGTGCATGGAGCCATGCTCAATGCCGTTGGACTCCCCGGACCAGGTATCGAGCGTTGGAAACGAGAGTACCTTCCTGCTCTGCGGTCTAGCCGGGCGATCATTGTGGTGAGTATCTGGGGCCGTTCAAACGATGATTATGCACGAGCTGCAAGTGAATTAGCGGCGGTTGCTGAGGATCTTACGGCTTTGGAGATCAACGTCTCATGTCCGAATACTGAGCGCGCGGGAGAGATGTTTGGACACGATCCCGAGATGACCGGCCGCGTCGTGAGATCGGTGGTGAAGGAGATCGATCTTGCCCTCAGCGTCAAGCTCTCACCAAACACCGATCGATATCTCGATGTGGCACAAGCCGCTCTGAGCGGTGGTGCCCGAACCCTAGTGGTGGCAAATACCTATCTCGCTCAGGCGCTCAACCCTCGAACCGGACGAGGCGTACTAGGTTCTGCAATTGGTGGTGGCCTCTCAGGGCGATCGATCTTTCCGTTGACCTTGAGGATGGTTCAAGAGGTTCGTGAACGATTCCCAGAGGTTGAGATTATCGGGAGCGGTGGCGTCAATGGGGTGCAATCTGTCCTTGATCTCCTTCGCTGCGGAGCAGATGCAGTCTCTGTTGGAACCTTGAACTTTGTGGATCCGAGATTGGTTTTTGCGATCGCACGCGAACTTCGCAGCTATGCGGATCGTAGCAACGTTGCTTCGGTTGCGGAGCTTCAAGCCAGCTTTCAACAAGCTCATGGATGCGATTGATCTTCATTGGAGCTAGCGAGGCGGTAGTCTCACAGTCAGACATAGGCTTGTCGAGTTTCTTGGACGCTTGCACCACGCGACTTGTGGTAGCGAGAGTTATCGTGAAGGTGGGTGGAGTATGCAACGATCTTTTGAAGAAGTGCGAAGCAAGCTAGCGTTGGCACTCGACGTCGACGACCTTGTAGTTGCGACTCGTCTAGCGAGACAGCTCGGCACCTACTTCTCGACTATCAAAGTCGGACTGGAGCTTTTCTGTGCGACCGGTCCGGAATCTGTGGGAGCTCTCTCGAATCTTGGCTACGACCTCTTCCTTGACGTGAAGCTGCACGACATCCCGACCACTGTTCAGAAGGCCTCCAAGGTCCTTGGTGGACTCGGTGCGCGCTACATCACTCTCCACGCCTTTGGCGGAGTGGAGATGCTGCGTGCGGGCGTAGAGGGCCTCTCCGAAGGGGCCGCCGAGGCAGGAGCGACACCTCCGACGGCACTTGCTGTTACGATTTTGACCTCGGATGGCGGCGCACCTGAACACATTCTTCCGGCGCGTCTCGACCTCGCGCTGAGGGCCGGCTGCGGCGGGTATGTCTGCGCTGCCTCCGATCTCGTCGTCGCGAAACGTTTGGCACCGGACCTCTTTGGTGTCGTTGCGGGCATTCGTCCAGTGGGTGCGGAGAGGCACGACCAGACTCGTGCTGCAACACCGCAAGAGGCCTATGACAACGGAGCTGACTTGATGGTGATCGGTCGAGCTGTCACTGGTGCGGCGGATCCTGTGGCTGCCGCAGAGGCAATCTTCACGTCGCTCGTGATCGGTAATTCGTAAGATCTTAGAAAATATCGCAATTAGTTGGGCAAAAATGGTCGCGATACACCGAGTTCTCGGTTAACTTGCGATTATGCCATTGCCACCATCACTATCACCAGAGCAGCGAGCTGCTGCACTTGAAAAGGCCGCTGAGGCCAGAAAGGCTCGTGCCGAACTCAAGGAGAAGCTCAAAATGGGCCATATCACCCTTGAGTCACTGCTTGAGCGAGCGTCACAGGAAGAGCTTGTCGGGAAGATGAAGGTCGTCTCGGTCTTGGAGTCGCTTCCGGGGATCGGCAAGGTCAAGGCCCGTAAGGTTATGGAAGAGATCGGAGTCGCTGAGACTCGACGACTTCAGGGTCTCGGAGCTAACCAGCGGGAGCGCCTCGTCAAAGAGATCGCAAAACCCTGATCTTTGTCCTCTGTGGTCCGGGAGGGGTAGGGAAGGGATCGATCGCCCGTGGGCTGGTTGGTCGACTCGACAACCTTGTTCTCTCCCGTTCTTGGACGACGAGGCCTCGTCGTCCAAGTGAGTCAGACAGTGACTATCGATTTTCGACACATCAGGAGTTTGAGAGCGCTATTGCGGAAGGTCTCTTCTTAGAGTGGGCACGTTTTAATGGAGAGTACTACGGGACTCCGAAGCCGACCAATCAGACCAGTCGTGATCTGCTGTTGGAGATAGATGCGCAGGGTGCCCATTCCATTCGATCTCTTGACCGTGAGGCCGTGATTTTTGTGGTTGTCGCTCCGGATGATGAAGAGCTTCGTGCGAGAATGCGGTCTCGAGGCGATGCTGCGGATCAAATCGAACGTCGCATTCAGCTCGCACATGAAGAGGTCGCCCTTGCTCGACAGGTGAGTGACTTCGAAGTTGTCAATACGGATCTTGACGAAGCCATCGAGTTTGTGGCAGCTACAATAGAGCAGTGTCGTTCTTCTCGTGGACGTAGCAGTCTCTGAGAAGCTTCGATAATTCCTGTTTGAGGGTTAGATCAACTGAGGAGCTTGTGTGCCAGATAATCGATCGATGATGTCCCCCCAGGTCGAGACGCTGCTCGAGCGGGCCGGTTCAAAGTTTACTCTCGTCTCGTTGTCGGCTCGGAGAGCTCGACAGCTCAATGACTACGAGTCGCACCTGGGCGATGGCCTTGGATCGATCGTGCCTCCGCAGGTTCCATATTTCCCGTCGACGAAGTCGCTCTCACTCTCATTCGAGGAGATCGCTCAAGGCAAGATAGTCCCTGAGCAGATCGAAGAGGAACCAGTCGAGGCAGAGTAGATCGATTCCACTGGTGGACGCCAAGGAATCGCCGCGAATTGTACTGTGCGTTGGTGGAGGAATCGCAGCGTATAAGTCGATCGAGGTGCTGCGCAGGTTGGTCGATAGTGGCTACCACGTTGTGCCGATTCTCAGCGCTGCTGCTCGGCAGTTTGTGGGTGAGCTCACGTTCTCTGCGCTCGGGTCAGAACCAGCGAAGATCGATCTTTTTGATGATACTGACCCAATCCCTCATACCCACTTGGGTCGGTCGGCCGACCTCGTTGTGGTCGCCCCGGCCACTGCGGATCTCATCTCAAAGATCGCGCATGGATCCGCAGATGATCTCGTTAGCGCGACGCTACTCGCGACTAGGGCCCCAATCGTCGTAGCACCCGCCATGCACGATGAGATGTGGTCGAATCCAGCCGTGAGGCGCAATATTTCAATGCTCCGCAACGATGGGATCTTTGTCGTTGATCCATCGGAGGGACGATTGGCAGGAGGGGATCATGGGAACGGTCGGATGGCCGAACCTTGGGTCATCGCCTCCTATGCCCGATCGATCTTGTCACCTCGGCGGG
>JBMFXG010000052.1:0-14617 GCA_049964535.1 Acidimicrobiales bacterium | reverse complement strand
GTCCATCACAGTAGCGCAGCAGGCGTGTCAGCCTCCCCGTAGCCACGATGAGCACACCGCGAGCAAGCGGGTCGAGCGTTCCGCTGTGACCGAGCTTTCGCTCTCCCAGCCGCCTCTTCAAGACGTTGAGTTCGCCCTGCGAGGTCCGTCCGCTCTCCTTATCGATAGCGTAGAAAGCGTCAAGGCTCAGCGGGTACCCTCGTCATTCGCAAGATCGCCGTCGGCGCCATCATCGTCGACCTCGTCCGTGCCGAGCAGGCCATCAACGTGCATAGTACGTAAAATACCCTCGATTCGGAGGCCGGTCAACAGAGATGGATCGACACGAAAGCTGAGCAACGGCGTTCGCTTCAGCGACGTTTGCCGTGCCACTTGTGCTTGCAGCCAACCCCTCTTCTCTTCCAAGGCCGCAAGCACACCCTCTTCATCTCGCGAGATGAAGACGGTACAGTGTCTGAGATCGGGATCCACGCTCACCGACGTCACCGTCACTAACTCAAGACGCTCCTCCGTGTCGGCTAGCCGCTCGACACTCTCTGCGAGTACCTCACAGAGGACGCGATTAAGTCGGTCGACACGTGGGTAACTTCGTGCTCCTACTCCAGCTCTTCCATTCACCATTCTGCAATACTCCGTTCAGTAGCACCACCAGGGCTAGCCTCTCGGAATCTCCCGGTCTTCGTAGGTCTCAATAACATCGCCGTCTTTGAGGTCTTGGAAGTCAGAGAGGCCGATACCACACTCAAAGCCGGTCTGTACCTCACGGACATCGTCCTTGAACCGTCGCAGCGACGTTATCGATCCGTTCCACAAGATCACACCATCGCGAAGGAATCGAACCTTCGAACCACGAGTGATCACGCCAGAACGAACGTAGCAGCCAGCGATAGCTCCCACCCTCGGCACTCGGAAGACCTCTCGTACCTCCGCCTCGCCGGTGACGACCTCTTCAAACTCGGGCGCCAGCAGTCCGACAACGGCGCTTTCAATATCTTCCAAGATCTTGTAGATGATCTCGTAGGTCCGTACTTCGACATCTTGAGCATCTGCAAGCTCTCGAGCTCTACGGTCCGGGCGAACATTAAACCCAATGATGGTCGCGTTGGAGGCCGCGGCAAGACCGACGTCGTTCTCAGTGATACCACCGACCGCCCGGTGAATGATACTTACTCGAACCTCTGGTCGCTCAAGCTTCTTCAGTGCATCGGAGAGCGCCTCAAGGCTTCCTTGTACGTCGGCCTTGACGATGAGGTTCAAGGTCGCAGTCTCACCCTTTTGAATCTGCTCAAAGAGATCTTCAAGCTTGGCTCCGCTAGCGAACACTGCCCTCGAAGAGTATCCAGCCATCCGGAAGCGCTGCTCACGTGTCTCGCCGACGGTTCGAGCAGTATTCAACTCATCTGTAACCCAAAACTCATCACCTGCACTCGCAACCTCGGAGAACCCAAGGACCTGAACGGGAGCAGATGGTCCGGCCGACTTGACCGAACGACCGAGATCGTCGACCAGGGCCTTCACTCGACCCCACGCTTGACCGGCCACTATCGGATCACCGACAGAGAGCGTTCCACCTTGGACGATCACCGTCGCAACAGGGCCGCGACCGACATCGAGATTGGCCTCAAGCACCACACCGCGCGCCCGACCCGATGGGTTGGCACGTAGCTCGAGCACCTCAGAGAGAACGAGTATCTGCTCCAAGAGGTCGTCGATACCGAGATTCTGCAGCGCCGAGATCTGGACCATGATGGTATCACCGCCCCACGTCTCTGGTACGAGACCGTGCTCGGAGAGCTGCTGCATCACGCGGTTAGGATCTGCATCCTCCCGGTCCACCTTATTGACCGCTACGATAATCGGCACATTTGCGGCTTTGGCATGATTGATGGCTTCAACCGTTTGCGGCATGACACCATCGTCTGCAGCAACGACAAGAACCACGATGTCGGTGACCCTTGCACCACGGGCACGCATCTGCGTAAAAGCCTCGTGACCAGGTGTATCGATGAAGGTAATCGAGCGACCGTCGATAGTGGCTTGATACGCTCCGATGTGCTGCGTAATACCGCCGGCCTCTTGCGCAACCACGTTCGTCTCGCGGATTCGGTCGAGCAGCTTCGTCTTTCCATGGTCAACGTGACCCATGACGGTGACGACAGGGGGTCGCTCGATCACCAGAGCTGGGTCAGCCGTCGCGTCTTCCTCGAGATAACGAGCAGAGAGGACTGCCTCCTGCTCTTGGCCAGGATCGACCAATCGCACCTTGGCACCGATCTCCGCCGCAAAGAGCTCGATCATATCGTCAGAGAGCGACTGTGTAGCGGTGAGCAACTCACCTTGCAACAGAAGAAATCGAACGATATCACCGGCCGTTCTATTGAGCTTCGGGCCGAGCTCTTGTGCAGTCGAGCCCCTCTCGATGATCACTTCAAAATCTGGGACCGGTGCAGACGACGGTGCATAGGCCGTGAGCTGTGTTGGCTCGATCTCTTCAAAACTCTTGCGCGATCGTCGCTTCGATGGCTTGGACTTCGGCCGAGCACCACGTCCACCGCCACGTCCACCGCCGGGGGGAGGCGTCCCCGGTCCGCCCCCCAAGCCGGGACCACGCTGTCCGGCGAAACCACCACCAGGCCGATCACCGCCGCGAGGACCTCCTGAGCTAGGTGGTCCACTAAAGCTCCGAGGTCCGCCCCCACCAGAGCTAGGTGGCCCACTAAAGCTCCGAGGTCCACCACTAAAGTTGCGAGGACCGCCGGTTGCTCCCACCGGTCCTCGAGTTCCAGGTCCACCACCGGGACGGGAGCTTCCCGCGAAGGGAGGTCTTCCGCCTTGACCGGTTCCACTCCTCTGCCCTGGAGGGGCGGTAGAGCTCCGTCGAGGGTCGTATCCGCCGGGACCCCGAGAGCCGCTATCTCCTTGTCGTGAGGGAGCGCTCGGTCGAGGGGGTGGAGGAATCTGACGTCCAGTAAGCGAACGAGGAGGGCCCGGAGGCGGAGGAATCGGACGGCCGGTCATCGACCGCGGCGGAGATCCTGGTTCTTGGGAAGGTCGGCTCGGTGACACCCTCGGTGGCTGCGCCGGTCGCTCCTCATTAGCCCTTGTGTGTGAAGGACTCTCCTCACGGTGTTCGCTCACGTTCTCACGCGCCTTCGAGTCGTGGATCTCCTCTGCTGAGATTCTTGCTGCCTCCGCTGCGATAACCTTTGCAAGGTCCTCACGAGGAGCAGGTTGAGGTTCCACCTTCTCCGGTGCAGCGATAGCCGGGCTAGCAGGCTCAGAGTCGTGAGCTTGTTCAGTCTCAACGACGGCAGTCGCAGCGCCACCGCTGACGGCCTTGACCTCACTGGCAGCTGGCTGCTGGGGCTCTGGAGTGGCGGAGTACTTGCCCAAGTGCTCTCGCTCCGCCTTGCGGCGGGCCCGATCGGCCTGCGCATCTTCGACCGAGGAGGAGTGGCTCTTGACGCCAATTCCTAGCGACAGGCAGAGATCAAGCGCCTCCTTGTTCTCCAAACCCAGTTCTCTAGCTAACTCGTAAACGCGAATATTTTTACCCAACTGCCGACCGTGACCTCCGAAATTTGATCGTTCCTAACGACACAGGAACGCAGCACACATAAATGTAGCTTTTGTAGCTTAGACCGTCTTCAGCACTTTTCCCGATGCCTGTCGCGCACGATGGAGTCGATCCGTAACGAGAGTGAGCCACTGCTCGTCTACGTCCGCACGCAAAGCACGACGAAAGGCAGACCTCCGAATCGCTACCGCCAAACACGTATCATCGCCAAAGTGGAGCCAGGCACCGCGACCACTCTGACCAAGTGAAGCGGTCACTCGTACCAGCTCGTCGCTTGGAGCGACCTTCCTGCATCCAACACACGTACGGAGCGGCACAACTCTGAGCCGAGTCACTGCCAACGCTTGACCGAGAGCCGGCGCCGCCCTCTAAGCGTCGAGGGTCTCATCCTGCTCGACAACCCGAGCCTCTTCAGGCTCATCGCTCTCCACCACGTCATCGTAGGACGAGAGAGCCTCTGACTCTGCTCTGATGTCGATCCGCAGGCCCGTCAAGCGGGCGGCTAAACGGGCGTTTTGTCCTTCACGCCCGATAGCCAAGGAGAGTTCTTGGTCGGGAACAACGATGGTCGCTACTCCCGCGTCTTCATCAACGCTAACACTCCGTGCCTTCGCTGGCTGAATCGCCTGCTCAACAAAGTCAGCAATGTCTTCGCAGTACGAGACGATATCGATCCGCTCACCGCGTAGCTCGTTCGTAACCATGCGGACCCGAGAGCCACGCGCCCCGACACACGCACCAAGCGGATCGACATTGGGATCATTTGACCACACCGCTATCTTGGATCGGTGACCTGGCTCACGAGCTATCGCCTTGATCTCCACAATGCCCGACGCAATCTCGGGGACCTCAAGCTCGAAAAGGCGCTTGATAAGACCCGGATGGGTTCTACTCACGACGATCTGAGGGCCCTTTGCGGTTTTCCGCACCTCAACGATGTAGGCCTTGAGGCGAGAACCGTGCTCGTATCGCTCTCCAGCAGCCTGTTCCATCTGAGGCATTAATGCTTCAACCCGGCCGAGATCGATCAAGGTATAGCGACTGTCGGTCTGCTGCACAATTCCGGTAACGACATCGCCTTCTCGACCTGCATACTCATCGTATTTGAGATCCCGCTCAGCGTCACGAATCTTTTGGAACATGACCTGCTTTGCGGTCTGAGCAGCGATACGCCCGAAGTCAGCAGGAGTGTCCTCCCACTCTTTGACAACATCACCGTCTTCGTTGAGCTCCTGACCAAATACATGGATCTCACCGGAGTCAGGATCGATGGTCACGAACGCTTCCTCTGCTGCACCAGGCATCCGCTTGTACGCCGCGACGAGAGCGTTCGCCAACGATTCCAGCAATGTATCGATCGCGAGACCCTTGTCTCGAGCGATCAAAGCAAGGGCCTCCATGAAGTCTGCATTATTGCGTGCCATTGTCTTCGTCCTCCTCTAGATCCTCGCGCTGTAGTAGGTCGTCCTCGTCTGTATCAAACAACGCTAGGCCATCTTCACCGGCGCCTCCACTGCGGCCAGGCCACTCAAACACCGTCTTGGCCGAGACGATCGATTCCAGCGAGAGCTCCGTCCTCTGTCCCAACTTCGGGCGCTGCCCTTTTTTCCGAGCCGGATCTGAAGCCGGCTCGAGGTCTATCACGAGTACCTTGCCGCTTACCTCGCGAAGATGTCCACGCATCCGGTTCGATCGACCACTTTCGCTCACCTCTATCTCAACCAGCGAGCCACTAGCCCTCCGGAGCTGATCCACGTTCAACAGCGGACGCTCGAGACCAGGTGAGGAGACCTCCAACTCGTACCGCTGCTCCAAAAAAGCGATTGCAGACTCTCGGTCAAGTCGCGTAGAGATCGCCTTCGATGCCCCAGCGATCTCTTCAAGAGAGAGATCTTCTGGCGCACCATCGAGTGTGATCCGAAGCGATCCAGGCGCTATCGAGATCTCGAGCGGTACTAGGTTGAAAGGTTCTGCCGCCTCGACGACCGCACTCAGCAGTGCATCAAGTTCATGGGCCGAGAGCCCAACTTTGTCACGTATTCGATACGCTTGTGATTCCATCGAGTCTCCTCTCCCGCATCCATGAACTCCAGATGGTCCATCCGTCACTACAAATAAAAAAGCGAGGGACCTTCCCACGCTTTCACAAACACTACGTATCAGACTGACCGACAGTCTACCGTGTTACGTCGCTAGCGGCGCCAAGGGTTCCCAACGATCACTCTACGGTCGAGCGGAAGCAATCGCTCGTACCGTCGACCTCGTCAGGTCTGCACACTCCTCGACGCTCGTACCCCCGATACAACGGTCGTGCTAGCAGCCGCGCAACTTGCCCTCCCGGGTCGGCAGTACCTCGGCTCGCGCAGAACTCTTCGATCTCGATCGCACAACAACAGGGCGCACCGTGCAGAGACGCTACGGCGTGCAGCGCGTTTGCGCTCAGAGGACCTCCGTTCAAGCTTGCGAGTATCAGATCTGGACGCCACCTACCTCAAGCGGACACAAGACCCAACTGACCGACCATCCCGAAGTGCCTCAAGAGATCCGAGTAGCCCCTGAAACTATGACCTCCACCTGATCCACGACGGAATCTAGCGGCATCTTGCTCTCCTCGCCGGAGAGTCGATTTCGCACCTCAACAGCGCCCTCTCGAAGCCCTCGAGCGCCCACTACCACGATCAGTGGAATACCGATCAACTCCACGTCGGCGAATGATGCACCCGGCGAGAGGTCTCGATCATCGAGTAGAGCTTCAATGCCGCGGGCGCGCAGTGCATCGTAGAGCGACTCCGCCGCAACTCGAACTTCGTCCGACCTACTGTAGCCAAGAGCCACGATAACGACGTGATAGGGAGCGACCGCCAAGGGCCAGCGCATGCCCTTCTCATCGGCCCAATGCTCAACGAGTACGGCCAAGAGACGGGTGATGCCTATGCCGTAGCAGCCCATGTAGTACGGTTGCAGCTCACCAGACGCATCGGTGTAGCGAGCGGTCGGAATCTTCGACTCGCTGTAGAAGAGCCCCAGCTGGAAGGTGTGTCCGATCTCTACCGCACGCTGGAGGACCATCGAACTCCCACAACGAGGACAGAGGTCTCCATCTTGAACCGTCACGAGCGATTCGTACGCGTCCGGAGTGAAGTCTCGCCCTACCACCGCATCAACGACGTGATGATCCGCCCGGTTTGCACCGGTAGACCACACGCTCGACTCGCTGACAGAGAGATCGGCAACGACTCGAACGCCGTGCTCAGCCATGTTCATCGGTCCGATATAACCCTTGACGAGGAAGTGCAACGACGCAATCTCCTCATCGCTGAGCATACTTCGACCGCCGGTGAGACGTACCTCTCGATCACCTGGCACAACGAGAAGCAGAATCGACCCATCTCGGTCCCGACACGCAAGACACTTCAACATCTGCGAAGCAGTGATCGAGAGACCATGCTCAGCGAAGCCAGCGATCGCTTCAGTGATTCCTGGGGCACCCGGAGTCTCGACGACCCTCATAGATCCCGGCGCCGTCTCTGGGTTTGTGGGAACGAAACTACGAACGGCCGCCTCGATGTTCGCAGCGTAACCACAGCTCTGGCAGTGTCCGAAGAAGTCTTCACCGATCGGCGACGGCGACATGAACTCGTGGTTCACGTCGCCCCCTATCGCTCCTGAGTCCGCTTCGACGGGCGTGAAGGGTAGACCCATTCGATGGAAAGCTCGATGGTAGGCGTCATAGAGCTTGGTATAGGATACCTTCATGGCTTCTTGGTCTGCATCGAAGGAGTACGCGTCGGCCATAATGAACTCACGTGTGCGCATTAAACCGAACCTCGATCTCGGCTCATCGCGGAACTTCGTCTGGATCTGGTAGAGCGTTGCAGGAAGATCGCGATACGAGCTCAGCTCCTGACTGACGGTATAGACCATGACTTCTTCGTGGGTCGGTCCAAGAACGAAGGATCCCGCCTTGGATTCGACCTCCATGAGCACGTCGGCCATGGAGTTGATCCTTCCCGTCTGCGCCCAGAGCTCGCGGGGATGTAGCGCCGGAAGCAGAACCTCCTGCGCCCCCGACGCATCGAACTCCTCTCGCACGATCTGACTCACCTTCGTCAGTACCTTCATCCCGAGAGGAAGGTAGCTATAGACTCCAGACGCCACTCTCTTGATATAGCCACCCCGTACAAGAAGCTTGTGGCTCACAGCCTCTGCATCGTTCGGAGCTTCGCGGAGCGTCCGTAGCGTCATAGCGGAAAGTTTCATAGGCTTAACCTAAGCGGGAGGAGCGCCAACCGTTTCACCCAGACCTAGCCCAAACATCGAGGAAACCGGAGAGGAGCGGAGACTCGGCCTCTAGTGAGATCGTTTCCGGCGTATCTCCGCTATGACCTGCTCAGAGTGATTAACATCGTCACCTTGGAGGTTCAACAGTTCAGCTCGATCCCGCTCCGCCTCAGCTGCAGCCGATGCATCGGCTGCAGCAAGCCTGGCCTCGATACCTTCCTCGACGATCTTCTTCGCCTCTTCCACGAGTGCGCTCACCATCTCATCTTCTTTGACCACGCCAACGATCTTGCCTCGAATGAAGAGATGACCCTTGTGACGACCGGCAGCGATTCCAAGATCTGCCTCTCGCGCCTCACCGGGACCATTGACGACACACCCCATAACGGCTACCTGAATCGGCAGATTCAACGATTCGAGAGCACTCTGTGCTGCCTTCGCCACTGCGATCACATCGATCTCTGCCCGACCACAAGAAGGACAGGCGATAAGGTCGAGTCCCTTGCGCTCCCTCAAACCAAGCGCCTCAAGGAGCTGTCGTCCGGCCTTGGCTTCCTCTACCGGATCTGCGGTCAGAGAGTACCGGATGGTATCACCAATTCCTTCGGTGAGCAGCGAGGCAATACCGGCCGTTGCCTTGATGATTCCCGCTGGAGGAGGGCCGGCCTCGGTTACACCAAGATGCAGCGGATGATCCGTCGACTCTGACAAAAGTCGATACGACTCGATCATCAGCGGTACGTTTGAAGCCTTCACAGAGAAGGCAACGTCTTCGAATCCGACCTCTCCAAAGAGCTCAAGTTCGTGAAGAGCGGACTCTACCAACGCTTCCGGAGTCGCTCCCCCGTACTTGGCATAGAGTGCCTTATCGAGCGATCCGGCGTTCACTCCAATGCGAATCGGTATCTTCCTGTCCTTTGCCTCGGAAGCTACGATCTTGATCTCCTCTGGCTTGCGGAGATTACCCGGGTTGAGGCGCAGTCCAGCAACTCCGGCCTCAAGCGCGGCAAGCGCCATCTCATAGTGAAAGTGGATATCCGCAATAATCGGAACCGGCGATCTCGGTACGATCCGAGCTAGGCCCTCTGCCGCCCCAAGATCGTTACACGTGCACCGCACAAGGTCCACGCCAGCTCCTTTCAGAGCATAGATCTGTGCGAGAGTTCCATCAACGTCAGCGGTCTTCGTCGTCGTCATAGACTGGACGCTGACCGGAGCGTCGCCGCCTACGGCAACAGAACCTACGTGTACCTGCCTAGTCTTGCGTCGTTCTGCAACAACGATCCCCGGTCGAGACATATCGACCTCCTTTCAGCCAGACACATGACCTCGAGCTATCCAAACGGATTTCCGACTGGGTGAGTTATGTCAAGATATAGCGCACTCACGCTGAGCAGCACGAGGACCAAGATCACAGCGTAGGTGACCGGCATGAGTTTCATGACGTCCACACGGTACGGACGACCCTTGCGAGAGCGAATTCGCTCGTAGATAGCGATCACGACATGGCCACCGTCAAGCGGCAGAAGCGGCACCATATTGAAGATTCCAACAAAGACGTTGATGCTCATCAACAACCAAAGGATGGCGGGCCACCCACTCGCCGCAGCGTCTGCTGCGTAGCGAACGATCCCAACGGGTGATGCAAAGCGGCTCTGGACCCCAGCCGAGTTCACATTCGTGGAGGGATGAACGAACTGATTGAGGTAGGTCGAGATGCCGTGCGGTGAAAAGTGCGAGAGCAGAGACGTCACCGTCACCGATGAGACCGTACCGAGCTCGTGGACGGCGCTACCGAGCGCAGGCAAGAAGGCTTCATTCGTCGTACCTTCCACGAGAGAGACCCCAATGACACCGCGCGACTTGGAGGTGGCCGGGAGATACGCGTGGCCATCGACCCGAACCTTGGTTCCGTCTACCGGAGTGACAACAGCATGGAGGATCTTAGAACCCTCCTGCAGTGTCAGTCGAACGGGCCGTCCGACACCGTTGCCTAGGGCGTCCACCAAGACGTTCGCAGAGCGAACCGGTCGGCCGTTCACTGCAGTGATAACCTCGCCCGGCCGAAGCCCGGCTGCCACCGCTGGGGAGCGAGAACCTTGGAAGTGTGCCACACTACCTATCTCTAAGACGTGCGGACTGGGTTGACCGACGGTAGAGAAGAAGATTACGAGTAGCCCAAAAGCCATCACGAAGTGCATAAAGGAGCCGGCAATTCCAACTGCAAAGCGCCTCGGGAAACTGGCGTGTCGATAGGTACGGTTCTCGTCGCTTGGATCGACCTCTTCCGCGGAGGACATCCCGATGATCTTCACGTAACCACCGAGCGGTAGTGCCTTGATGCCGTACTCGGTCTCACCGTGTCGGAACGACCAGATTCGGGGTCCGAAGCCCAAAAAGTACTCCGTCACCTTCATGTGTGAGAACTTTGCCGTGAGATAGTGACCGAACTCGTGGATCATGATCATTGCCACAATCGCCGCTACAACCCCCAGCGTTGCCAAGATCCCAAGCAGGTAGCTCCCATATACCACGATCGCTAAGACCAACAGGAGCCGCACCAGATTCCGCCCCCCGAAGTTACGGGACTGCGCTAGAGTAGGCTCGTTCAAACTGTCACTGGTCGAGGTCATCGCCTCTTCATCAAGATCGCCTCGCACGATCGCCTCGGAGATCTTCGTCCGACCTTCACTCACCACGCATCCGCTCCTTCATCAGCGTCCTTGTCGCAGCACGCGCACAGGCGTCGACCTCGATGACCTCTTCGATAGAACTAATACTTAATGGTACGGAACGATCCATAGAATCAGCTAAGAATCCGGCGATAGAACGCCATGAGATCTCGCCTTGCAGAAACGACTCGACGATCACTTCATTCGCCGCATTGAGCCAACAAGGTGAGGATCCTCCGGCTCTACCCGCTTCGTAGGCGAGTCCGAGAGCGGGAAATCGCTCGAGATCCGGCGGCTCAAAGGTCAGCTCGAGCCCCGAGGAGAGGTCAAGAGATCCATACTGCGTCCTGCCGCGGCTCGGGAAGCTCAATGCGAGCGCTATTGGAAGCTTCATATCTGGTTGGGACAACTGAGCAAGGACCGATCCATCGCAGAATCGAACCATGGAGTGGACGATCGACTGTGGGTGAACGACGACCTCGATTCGGTCGTAATCCATCCCGAAGAGATAGTGTGCTTCGATTACCTCGAGCCCCTTATTGACCAAGGTAGAAGAGTCGACCGTTATCTTCGCTCCCATCGACCAAGTCGGATGCACCAAAGCATCAGCGAGCGTGACGAGCTCAAGCTCCGCTGCACTCTTAGTTCGAAATGGACCACCAGACGCAGTAAGAATGATGCTCTCAACGTCGTTCCGCTCCCACTCGCCGCTCCGTGGTGTGCCAAGACACTGAAAGATTGCAGAGTGCTCCGAGTCGATCGGTACGATCGTCGAACCACCCTGCTCCCGCCAAAGAGCGATCAGATCACCAGCGGTGACGATGGACTCTTTGTTGGCAAGCCCCAAGAGCCCGCCTCCACTCAGTGCCGACCGAGAGACAGCTAACCCCGCAAAACCCGAGACTGCGTTGATCGTAACATCAAGTGTTCCAGCAAGAGCGATCGCTTCACTGTAAGAGATGACCTCAACGCCATCCAAACGAATGGAGCGCAGGTCCTGGAGAGCTTGATCGTCTTGCATCGCAACGTAACGAGGCGAGAACTCTTTCGCCTGTGCGACTACCTCTTCAACGGAACGACGAGCTACGAGTACCTCGAGGATTGGCATCTCTTCGAGGGAACGTACAACATCGAGCGTCTGTCGGCCGATCGATCCGGTCGACCCAAAGACGCCTATCGTCCGCTCCGCTAGCGCACTTCGACGCATCAAGGTCGTAGCATCCTCATCACTATCACGCTAGCTTCAAGAGCCGAAAGATAAAGTAAGCGATGGGAAGCATAAAGAGCACCCCATCGATCCGATCGAGAACACCCCCATGGCCGGGGAGTATACGAGAGGCATCTTTGATATCGAGCGATCTCTTGATCATGGATTCGCAGAGGTCGCCCAGCGGGGTCACAATACCACCGACGATCCCGAGCAACAAGCCATCACCCATAGAGAGCGGACCAAGATGCCCCGATATCAAGGCCCCAGCCACAACTGCAGCGACAAAGCCGCAGGCCAACCCCTCATAGGTCTTCGATGGGCTCAGGTGTGGTGCAAGCTTACGCTTTCCGAAGTACTGTCCGCCAAAGTACGCGAAGACATCGGCGGCAGAGGTGACCACCAGCGTCGCCAAGAGGAGTCGAGTTCCCTGACTACCGAAGTCGGCCCTTCGCAAGATGAGCGAGGCGAACGAACCGAGGAGACCGATCCACACGATGCCGAGAATCGTGGTCGCCATGCCTTCGAGAACGGTCGTACGAATCAGGCCCGAAAGATACCAGATCATCGTGATCAAGACTCCAACTACCAGGCCATCTATGATGCCGGAGAAGCCTCGAAGATAACCACCGAGGACACAGAGTACGACCGCAACCAGTCCAACGAGGGTCGCCGGCTTGATGTGAAACTTCCTCAACGAGGAGTAGTACTCTCCAGTTGCAAAAACGAGAGCTATGAGAAAGAGGACCTCGGCCACGGAGGGACCGAGTAACACACCCACAATAACGATCGCCCCAAGCACGAGACCCGTGACCGTCGATTGCACCTTCGAACGACCACGAGGGGGACTACCCTGACCACTCTGCTCGTCGGCTGAGCTCTCAGGTACCGCTGTCCGAGTAGCGCGTTTCGCCGACGGTCCCTTTCTTTCGCTGGAATCTCCTCCGGTCACCCGTCTCCGACCCGCCAGACGAGTACTCGCTGGAAAGGCGAAGCCTGCACGTCTCGACGACAACCGCCCGGTCTTCTCAGCTTGTTTCCCACTCCGAGAGGTCGGCGCAGCTTCTGCAGAAGCGTCAGACTCCACCTTTGGATCCCGACCCTGAGCTGCCCAGCCTGCATCATCCTCTGGGGCTCGAGCCGATCTCTCACCGACACCAGCGGAGCGCTCAACGCTATGTCTTCCCGAAGTCACGGCGTGTCGAGCCCCGAGCTGTAGATCGTCCTCCATCGGTCGAGGCGACGCCGGAGCATTTTTGGTCTCAAGCCACGATGGATGGTCGCCGGATAGCTCCACAATAACGCGAGGGATCTCACCCGTAGGCGGCTCACTCCAGTGCGGCAGGGATACCGGTGGATCAGCATCAAGGTCATCTTGTTCCCAGTTCACGGGTTGAACCCGCTCCCGACGCTGCGAGCGAGGGTCTAGTGCTGGATCTTCATCTCCGAATAAGGACTTTTCGCCCGACACGACGTCTCCTTGACTAGATCTCCAGCAGTTCTTTCTCTTTAACGCCCAAAGCTCGCTCTAGTTCACTCACGTACTCAGCGGTCGCCTTATCGAGGTCTTTTTCAATTCGCTCTACCTCGTCGGTTGTCAAAGTCCCATCTTTGACCAATCGCTCGAGCTCCTGTCGAGCTGAGCGCCTCACCCCACGAATCGCTACGCGACCATCCTCTGCTCGCTGACGCACGACCTTCACGAGCTCTTTTCGTCGCTCCTCAGTTAAAGGAGGGAAGTTCAGTCGAATGATAGAACCGTCGTTGTTTGGATTGATGCCAAGGTCTGAGGCGGAGATCGCACGTTCAATCGACCGAAGCGCCGTCTTATCAAAGGGGGAGATTACCAAGACCCTCGCTTCGGGAACCGAGAAGTTCGCCAAGGTCTGAAGGGGGACCTCCGAACCGTAGTACTCTACCGGAATTCTCTCCACCAAAGCCGAAGAGGCACGACCAGTTCTTACCGAGGCAAACTCCGACTCTGCGTGGACCACCGCCTTGTGCATACGATCACGCACATCGGCAACAATGTCTATTGGGTCATCACCAGAAGATGTCATCGAACCAACGTTCCTATTCTCTCGCCCTTAGCCGCTCTAACGACGTTACCGGACGTTGAGACATCAAAGACCAAAATCTCGAGGTTGTTATCCTTACAGAACGTAACCGCCGTCATATCCATGACAGAGAGGTTCTTCGCGATCACCTCCATGTACCCCAAGAGCTCGTAGCGCTCGGCCGAGGGATCGAGCTTGGGATCGGCACTGTAAATACCGTCTACGCCGGAGTGTGTACCTTTCAACATTGCCTGCGCACCGATCTCGGCGGCACGCAGAGATGCACCGGTATCGGTCGTGAAGTATGGACTCCCGATACCGGCCGCAAAGATGACCACACGACCCTTCTCGAGGTGTCGGATAGCTCGACGGCGAATGTAAGGTTCAGCTAGCTCGGCCATTTGGATGGCACTCTGCACTCGCGTCGCCTGGCCTCGCCGTTCAATAGCGCTCTGCAGAGCAAGAGCATTAATCGTCGTAGCCAGCATCCCCATCTGGTCCGACGTGACTCGATCGATCCCAATCGCAGTCCCGTAGGTACCTCGCCAGATGTTCCCGCCGCCAACCACGATCGCTAGCTCAATACCGTAGGTCTCACGAACCTCGCATACCTCTTTTGCTAGCTGATCAAGCGTCAGTGCGTCGACTGGGTCGTCAATGCCATCATGCCCGAGAGCTTCTCCGGACAGCTTTAGAACGACCCTTGTCCATCGCCCAGCACCGGGGTACGCCTGGACCGGTGAGAGATCCACTGGTCTAACCGCCTACGACGACGAGCGCATACTCCGTTAGCTGGGCGCCACCCAAGACATCTCTCACGCGC
>JBMFXG010000051.1:0-14901 GCA_049964535.1 Acidimicrobiales bacterium | reverse complement strand
CGTACGCATCTCCAACGACCGTAGATGTCATCACCCCCAAGGTAGGAGTGAGTACCCGCTTAGTCGTGGTCCACGTTGGTGCAGAGAGCTCCAATGCGGTTCCACTTCGGATCACCTCGAGGTACTGAGAGAGGTTAGTAAAGCGACAGGCCGGCCATGGTGGATCTCCGTTTGATACTTCCAGTCTTACCAATGGCCAAATTGACACAACATTGAGACTGATCAACACTGACTCTGATCTCTGTCGATGCTGCCTCGGACTTCAATGGTGGGTGTTGAGTCTCCAGTAAGCCTCACGTCAGATGAAGACCACCATCAACCATGATGGTCGATCCTGTGATCGAACGAGCTTGATCTGAGAGAAGAAAACTGACAACGTTGGCAATCTCTTGTGGTTCGATGAGACGGGCGGTCAGGTGCTGATGGGCAAAGCTCTCTGCGCTCTCGATACCGTAGATCGCTGCGGATCGATCGAGGATAACGCCTCTTGTCGATCCCGGTGCGATGGTGTTGACAGTTACCGAGGTGCCTCGGAGCTCAATGGCAAGAGTATGGACGAAGCCTTCTACTGCATGTTTCGATGCAACGTATGCGCTCATCTGTGGTAACGCCTTCAGTCCAGCTACTGAGGAGATCGCTATGAACCTTCCCCACTGTGTGCTCAGTGAGCTCTCACGTATGGAGCTCAGCGTTACCCTCGCTAGATTCATCACTCCATAGAGGTTGACTTCGACGGTGAGTCGCTCTAGCGAAGAGTCGAGTGTGGTTTCGACATTCGATATTCCTGTTACTACTCCGGCACATGCGATCGCTGCGCCGGTACGGAGGCCCGTAAGCTCTTCGACTTGAGCGATAGCGAGACCGAGTCCCCCGGGATCGCGTACATCACATTGGCTAATAGATAGGGTCTTTGGAAAGTCAAGCTTGAGATTTCGGAGAGCTGCTTGGTCGGCGAGAGGGTAGCCAAGGTCGACCGAGATATCCGAACTTGCCGGCCCGTTCGATTTCGTCGCCTCGGTGAGATGAGGGGCGCCGGCGAAGATATCGATGGCGTGGACCCAGTAGCCCTCTGCGAGGAGCTGCTGCGTGGTGGCGAGTCCGATACCTCGTCCTGCGCCTGTGACGGTAACGAGGCGTTCTCGGTTCTCGACCTCGTGATGAGAAATTACCATTGCTCGGAGGAGGTGTAGATTCTGTCGAGATCGTCATACATTGCGGCGAGAGCGAGACAGCCTTCCTCATAGGAGGCGCCCGTAGGGTCTCCTAGAATGCCATTATGAGAGAGCGCACGTACTCCCTCTTTCTGGAGAATTGCCATTGCCGCCTCGTCCTCCCCGGTGAAGCCTGGGGCTGCGAGTTCGAGAGCGACCTGATCAGGAGCGAGAGCGAGCATGATGGAGGTCTCGGTACGACCTCCGTGGAGGTCAGGTCGATGCAGTCCTCGCTGCGACGGGTCGATATTGAGGCGATATGCCGCATCTTGGAAGGTCGCGCGAGTCGGGTACCAGACCTCGACCCTGTGAGATTCCCGCCTCAGATGGTCTCGTACGGACATCAGTGTTGGAGCATTACCCCCATGAGCGCTCACGATGAGTATGCCACGCCATTGAGTCGCGCTCCGAACGAGCTCGACGACCACGCTTGCAAGTGCCTGAGCACCGATTGAGAGCGTGCCAGGAAAGCCTTGGTGTTCGCCTGAAGACCCATACGGCAAGATCGGCGCAAGAACGAGTTCTTGGTCGTGACGACGTACAAACTCGTTTGTTACTGCAGCGGTGATCTGGGTATCGGTATCGAGAGGGAGATGCGGTCCGTGTTGCTCGAGCGAACCGATGGGAAGTACGAGGACGCGTTGTGAAGCGCTAAAGCGTACCTGACGAGAGCTCTGTGAGCTGAGATGCACAACAGTCATGATTCCTTGAGGATCCCCCAACTTCTCAGGTCTTCGACGATCGAGAGCGCTGCTAGGTCTGGGTTGAGATGACGGACAATATGGCGTGTCGCTGTTACGTCCGGAGATCCGGCGTCGAGTAGAGCTCTTGTCTTGTCAGCGGCGCTCATCGTAGGCGGCGCTGCTCGGAAACTCGGTGGCTCCCGTCTCTCCACTGCGGTCAAGGACAAGTTCGTCGATCGGTACTGTGAGGTGCTGACCGGGAGGTAGTTAGCTTGAGTCTCTCCGGCCTGGACGTGAAATCTGCGTTGAAGGTCGGCGAGCGGTGGTTGAGCAAAGATCGGACGACAACTCAGGACCGCACCGCTACTGGGGAGTCGGCGCGTTCCGTGTAGAGACTCGTTGAGACGCATGTGAACCTCGATCGAGGAGGCTTGGTCCGCATCTTGCATCTCTGGAGCTCGGCTGGTCGTGTCCTCAGCATCGAGGGTGAGCGTTTCCACTCCGCTGAGCAGGGTCATGTTTGCAGCGACCGCAGTGCGAAGCGCAAAGGAGCCCGATGCATCTGAGTTTGAGTAATCACCGCAGAGAAGAAAGCGAACAGCGAGTTTGCTCATGGCTGCCGCCATAGCGATCGCCCCGTCTGATCGAGGGTTCGAGCAACTTTGGGCCGTGACGGAATCTATTGTGGCTGAGCCGTTGCAATCTCTCGTCTGCAACCACTGTTCGCCCCTTTGCGACTGATCGTTGAGTACAACACCCTCAGATTCGTAGACGACATACGCAGCATCGGCGCCACGAAGGAGTGCTTCATTACACGAGAGCACCGCATTGTCTAGCCTCCCTACACAGAGGGCGACCAGTGGACCACCAAGTCTCGCCCGAATCTCCTTCGCTAGCTTGAGGGCGCTGTACTCGGCTCCACTGAGTCGATGAGAGGACCCTGGTAGCGTGTTGGTCGGAATCGTTAGGTCGGTAGATGCGCTCGGAGCGGCATCGACGGCGACGGCGACCAGGCAGCGCTGGTGCTGCACTTCATCAGCCATGTCGAAAGACCACTCCGTCGCCACCTTGAGGGTAAGACCAGGAGAGAGCTCCGGCCTGATTACAGATGAGGTCGCAGGTCCCGCACTCAAAGCAGTACTCGTAATTAAAGAGAATTGAGCCTTGGGCTGTTTCGACGAAGAGTCCTGCTGGACAGGCGTTGAGACAGGCGCGTGAATCACAGTTTTGGCAGATTTGAGTGTCGACCACGATGTGTGCTCTTGCTCCGATGCGGAATTCAGTGAGCTCCACGAGCGCTTCTAATCCAAGGGAGGGTGTGGTCGTGCTCGGCGCGTCAGCAACGTTTGACCAGTCTTGAGTTTTCGGAGAGGGGAGTGTTTGGCGGTGGAGAGTCTCGGTCACTGTTGTCAACGATAGCCTCTCACGACTGCGATGAGGAACCGTAGTACCTGTCGGGCGTTCAGGCCGCTCGCTCGGAGATTACGGTGCAGGATCTTTCTCAAGGAGGGTTTTGGTATGGGATCGGTGACGGTGAAGAGATCGTCCGCTATCCCAACGAGTAGCTGCGGAACGTGGTGTTGGAGAACGTCTCCGAGAACGACTTCGGGGGTGGCGTTGAGTCTTTGATGATTGATTCCGACGAAAGATTGACGGAGTTCTCGTTCGTAGCGTTGGTGGTCGTGCGGTGTCTGTCGAGGACGGCGACACGCTCGAGCCGCCACTCCTCCGGCGAGCGCCCCTGACCCTAAGGCGTAATTCACTCCTTCGAGCCAGAGCCCGCTCGCAAGGCAAAGCGATGCTGCATCCCCGCAGACCATCATCCCCGGCATCGAGAGTGTCGGTCGAGAGCGCCACCCACCTTCGGGTATGAGGTGAGCACCGTATTCAACGGAGCGTGAACCTTCAATAAGGGGAGCGATGGAGGGATGAGCCTTGAGAGCATCAAGGAGCTGCTCCGGTCGTTGCTGGCTCGCCGCAAGGGACGAGAGTGTGACGATGACTCCGATGGAGATCGTCGATCGATTTGTATAGAGGAAGCCGCCACCTTTCAGCTGACCGGTACATCCGAGGATCTCGATATCGACGCCTTGTGTGTCGCTGACGCGGAATCGTTCGTTGATCGATGATGATGGCAGCTCGAGGACCTCTTTGACTCCGAGAGTCAGAGAGCTCGCCGAGAAGTTTGGGTACAACCCCACCTCGCGCGCCAGGCGCGAGTTCGCTCCATCACATGCGATCGTCCACCGAGCTCGTATGGTGTTATCGCCTCCTTGGTCGGTGACAACGCCGACGACCTTGCGGTCGACTCCCTCTCCTTCTATAAGGGCTTGGGTGGCAGTTGTGGAGGTGAGTAAGGTAGCACCGGCCGTAACGGCCTGTGATGCGAGCCAGGAGTCCAATCGGGACCGTGCGACGGTTGCCCCGTTTCGCCTCTTCGATCCCCACGACTCGTCGGAGTAGGAGAGCTCTAGAGAACGACTGCCGTTGAGGATCATGGTTGAGCGGGTGGTAATCCATCGTTCGATAGGCGCTTCCGTCCGCCATTGGGGTAGGAGCGTGTCGAGGAAGCTGAGGTATGCTACGCCTCCATAGAGATTTTTGGAACCAGGGAAAGGTCCCCGTTCCAGGAGTACAACCTTTGCCCCTAAGCGTGCTGCTACTAGAGCGGCAGCCGAGCCAGCCGGTCCCGCTCCGACGACGATGATATCGGCTTCGAGCGTCATCTGGCGTGTCCATCGTCATCGTGCAAAACAGGGAGCGCGTCGAGCAGGTTGGTAAGCACGCTCTCTGCATCACAGACATACGCCAGCGTTGAGGACTGCACCATGGGTGCGTGCGCATCGAGGTTGACCGTGATCGATTGTTCAGGCATCACAATGCCTTGCAGGTGCTGGAGGGCTCCCGAAACCCCGAAGGAGAGATAGGTCGTTGGCGCGATCGTGACGCCAGTGGTTCCGATTTGAAGATCGTGAGGCAGCACGCCTCGGTCTGTGAGGACTCGGGTTGCTCCGAGAACACCCCCAAGCCTCTTCGCTAGTGCCTGAGCTGCGGAGACCGCCTGCGCACTCGAAGCGCCAGCTCCTAGGGCTACGACGATTGAGGCATTGTGGAGGGTGGTTGCGTCTACATCGATCTGTTTTGAGATCTGCAGTGAGTGGCTTGGGTCTGCGTCCGGTTCAATCTCATGGAGGCTGGTCGTCCGAGAGCTTCGAGAGACGAGGCTTCGATGACGACCGATGGGGAGCTGCCAGAGGAGGATTGCACAACGGTCTTGGTCCCAGGTATAGCCCTGTGCACCTCTGAGAACACGGACCCTTGAACTCTGAGTCGTGCGGTACTCAGTCACTTGAGTCAGTATCACCGGAGCAATGCCGGAACGGTTCTCAAGGAGCGATGCTAGTTCCGCTGTAACCATGTGCGAAATCGGGTCGTCGACGAGCGAGATCGTCCAGGTGTCAACGTTCTTCTTCAAGTGTGTCATCAGTGTATAAGCAATGGCTCGAACGTCGCAGTGTTCCATGGACACAACGGTGATGGTGAGAGTCTCGGGGTCTTGGTCTGGCTCGAGACTTGGCGTCAGTGCAGCTGAGATTGTTCTCGCTACCGTGGTAGGTAGCTCAGGTTGCGTGGAGCGACTGATTTCATTGTTAGAGAGGACAACCGTAAAGACCTCGTCGATGCTCGCCTGTGTCGTGGCTGAGGAGATGAGCGAGGCTAACGTGTCGTAAGCACCGTCGACGATAACAGCGAGCACGAGTTGATAGGGGCGGTTCGGTGGCTCGTTCACAGGAGCTCTCCGAGAAGGTCGCCTTCTATGACACACTGGTGGGCGCGCCGTGGCGCTAGGGCGTCACCGAGCCGGAAGCGCTTGAGACCCCTGACGCTCTGCGTTTGATGGTAGAGATCGTCGAGTGGCCTCCGGTGGTTGACGAGCACGAGTGCATCGGCGTCGAGGTGCTCGGTCTGACCCGTGGTGTGAACCATCACGTTGATTCCAGTCTCATCAAGCGAGGTAACGATGCGTTCGGGGAGCTGTCGAATATCTGCTTCGTTCGCCGCTGTATTCCAAGTTTCGAGATCGAGCGTAACGCCCAAGCCCTGGCCCACGCTGAGGTGAGGTGTGATAATGGTGACCGAATCGGCGGTAGAGCGGAGGTGGAGCGCTAGCGAGGTTGCATGGTGAAAACCTATCTCATCGAAGATGTAGACCGATCCTTTCAGGGAAAGTGCGTGAGTCAGCACAATTCCGACCTCGGTAACCATGAGGCCCGATCCTTGTTCGGTGTCGAACCGAGAAACGAAGTACGGGGGCTTCGGAGCGGAGCCTGTGGCCACAATTAGCACGTCGGGGGAGAGTTCGGTGATGAGGTCGAGATCGACACTCTGGCCAAAAGTGATCTCGATTCTTCGATCTTCCATGGCCTGGAGTTGGTTGCGAACAAGGTCGCCGAGCTCGGCTCGCGTCGGAAGTGATGCGGCAAGGGTCAACATGCCGCCTGCTGAACTTCTTTGTTCGATGACTTTGACACGGTGTCCACCCTGGGTGAGTGCGAGGGCGGCTTGAAGTCCGCTCGGCCCGGCTCCGGCGATCAGGACACGTTGGCGGCCCCGTTGTGCACTGCCCAACGATCGGGGCATCGGTGCTCCAAGTCCACCTAGGCCATCGAGTCGTTCGTCGTCGTGGTGGAGGTGTCCGATGTGCTCTCTTCCTGCGAGGGGGTTCTCGATGCACGAGAGCCATCTGTTGAGTCCCATCCGTCCAACGCACTCCTGATTGCACGATAGGCAGAGGCGAATGCGCTCAGGGTGATCCGAAGCCGCCGTTGTAGCGAAGTTGGGGTCTGCAATCTGTGCTCGAACCATGCCGACCAGATCCATATCGCCGTCTGCGAGTGCCTTTTCGGCTTGGGTTGGATCTTTGATTCTTCCCGAACCTACGATCGGCAGGTCGATGGCTCGACGCAGCGTGGCAGGAACGAATCGACTGTAGAGCGGCGGGATCGTCATCGATGCTTCAATGACGTAGAGGGATGCAGTTGCGACGCCAATCGAGGTGTTGATGTAGTCCACCTGGCCCGTAGCCTCGATTGAGCGGGCAACCTCGACCGCCTCGTTAATCTCTATCCCGTCGTCGATCATCTCATCGCCGCAGAGGCGAACGCCCAATGCAGCCGTGGGGCCGATTGCGGAGCGCACGACGTTGATGAGCTCGAGGAGGATTCTGCTTCGATTTGTGAGCGATCCACCGTAGCGGTCATGTCGATGATTGGTCTTTGGGGAGAGGAACTGACGGATGATGGAGGAGTGCGAACACTGGAGCTCAATCCCGTCGAAACCGCAGTCGACGGCTCGTTGCGCAGTTGTTGCGTAGGACTCGAAGAGCTCTGCGATCGTCGGCTCGGAGATTGCTACCGGCATCTCGCGAAAGAGCGGATCTGGTATCTGTGACGGTGCCCAAAGTGGCAACCTTGAGTAGAGCGAGGAGCCTTGGGAACCATTGTGATTAATCTGGGCGAAGATCAGAGCGCCATGTCGATGGACGCTCTCTGTGATCGTTCGATATCTCGGCCGAACAGCGTCGTTGAATCCATGAATCATCTTCTCATATGGCCAGTCAGAAGGGTGTACTGAGAGCTCCTCGGTAATTATGAGCCCTGCTCCTCCGCGAGCACGCTCCTCGTAGTAGGCGCGGTGTTGTTCGCTTGGCAGACCCTGGGAGGCGAAGTTTGTGAGATGGGCTGCAAACACGATCCGATTTCGTAGCGTCTGGCGACCGAGTGAGATCGATGAGTAGAGCAGTGGAAAACGACGCATTACGAGAGTCGAAGCATTTCGTAGATGGTCGTGGCGCAGCGTTCTGCCTCGAGCAGCGCCTCCGAGATAGACCTCGGTGCCAGGGCGTCGCCCAGGCGAAAGGTGTGGACGTTAAGTAGCGCTTCATTCGATGGGGTCGGTCTCGACTGGCGCCTGCCAACTTCAGCAAGGTGATCGAAGGTGACGTACTTTTTTTGATGACCAAATACTGGAGACACGAATCCGCTCGGTCGGCCCTCATGTTGGTCTGAGGTGCTGAGGACGAATCTCGAAGCGGTGTGCACCGTGCAGTCGCGTGCACGTAAACGCTGTAGCGATGGTACGAGATCACCGGTCGAAGCGGAGCGCGTTCCGAAGACCGGGTCTGACGTGACGATATGAAGGGATGCTCCTGAGTTGAGGAGGATCTCCGATGTGGCAATCGATTCCGTTGAACCCATCTCGTCGATAAGCACCACGGTCTTGTTGTACGCGATCTCTGGAGAGGAGTAGATCGAAGCCGTATCGATCCATACTGAGCTATTGCACGTGCCATTCAAGACCTCTGGGGGTATTGGCTGCGCTCCAACGCAATATGCCACGACGTCACCATCTCGAATTGAGTTGCAGTCTGAGAGATCCCTGATAAAGCGCTGCTCTATGTTCACGTCAACGTGAGTAAGGAGGTCGAGATAGTAGGCGAGTAGCTCGTTGAAGTTTCCAGCAAAGCGATTTGCAGCCAGGGCTCTGAGGGTTCCCCCCGGCTCGTCTTGGGAGTCGTAGAGGTGTACGGAATCGAGACCTTGCTCGTGGAGCCTGATCGCGAGATCGAGGCCGCAGATACCGGCTCCAACAATGTGAACCCCGAGCTCTCGACGAGATCGACGGTGAGGACGAAGAGAGTGGTTGGGAAGGCCGAGTTCGTTGCGTGTGGTCTCACCGTCAGATGCTGTGCTGAGTTCCCAGCCGCTGTCTGGGTTAATGAGACAACGGACACTGATATTGCGAGTGTCCTGGGGGAGGCAGCCTTGATTGCATCGTATGCACGGTCGTGGACTCTGGGTGGTTCGTAACTTGGGTATGAGATCGGGATCGCAGATAAGGGCTCGAGTCATTTCAACTAACTCGCAGGATTCCTCGTTGAGAAGTTGCTCACCCATGCCTATGTTTGTGATCGATCCTTGAACGGCGAGAGCCCAGGATCGTCCCTGGGAGCGATCGTGGAGATCTCGGGCACGATCTGCATTGAACCCGGCGGGTTGGTGAAAGTCGGGTCGGTAGAGATATTTCGTGAACCCTGATCCGCTTGTGACCACGACGTAGTCAAGGAGAGCTCCAACGTCGTTCAGGAGGGCTGCGGCAGTCTCGAGCGTGATACCTCCCCAAGAAGCGCGCTCGTCCACGCAGAGGCGCACTCCTAGGATCGAACCATTACCGACAGCGTGTCGAATCTCGCCAATCGTCTCGCGCAAGAGGAGTGCACGGTCAGTGCCGTAGGAGTCGACTCGATGATTGGTGAGGGTCGACAGAAACTGCCGTAGCAGCGATCGCTGCGATACATTAATCTCAACGCCCGACGCGCCGGCATCTACTGCGTTGCTTGCGGCGGTTCGAAACGCGCGTTTGAGGAGATCGATCTCGTGCGGCTCCATGGACTTTGGAGGCTCCATGGCGTCGACATCGACTTCGTCGGAGGGGGCGAGAAGGACGCGTTGGGAGTACGCAGACGAGCCTTCTGCGCCGCTGTGATTCAGAGAGGCTACGACTGCGGTGCCGTGTTGATATCCAAGGCGGGCTAACAGAGCGAGGGTGGGCAGAGAACGCTGTATCTCAGGAGCGTACTCGTATGGCCAATCTGAAGGGTCGACGGAGAGGTCCTCGGTTACGACCATGGCGACGTCGCTAGAGATGCGTGCACCGTAATACGCAAGGGAGGCTTCTCCAAGAGCACGATCGTGACAGAGGTTCGTGCGATGCGGACCAAAGATGATTCGGTTCTTGAGCTCGTAGCTACCCACTTGATGGGGAGTCAAGGCCGTTAGCTGTTCATCTCCCACTCGTTCATTCGAGGTTGCGCTCGTGTTCACGGCTGTTTCGGGTTCAACGGCTTCTGCTGCGAACACGGGAAGGGCCGATGGTAAGCTTGGCGGAGTGAGAGAGGTCAGGGCTTCTTCGGCTTGGCTCACCCGCGAGGAGACTGCTCGATCGTCCCATCACACACTCAGGATCAGGGTCGTCGTATGCCAGACCGCTAAAAAACTTGGCGGCTAAGCAACCGCCGTGGCAGGTCTGATACGCCGAACACGATGAGCATGAAACGGGGCCGTCGGCAGCACGCAGACGTTGGAAGAGCGGAGAGTCTTTCCAGATGCTCTGAAAGCTTGCTGATCGCAGCGAACCGGCCAGGAAGTCAGGGTGAATGGTAAATGGACACGCGTAGACGTCACCCTTCGGGTCGATGAGACACACGACCTTGCCCGCGCCACACAGATTGAGCCCGTCAAGCTCCTCTCCGAAACCTCCGAGGTGAAAGAAGGAGTCACCGGTGAGAACGTTGCGATGGGTGAGGAGCCACTGGTAGAGCTGTCGTTGTTGGTGTGGAGCGATCTTGAGGTCGTCCCAGGTGATGGCGCCTCGGCCCGAAGGTCGCAAGCGGGTTAGGCGTAAGCTCGCACCGTAGCTCTCAGCGAGAGCGTTCAGTGCGTCGAGGTGTTCAACACTGTGCCGTGTGACGACAACTGAGATCTTGAAGCCCTGAGCTCCGGCGTCTTTAAGCATTGACATCGCTCGAAGCGCCCGCTCAAAGCTCCCGGCACCTCGAATGACGTCGTTTGAAGCTGCGTCGTGTCCGTCGATCGAGATCTGAACATCGAGATAGTCGGTTTTGGCAATACGGCGTGCGAGGTCTTCAGTCAAAAAGGTTCCGTTAGTCGAAAACTTAATTCCGATTCGACGCTCTACTGCGTCGTCGACGATCTCGAGGAAATCCTTGCGATAGGTAGGTTCTCCGCCACCAATATTGATGTAAAAAATGCCGAGAGAGCTCAGCTCTGCGAGGAGAGCGTGTGCTTCGGCCGTGGTGAGCTCGTTAGGGTCGCGACGGCCAGAGGAGGAGAGGCAGTGCGTACAAGCAAGATTACAGCCGTAGGTGAGCTCCCAGGTGAGACAGATGGGCGCATCGAGCCCTGCATGGAGGTAGTGGCGAAATGCGCTAGGAACGGCCATGGCGAATCAGGATTCCGTTCTTTTCGAGGGATGCGACTACCGTCTCTGCCTCGGGGATTGAAAGGCCACGCTGGGTGAGGTCGCCGAGGAGTGCTGCTCGTTTGATCGGGCCAGTCAGCTCATCGATACACGCTGATACCGTGCACGACTTCACAAGGTGAAGCGCTCGGGTTTCGTAGTTGTAGGCGAGAGCCCCGAACGGCTCTCGCCGAAATCCAACCGAGCTACTCCTCTCTAACATGTCGTCCAAAGTCGGTCCTGGTTCGAGGGTTGAGTTTGGATTCTCGTTTGCCTCAGGAGCTCTTCTGAGTGCACCGGATACGCTACTCACCGTGGCCGCCGGACACCTGGTTCCCTCTCGTGCAGCGAGTAGATGGCCGTGTCGGACTCACGGCTCAATACACCCCACACATTCCATCGATTGAGATCTCAAAAATCTCGAACCCTCCTGAACGGTCTTCCGCGGTCGCTGATTCGTCTGTGGCTACTCCTACGGAACCAGCGCCCTGGGCTCTTTTCGCGTCCATCTCTCCCGTCGATACACGTTGCTGTGTTGACTCATCGTTCATGAGAAAGACCCTATTACGTTCCGGAGGCTTTCGCCAGTAGCGCAACTACTCATAGGCTCTCTTTGCAATGGTGGGGAGATACGTCTCGGGCAGATCCGAACAGGTTGTGTTCGGATCTGCGATCACAAACTGGGCACTTTGAGTATCACCGAATGCTCGTGGAAAGATGGCTAGTCGTCGTGAAGTACCGCTGTACTCACAACGGATCGGTGGCCGATTCATTCGAACCGGTCCGAAGTGAGAGCCCCTTAGTCGAATGACAGAAGGAGCTTACCGGTGCTCGTGCCCGTCTCCAAGAGGTCGTGAGCCGCAGCCACCGACGCAAGATCGAAGACCTTCGTTACATCGAAGCGAACCTGTCCGCTCTCGAGGACCTGAACGCTTCGCTCGAGAAGTCCTTGCACGAGCTCCGGCCGTAGTCGACGGACGGAGCCGAAGCTAAATCCGATGATCGAACGTGACGTTGGATGGAGCAGATTCGACGCGTAGACTGCCGGCGACCCAGCTGCCATTCCAAACATGAGTAGCCTACCGAAGGGAGAGAGCACTGTGAGATCATCGTTCGCGGTGGTTCCCGCTACCGAGTTGTAGATAACATCGACGCCTTGGTTGCCCGTGATCGATCTGATCGAGTCATCGACCTTGGACTTGGTGTGTACGATGGCGTCGGTGGCATGGTGTTCCAGTGCGATCTTTGCTTTGGACTCTGAACCAACAATTGCAATGTTGCGTCTGACCTTGGCATGATGGAGTAACTGAAGAAGCGTGAGGCCGACTCCACCCGCAGCTGCATAGGTCGCCGTGGTGAGCCCGGCCAGGGATCCTCCAGATCTCTCGAGAAGACCCAGAGCGGTGCAGAGCACGAGGGGTGCCGCTCCAAGCTGCTCCTCTGGAACGTTCTGTGGTGCTTCGATGACCATGGACTTGTCACAGACAACGTACTGTTGGTACGAGCCTCCGCTTGGGAACCCGATCACCCTTCGCCCAATCCATGACCGTTGCACACTCTCGCCGACCTCGATGACCGATCCGTAGAGGTCAAGACCGGGTACGAATGGGGGCTGCCCCCCACCGTGATAGTTTCCCTGGCGAGCCATTACGTCCGCAAAGTTCAAAGATGCGTAGCGGACCTTGACGAGAAGCTGATGGGGTCCGGGTTGTGGTAGCTCTGCATCAACAAGTGAGAGGACTTCGCTTCCACCGAAGCGTGAGACTACGACAGCGTGCATGGAGGATCTCCTTTGAGGGCTTGACGTCTGAAGTTGTAGGCCCAAGACCGTAACGTCCCACGTTCTCGGACCGCAGGTGCAGCGTGATCTAGTGGTGCTCGAGTCGATGGAGTGCGTTCGAGAATGCGGCACCAATCTGTTCGATCTCGTTGAGGGAGATTATCAGGGGTGGCGATACTGCAACGCAGCCGATGAGAGATCGAACGAGGACTCCCTCTCGTCGCATCTCGTTCTGGAGCTGTACGACTCCTGTGGGATTCGCCGTGAGATAGTCTTGGGAAAGTTCGACCGCACCGAGCAGTCCGACGCCACCGCGAGTATCGCTGATGATTGAAGAGGTTCGGGTTGCGGAGAGCAGAGTCTCAAAAAGTGGTTTCTCCAGATCGGCTCCTCGCTCGATCAGTGATTCTCGATCCAAGATGTCGAGATTGGCAAGCGCGGCGGCGCAGCAGAGCGGGTGTCCGGCATAGGTAGGGCCATGGCGGAATGTAGGTGCGTTGGGACCGTCGAAGAAGGGTCTGGCAATTTTCTCCGAGGCTATCACCCCACCAAGCGGTAGATAGCCACTGGTTACGCCCTTGGCGAAGGTGATCAGATCGGGTTGGATACCGAATCGCTCCGCAGCGAAGTAGGTTCCGAGTCGACCAAAGCCGCAGATGACCGAGTCGACGATGAGCAGAACTCCATGACGTTCGCAAATGGTAGCGATCGTTTCGAGGTAGCCAGGCGGGGGAGGATAGACACCACCTGCGCCGATGACTGGCTCGACGATAAAAGCCGCCACGTTCTCCTCGCCGATCTCAACGATGGCGGCTTCGAGTGCCTCGGCGTCGTCGTAGGGCACTTCGCGAGTCTCGCGAATGAGATCGCCAAAACCAGTTCGGTTTGCCTCGATTCCTGCGAGGGAGGTGCCGTAGCCGTTGGTCCCGTGGTAGCCGTGATGGCGATGGAGGATGTAGCGCCGCTCTGGTTGTCCGAGAGTCGCGAAGTATCTCCGGGCCAGTTTGGACGCCGTGTCGACTGCCTCACCTCCGCCGCCGACGAAGATAACTTTTGAGCCCTCGCTAGGGGCCAGTTTGCTGAGTCGCTCAGCGAGCTGTTCGACAGGACGATTGGAGACGTCTCCGAAGGTCGAGTAGGCAGCAAGATCTTTACCTTGTCGAGCAATCGCATCGATGATCTCTTGTCGACCATGGCCAACGTTCATGTACCACAGCGATGCAGTTGCATCGAGATACCGATTGCCTTGATCATCGGTAACGTGACACCCCTCGCCGCCGATGATAGTCAATGGGGCATCTTTTACCTTCGACATGTCGGCAAATGGATGCCAAAAAGCTGTACTCATCCCGTTCTCCTCCGAATCTTGCTGAGGACGATTCTCTGGTTGTGTACTCCTCGAGAGAGATTCACTCCCAGCACTCTGCTCACACCGGTCGTCTACTCCTATCCTAAGCCCAGTCTTCGGCAGTAGCTTGCGAGTATGTCGTTCATACCAGCACGGATCGAGGCTCTGGAACAGGGTTACATGTAGTGCTCGTGAGAGGACATGACCGCCTCCTCGACGACCAGTACGAATCGATAGGTCGGCCTCCATTCTTTACTCTCCATTGTGATGACCTCTTGCGATGGCGGTAGTGCTGATGACAGCGGTGACGACGCTTCTCGGTGATGCACGATGACGAGAGAGCACCGCTGTAGCGTAAGCCGGCCCATCGCCTTGGACCGCGAGAGCGCGGTAGCGAAGATCGGGGTAGGGGATCGGCCCTTGGGAGCATCTGATTCGTTAGAGTTGGAACTGCGGAGCAGAACTGGCTCGTTAAGTCTGGGCGGAGAGAAGTTTTTGAATAATTTCTGTCCATTGGTAGCACGAGCGAACTACACCCGCTAGATTACTTAGTCCCAAGCGATTGGGCCTCTTGCCTCTGAGTGAGTGAACGATGAAGAAGTGATTCGTTCCACGTACCCAAGCAGTGGAGCTCCTTGAAAACGGAATAGGGATTGACATGCCAGTGCGGGTCTTATCTCTCGCTACTTCGGTAGTTTGAGGTGAGGTCATTTATAGTCAAGCATTGAGAACAATCGGACAACGATTCGTACTTATATGCCAGCACCGGAACATGGTCCTACACCCAAGACAGCACTCGTGCTCGTAGAGGATGTAGTACGTAATCACATGTTCGTAGAC
>JBMFXG010000050.1:0-14918 GCA_049964535.1 Acidimicrobiales bacterium | reverse complement strand
GCGCTGCTCACTTCCGCTATCGACTCAACGACGCTGTAAAACTCAGCGGTCCCCATGCGAATCCCATCTCGGTTGAGCGTCGAATCCGAGCGTCCAGAGATGACCGAACTACCGTCTTGATAGAGCGTAATCCAGTCTCCATGCCGCCAGACTCCGGGAAAATAGGAGAAGTAGGTCTCGTGGAGGCGCACACGCGTATCGTCACCGTAGAGTGCTATCGGCATAGACGGCATCGGCTTCGTAATCACCAGCTCGCCTACCTCACCGACGAGAACCGATCCATCTTCATCGTAGGCTTCGACCGCGGCACCCAGTGCCCGGGTACTCAAACGACCCTCGAGAGTAGGGTGCCATGGCGACGAGCCGAGCATAGAGGTACAGAGGTCGGTCCCTCCGGAGCAGGAGACGATCGCCCTTTCAGGTGCTGCAATCTCTGCCACCCAACGAAAAGTCTCGGCATCTAACGGTGCCCCAGTTGAACCAACCGTTTGCAGACGGTCCAAGGCGTAGAGCTTCGATGGTTCAAGTCCGCGTCGACGGCATGCTGAGAGGTAAGGAGCAGAGCTGCCAAAGTAGGTGACCCCCAAGGAGTCCACGATCTGCCACAGGACCCCTGGAGTCGGAGCGGTCGGCGATCCATCGTAGAGGACGATATCGGAGCCGACCAATAATCCGCCAACGAGAAAGTTCCACATCATCCAACCGGTCGAGGTGTACCAGAGAAACCGAGATGCAGGTCTGAGGTCCGACTGTAGTCCTAAGACCTTAAGATGCTCGAGCAGGATTCCGCCGTGGCTTTGAACGATCGGCTTTGGGAGTCCGGTCGTGCCAGAAGAGTACAGGATCCACAGTGGATCAGAGAAGGAGACTAGGGCAAAGTCTAGGGCGCGACCACCGTGGAGATTATCGGAGAACCGAACGAGCTGAATCGGCATCGATGGAGCTTCAAGATCTGGAGCGAGATTCGCTACCCAAACGACCGCAGTGAGAGACGGGAGAGCGGCCACGATGCGCCCCACTTCGCTCCGTCTATCGAACTCCTTGCCCCCATAGACGTAGCCATCTGAGGCGATCAAGACCTTGGGCTCGATCTGAGCAAAACGGTCGATCACAGCCACCGACCCAAACTCTGGTGCGCAACAGGACCAGACCGCCCCGAGCGACGCGCACGCCAAGAGCGCAACTACGGTTTCAAAGATATTGGGGAGATATCCCGCAACTCGGTCGCCCCGCGTGACTCCTAGATGCTCCAAGAGTTCGGCGACGCGCCGCACCTCCTCTTTGAGCTCCGAGCGGGTATGGTACTGCCCGGTTAACGAGCGCTCACTGGTGCAGATGATGAGCGAGTCGTTCACATCGAGAGCTCTACGAAAGGCGTTCTCGGCATAGTTACAAGTCGTGTCTTCAAACCACTTCACATCTTCAATCGTCTCTCCCCGCAAGACCTGCGGACCCTCCTGCGGATGAGCACCCACGACCTCGAAGAAGTCCCAGACTCTAAGCCAAAATCGCTCGAGATCAGAGATCGACGTACGATAGAGCTGATCGTAGAGTGCAACTGAGGGAGGCTGAGAAGCTAGACCTGGAAGAAACTGGCGCGCAAAACGGGTCAACTGCGCATCGTACATCGACGGTAACGTCGGACGGAAGAGCACACGAGCCGCCGTCGGTGTTTCCGTATCGCTCCTCTTTGCGTCATTCATGGTTGTGTCTTCATGGTTGAGTACCGCCTATCACCACAGCTCCCGTCAACTTCACTACCACGACCCACACCGACGGCATCAACTCAGCGAGGTTCCGCGTGTACGATCACGATAGCTGACCAGTTCACGCGTCGTCACCGACCTCCTTGGCGATTGGATCCTCTCGTTCGCTCGCATCACCCTCGCGAAGACCAAGCTCAACGGAGTCCACGAGAGATCGAGCCTTGTCCAGCGATCGACGAGCCCGCGCGAGTCGCTTCTCTAGCGTCGAGAGGTTCACGTCGTTCATTCGAACCGCTTCTCGTAACATAGCGAACTGGACGTCTCCAAGGTCTCCGCCGAGCGCATCGATCGAGTTCGAAATATCGGAAAGACGTTCACCGTAGTCCACGCTGTCACGATAGTCTCTCTGACACAGTGTTGCGAAGCCACTGGTGTTTGACGAGAGGAACGACGGATAAATATGGACACAGCACAAACTCCCCTCCACGACGCAGTGATCGTTATCACCGGCTCAACGTCGGGCATCGGACGAGCGATGGCGCTGGAGCTTTCGACACTCGGCGCGTCGATCGTCGTCAACTCTTCAAATCATCACGACGAAGGTCAACGACTTGCAAGTGAACTACCCCACTCCCTCTACGTCGGAGGTTCGATCACCGAAGAGGGCTTTGCGAGCCACTTCATTGAAGAGGTCATCCATCACTATGGTCGACTCGATGTGCTTATCAACAATGCTGCCACCACGAAAGTCATTCCACATCGAGACTTACTCCAAGCGGACCGAGCCACGTGGCGGACCATATTTGAGACGAACGTTTTTGCGACCTTCGATCTGATCACGCACGCGGCGCCGCACCTCAAGGATTCCAAGGGCCAGATTCTCAACGTCGCCTCGCTCGCAGGACTCCGCCCAACCGGCAGCTCTATCCCGTATGCTGCCTCAAAAGCGGCACTCATTCACGTCACCACGCTGCTCGCCGCAGCGCTTGCTCCTGAAGTGAGGGTCAACGCGGTGGCGCCTGGACTCGTAGACACTCCGTGGACCGAGGATTGGGACGCCGTACGTGCTCAGTACCAGCGCACCGCACCGCTCCAACGATCCGCAACCCCAGAAGATGTCTCCCACCTCGTGACCGCCTTGATCCAAACTCCATACCTTACTGGCGCGATCGTACCTCTCGACGGGGGTATGGGCCTCGTGCGCTGAAGCGATCTTTAGCATGCTGACACGTACTGCAACCCTCTGAAGAGTCAACTTCAGCGGTCCGAACTACGAGATGGCTCTGCCCACTCGCAGGCCCTCTAACAATCTCATTGCTATTCGCTTCACACCTCGTTGATCTCTCGTCGGTCACGCCTGGGACACCACAACTCCGTCGTCACTCGTCTCCTAGAAGAGATAGAACCACAAACAGCACGCACTTCAGTGAAGGACGATCGCGAACGAGTCGTTCACATACTCTCGAGCGCTTAGCTTCTCATGAGCAACGAGCAGGTATGTCGCGCTCTTATTCCGGGGGAAGCGCTCTGCCGACCGTTACGGTCAGCGATCAGACCGCACCTCGACAATCTCGAGCTCGCCGTCGGCAAAACCGGCGCGCAAGACCTTCTTGTCAAACTTCCCCACCGAAGTCTTTGGGATCTCGGTCACAAAGGACCAACGCTCCGGAAGCCACCACTTTGCAACCCGACCTTCGAGATGAGCAAGAAGCTCCTCGACCGTTACCTCCTCACCTTCGGCTACCACGATGCACGCCATCGGCCGTTCGTCCCATCTTGGGTCGGGAACCGATATGACCGAGGCCTCAAATACCTTCGGATGAGCCATGAGTGCATTCTCGAGCTCCACCGAGGAGATCCATTCGCCGCCGGACTTGATGACGTCTTTTGTTCGATCCACGATCCGAACGTACCCTTCACTATCGATCGTGGCCATATCACCGGTCCGCAACCAGCCATCGTGAAAAGAATCTTGCGACGTGGAGTGGTAGTACGATCCGGTTATCCACGGCCCACGAACCTCGAGCTCCCCGATACTCAGCCCATCGTGGGCAACAACCTCACCAGAGAGGTCACAGATTCGCGTCTCGACTCCGGGGACAGCTCGGCCAGCGGTCACGAGGTATCGAAGGGCCTCCTGCTTCGGTGTGTTGGGGGGAGGAATCGCTAGAGTACAGACAGGAGAGGTCTCAGTCATGCCCCAGCCTTGAATGAGCTGCAGATCGAAGCGTTCGGAGAACTCTTCGATGAGTGCTTGGGGCACCGCCGCCCCCCCTGCCGAGACAAGTCGCAGGCAGCTAAGGTCGACCTCTGGATGCGCCCGGCAGTAGCGCAGCACATCGTTCCAGATCGTTGGAACTCCGCAAGCCATGGTCGGATTGAGGCGCTGGATCATGTCGACCAAGGGCTCCGCCTGAAGATGGCGCGTCGGCAAGACCAGGTCTGCCCCAGTAAGAAACGCAGCGTAGGGAAGCCCCCAGGCATTGGCGTGAAACATTGGAACGATGACGAGCGCCCGATCGACCGCCGTGATGCCAAGGGTGCTCGCTGAGATGGCCGTAAGGGAGTGGAGGTAGGTCGATCGATGGGAGTAGACGACTCCTTTCGGGTTACCGGTCGTACCGGAGGTATAACACATAGCCGCAGCGGAGCGCTCATCGACCTCTGGCCATGCGTACTCCGTAGGGCGACCGTCGAGCAGGTTCTCGTAAGAGTGCACCTCAATACCGAGGTTACGAATGGCCGAACCATCGCCCTCACCAATCACAATGACCGCTCGAACGCTCGGTGTCTCGGGAAGTATGCGCTCCAAGAGTCCGAGCAGCATTGCGTCGCAGAGAATAACAGTATCCTCTGCGTCGTTGATAACGAACTTCAGCTGATCTACAAAGAGGCGTACATTGAGCGTATGCAGGACGGCTCCCATCGATGCGACGGCGTGATACGCCTCAAGATGTTCCGCGTGATTAAAGCAGAACGTACCGACCCTATCCCCGGGACGAATGCCGAGACTCTCCAGCCCATTCGCGAGCTGTGCGGCCCTCAGACCGATCTCACGGTAGGTACGCTCTTCGACAAGCCCATCTCGATAGGTAAAAACCTTAGAGTCTGGATAGGTTGTCACCCCATACGTCAAGATAGTTGCGACCGTCAGCGGCCGCTCCTGCATCGTGCTCAGCACTTTCGCCCCCCTAACAACCGGTACGTAGTACGTATGAAACGTCGGACGGCCCCTGGCGGTCGTATAACGCAATCTCTCATCAGGGTAGATCTCGTGACATACTCATCTACCACTATTTATTCACCATGACTCGAGCGCTGGAGCGCCAACTTTAAGAGAAGTTATCCCCCAGAGACGGAGAATTCAACGCGCCAGCACATCTCCCTACGAGCGAGACGACGTATTGAACCTTCCGTCTCGGACCAACCCTTCGACTGATGCGACAACAAACGAGTATCGAGATCGAGTCTATCAGCGAAGGTCACGCTGCAAAAGAAAGTCCTCGGCACCGAGTCAACCCATTTCGATCTCTGCGACTAGCGCAACACAGTACTTTGCCGACATTCGCTTCGTAACTCGTGCAGGTTGAGCAATAAGTTCGCAAACCATACCGTCTTAAAGCGCTACTTGGGACCGAAAGAGATCGAGCGTAAAAGAACAAGGACGAAGAAGGAGCTGCCACTTCGCGCACTCGCACGCAAGATCAGTGGGCCACTGAAAACGATACAGCAAGCTTTCGACCAGCTCGTGTGACTTGCCGATGCAAGGATTTGAGCCCGTCTTCCGGACAAAAAGAATCGTGGCCCAGCTCCCTTGAGGAGCCAGACCACGAGACGTATCAGCCGGACGAGAATACCGCTTGGTGATCGAAATCACTCACAGTGTCACCCAGGCCCTGCGGAGAAATGGATCATCGAACTGCTACGAGCGCTACGGAGCAGCAACATCTTTCCTTGGTGTACTGGCGACAACGATTCGAGTCGCCTCTGCCAGCACGTGATCCTCATCAGAAATGTCCTCGAGAGATCTACCTGCCGTCTCTGGGATAAGGAGCGTCAGCAACATACCAAGCACCGCCATACCCGCAGCGAACTCCAGTGCGCCTCCTGTTCCAAAGGCAGAGGAGATATGTGGAAAGATATACACACCCAAGAACGCACCGAACTTTGCGACTCCAGCGGAGATCCCGTGGCCGGTCGTTCGCGCGGACGTTGGATAACACTCTGCGGAGAGGACGAAGGTCGTGGTGTTGGGACCGAACTCTGCGAAGAAGTAGCTGAATCCAAAGAGAAGCAAGAACGGAGTGATCGCAGTAGTCACGCCAGGGATGACCCCTATCAAGAGGAAGGCCAATCCCATAAGTGGGAACGAGATCAACTGGAGCTTCCGATGCCCAATTCGATCCATGAAGTGAGCTGCGAGGTAGTATCCAGGCACAGCAGCGACGCTAAACACTATGAGGTTAAACGCAAGCGACTGTTCGATCGTCGACCCTGCACCCAAGACCGACTTGACAAGTAGTGGCGCCGAGACAGAGTTTCCATAGTACGCATAGTCAAAGACAAACCACGAGCCTGCCGTACCGATCAGAGCCAACAAGTACCGACGGTTCGTAATGAACTCTCGAAAGCTCAGCTTTGCGACGGCACGGGCCATGGTAGGACGAATCTCTCCATCGGTGAAGTTGGCAATCTCAGCGAGCTTCTCTTTGGTCTCTAGTCCCATCATGGCAAGGTATCGGGGAGACTCAGGCATCTTCCACCGAGAATAGAGCACCATCGCAGACGGAACCGCACCAAGGGCAAGAATGATTCGCCACACGTCATTGGGATTGATACCAGAGGTGAGGAGCGCAAGACCAACTGCGTATCCCACAACCGTACCTAAAGCCTGCATGGCAAAGACCAAGCCAACGAGACGACCTCGATTCTTGCGGTTCGAGTACTCACTCATAATAACCGCGGAAACTGGATAGTCGCCACCAACGCCAAGACCCAAGATGAATCGAAACACGATCAGAAGCACAACGTTTGGCGAAAGCGCCGACGCTAAGGCGGCAACTAACATGATGGCGGCTTCGAGCCCGTAGATCTTCTTTCGCCCGACCTTGTCTGCGATACGACCGTATACGATCGCCCCAACAAAGGCCCCGAGCAGCGTCATGGAGTTGATCAGACCGGTCTGCGTGGAGTCAAGGTTCCACTGTTTTGCGATTAGAGCGGAGGCCGTTCCAATGATGAACAAGTCGTATGCATCGGTGAAAAAACCCATCCCCGACGTGAAGATGATCTTCGAGTGAAATCGAGAAAGCGGAGCCTCATTTAGCTCCTCGATCAAGTCCGTTCCGGACTGTTGATCCATGATCCAACCTGTCAAAGCACACTGCCACATGGACGCACGACGTTTCGTGCGCAGTTAGATTCTCACTCATCAAAGTCTCAGAGAGCTAAAACACTTCTAGATGACATGAAAACATTTAGTTACATTTCGGTAACAGACTCCGGGATCCCTAAACGGACGCGAAGTAACCGCCAAGATCACATCTCTCGGTCGTCAAACTCGTAGTCGATCGTGAGCGTTCCATCTCACAGAGCGGCTCGAGGACTTGAGAAGTGACATAACATGACTGAGGCATGAAGAACGACTACGACGTGGTGATCGTTGGTGGTGGCATCGCTGGGCTCACGCTGGCCGACCAACTCAGCCGAAGGCAGATCTCACTAGCGCTCTACCAGCCGCTCTCGGGGCCAAGAAGTTCCGACGTTGCCGCCGGGATGCTTGCCCCTTCTTCTGAGATCACCTTCTTCGCCCCGGACGAGGCAGCCCTCTTTCTCGAGGCACGCAGCTACTGGGATGACTTTGCCCCTTGGCTCGAACGCGAGGCAGCGACGAAGATCTACTTTGACGAGACTGGCACACTTCTGATCGCCGCTACTCCCGGAGATCTGCAAGACCTCAAACGCACTCACGACTTTCTCCAAGGCCTCGGTATCGAGCTCGAGCCCCTTACCCTCGCTCAGACGCGCACGCTCGAACCATCGATAGCTCCACGCCTTGCAGGAGCCCTCCGGAGCAAGATCGATGTACAGGTCGACAATCGATCGGTTCTAGTTGCGCTCGACGCCGTGGTACGAGACCGGGGCGTAACGGTGCGAGACGCTCAGGTAACCTTGCTGAGCTTCCACGATCATGTATGGAGCGTTACCGATGACTTGGCAACAACGGTCACTGCGAGCAAGGTAGTCGTCTCCACCGGTGCCGCTGATCTCTCTCTCCTCTTAGGCGAGGCCATGCTCTCCCGTCTCGAGATTCCAAAGGTGCGCGGCGTCAAAGGAGACATACTTCGCCTCAAGCCGACCATAGGATTCGAGGGACCGCTCCACGTCCTGCGCTCCATTGTCGAAGGGCGATGGTCTTACATAGTGCCTCGGAGTCACGGTGAGATCGTCGTTGGAGCATCGATGGAAGAGAGACCTCCGGGTCAAGGGCCGCGAGTCGGCGCAGTCTTCGAGCTACTTCGAGACTCCACGACCATCGTCCCAGAGCTCCGGGAGACCGAGCTTTTCGAAGTCCGGACCGGCTATCGCCCGGCCACGGCCGACGCACGACCTTTGGTTGGTGCCACAGGGGTTGAGGGCCTCTACCTCAACACGGCACATTTTCGCCACGGCTTTCTGCTCGCCCCTTACACCTCATACCTTTTAGCTGAGATGATCGCTGAGGAACGTGGCGCTCTGAGTGCGTACGATGATATGGTGAAACCGCAACGTCGTCCAAATACGGTCTCCTAACGCGACCTACCGGCCTCACATGGAGGGAGCACGGAAGCAAGAATTTGTCCGCAAACACATCGGAGCGCGCAGGATCAATGACTACAAGCAAGAGTTCGACGGAATCAAAAGACCCCGGCGAGAGCCAAGGTCTCGAGATACCTATCACCATCAACGGAGAACCGGCCAAAGTTCTCGATGGTGAAGCGCTCGACCAGCTACTGACGAGATACAACCTTCCCTCTAAAGGTGTGGCCGTTGCGGTTAATGGTGAGCTTGTGCTCCGCTCACAGTGGTCCACGACCTGGCTCAGTCCAGGTAGCTCCGTCGAGATCGTTACGATAGTCCAAGGTGGATAGTGTCCACAACGATGAAAGTAGTACCGATGAACAGCGAGATCGAGAGTCAAGGACAACCGAGAGCAATGGGACCAGCTCCACTTCACATCGGTGACCTTGTGCTCAAATCGAGGTTGATCGTAGGAACTGGTGGAGCACCCTCGCATCAAAGCATTATCGACATCATCAAGGCCTCCCAGACCGAGCTCGTAACGGTCGCAATTCGTAGGTTTGATCCAACCGGCTCCGGCAGCGGCCTCTTCGAGACGCTACAACCTCTCGGAGTACACATTCTCCCCAACACCGCCGGTTGCTTTAGCGCCCGAGAGGCCATCAGAACCGCAGAGCTCGCGCGCGAGGCGCTTGAGACCAACAATGTGAAGCTCGAAGTAGTGGCAGACGACACCTCTTTACGCCCAGATCCGCTCGAGCTCGTCGAGGCTGCACGAGAGCTCGTGGCTCGTGGTTTCCACGTCTTCGCCTACACCAACGACGACCCAGTACTCGGTGCCCACCTCGAAGGAGTCGGAGTTACAGCGGTCATGCCTCTCGGATCACCGATCGGGTCCGGTCTCGGTATCTTGAACCCCAGCAATATTATGGCAATGCGTAACCAAATTAGCGTCCCACTCATCCTCGACGCAGGCATCGGCACCGCTTCAGATGCCGCTCTCGCAATGGAGCTCGGCTGCGACGGAGTCCTTGTCGCATCGGCGATCACCCGAGCAGTCGATCCAATCGCAATGGCACGTGCAATGTCGCTCGGAGTACGGGCCGGATTCGAGGCTCAGAGAGCAGGGCGGATCCCTCGTCGCCAGGACGCGCTAGCCTCCACTGCGCAAGAGGGAATCGCAATGCTGTCAGATCGGTAGTGGCAGCCCTGCAGAGCATTGGAGTTCAGACAATCAGAGGAAGAGGGGCGTAAGGCCGCCATGGTGGATACGATAGCTCACCGCAGCCCTCCCGTAGCGTTATCGATCGCAGGATCAGACTCTGGCGGAGGAGCCGGGATACAAGCTGATCTCAAGACTTTTGCAGCGCATCACGTCTTTGGGACGACCGCCATCACTGCAGTGACTGCGCAAAATACACAAGGCGTGCAGAGAATCTCCATCCTCGACGTGGACGTTATCCTTGCGCAGATCACGTCCGTCACTGGGGACTTTTCGGTCCGCGGCACCAAGACCGGGATGCTCGCTACGAAAGAGATCGTCTCAGCCGTTGGGCAAGTTGCTAGGCACGGATCACTACCTCGTCTCGTTGTCGATCCCGTCATGGTCGCAGCATCTGGGGATCGCCTTCTCAGCCCCGGAGCGATCGACGCATACGCTACTGATCTCCTACCCCACGCTCTCCTCGTCACCCCGAATATTCCAGAGGCGGAAGTGCTCGCGGAGATGACGATTCTAAACCCAGACCACATGGTTGAAGCTGCAAGAAAGATTCTCGCTCTCGGCGTTGGCCACGTCCTCATCAAAGGAGGGCACTTAGCCAACACCGACGATTCGTCAGACATCTATGTCTCGCGGAGCGAGGTCGTCACCTTCGTCGGTGCACGCATTCCCAATGCGCACTCACACGGCACCGGGTGTACCCTCTCAGCGGCAATAGTCTCAAATCTCGTCCGAGGAGAGAGCCTCCTCCCAGCTATTGAAGGTGCCAAGCGATACATCGACGCCGCTCTCCACGGATCGCTCTCCTGGGTCTTAGGTCACGGGAACGGACCACTAGACCATTTTGCCCGCATCCGCCATCACCGATAGCACCGAGCACACAACGCGGCTGTGCACTGATGCCGAATCGCAGTGACAGTCACAAGACCTTCGAAGCTCACAAGGGAGATCTCAAAAGTGGGCCACCATCGTCGCTGAGACCTCAACCATCGACAAGGTCGATTACAGAGCATGGCAGATCTAGAAACTCGTTCTTTAACGAGAGAAAGAGATCACGCTCTCGTTCGTGACAGGTGAGGTAGAGGATTTGGCGGGACCGCGCGAGCCCTAGCAGCGTTAGGAGGATCGCTCTCAGGCGGCTCTCATCGGTGCTCACGGCTACGTCATCCAAGATGATGGGAAGAATATAGCGAGGAGAGAGGATGACCTCAAGATACGCAAGCCGCAACGCAAGAATCAACTGGTTACGAGTGCCCAGAGAGAGCTCGGTGACACGTTTTCGACCGGTCGGGCGCTCTGCACTTGCGACACCTTCGACCTCAAACTCACGCTCCGCAGTCAAGACGATTCCGTCATATCCACCAGCGCTGAACGAGCGGAAGAGCTGCGCCGCCCGTGCGATCACCTTCGGCTGAACCTCAAGCTCGTATCGAGCGTGAGCACGTTGAAGCATGTGAGCAGCGCTGGTCATACGCAAGTAGTCGAGCGTCAACTCGCGTAGTTCGACACAGACTGCTTCATACTCATTCTCCAGAGCCACCAACGAGCTCGCCTCGAGTCTGGCAAGCTCGCCTGAAACCCGCTCAGCCTCTTGGCGAGAGGCATTGATCACAGCTCGCACACGAGCGATCTCGGTCTCGCACTCATTGATGCGTTGTTGAAGCTCTCGAGTTGGCTCAGGTCCGACTAGTGAGATCCTTTCAGGAGAGAAGAGTTCGCCGAGCCTGCGTCGCTCAGACTCTAAGACCGCCTGAGAGGCACCGAGCCGGTCACGAAAGTTTAACTCCTCGCGAAGTTCTTCGTGAAGGAGCTCCGCCCGGACCGCACTGCGTTCGGTCAGGGTAGTGGCGAGAAGCTCTTCGAGGTGGACCCAGAGCGAAGCGAGCTCATGCTCAAGTTCGTTGCTAGCTCTCTCACTATTGCTGATTTGCACCGTCAGATTCTCAATAGTGTTCGATGCGTAGTCCATCGATCGGATCCAACCATCGAGCTCAGAGACGATGCCAGGGGGATCAAGAAGCTGCAGTGCTAGCCCTCCTAAACCTGGACGCAGGCGCAGGAGATCTCTCGCCTCGACCTGCCCACGCTCGAGTCGATCACTAGCGTTGCGCACCTGAGTCCTTAGGTGGTCACATCGCGCTTCTAGGCTGGAGACCTCGCGAACACACTCAAGCAACACTCGAGCGGAGGTGACTTCGTTTCGTTCAATCCCGAGAGATGCAAGAAACACGATCCTTCGCTTCTGTGCGTGGTCAACTCCTCGTGCGGCGACGCTCTGCCGCTCAAGCAAGCTGGCATAGCGCTCTTGCTTGGCGGCAATCTCTCCGCGCCGACTGTCGATCCTGGTGCATTCCTCCGACAAGTCAGCCATGAGCGAGCGAATCACCACCTCGCTCTGGGGACTCAACGGATCCTCGACCCCAAGTATCGTTCCGAGCTCTTTAAGAGTCAAGGTAGCGTCGAGAGCTGCGGCTTGGTCGGCTGAGCGCTCTGACCGATCGGCCGTGCGACGTCGAGGGTTTGCGCCTCGCCAGATCATGGCCAGTCCGCACACCGCACACGCAAGCGCAAGCACCATCACCACAGCAAATACGGCTCGCGTTGTCCACAGCACACCCGCAAGCATCGCCAAGATGAGCAGAGCCACCCCGGTTACCACGACCCCTCGGCGCACCCGCTCAACGTTGAGATCTCGACCCGTGCGCTCCTTGACATGAGAGAGCACGAGCCGACTACTCTCAAGTGCACCGACGAAGGATTGAGCTAGAGCCAGTCTTGCAACTACCTTGCGTCGAGACTCTTCGAGAGAATCCAGTTCGAGCTGGCTCTCAACTTGAGACCGCTCTCCTCCTACCCCATGATCGAGACCTTGTCTCAACTCTGCCTCTACGGTCTGTTGAAGACGAACTGCATCGAGAACCTCGCTATCGCAGCGCTCTGCCATCTCGAGATCCTCACGCGAGAGAGGCCGAATCTGTGCTATCGAGAGATGAGATCCGGCGAAACCGGCATCTCTCCTCGCTTCCGAGAGGAGCGTCTCAGCCGAAGCAAGCTCACGGCCCAAATCACGCAGGCTCTCCCATTGCACCACCAGCGTCGGCGCACGAGTCAGCGCCACAACACGCTCACGAACTTCTGTAATCGGAAGACTCTGTTGCAGACGCGCACGCTCTCGAAGGAGGTCCTCTCGAGCACTGTGCTCCTCTTGGAGTGTCCCAAATCGTTGGAGTACAACCTTTACCGAATCGAAGGCTGCAGTAAGATTACGCTCGAGCAGTGTTGCAAGGTGAAGACGAAGTAGAGAGACGTTGTCAGGTCGCTGCGGAAGTGACTGTAGCTGTTCACGATAGCGTTGTAACGCAACGAGATCGGCGAACTGTGTCTCGAGCTCTCGAGTTCTCTCCTCTTGGGCCACCAGTTCAACTTCAAGGTCGTGGAGAGCCCTCTCTTTCGTGGTGACCGTCCCAATCTCACGCCTTGCATTGCGGAGGGCTCTCGCCAGGTCCACCTCTTTCCCCAGTAACGCGTTGAGAGCACCCCGAGAACGAGCTCGAGGACGGAATATCTGTGAACGATCACCTTCAAGGTGATCCAGCGCCTCTCGGACCGAACGCGCCGTATCACCAGCACTAGAGAGTCCCGTGAGATGATTCACGATTTCGTCATCGACGAGATCCCCAGAGGTCAAGAGATCCTCATAAGAGATACAAAAAAGTCTCCGATAGAGGTTCCGATCGACCGACTCTCGCAGCTCCGACAAGACCTCAAACGCCTCGCGCTCTTCAGCGGTCCTGCCTGAGGTCTCAGGAGCGGTAGACCCCACAGAGACGCGTCGACCCCCAAGTGAGAGACACACGAGACCATTTGCAAGCACCGGCGGCCGTACTTTTGCATTACTACGGACCCGCGGATAGGGAAATATCCCACCTGCAATCAACTGACGAGTCGTGGACTTGCCGGATTCGTTCGGTCCATAGATCAACGTCATTCCCGGCGATAGATCAGCAAGTGTGACTCGTCGCCCATCCCCAAGTAGATCAAGATCAGCCGAGATCACCTCAACACGCAGACTTTGACCTCTGTCAGACGTCACCACTGCTCAACTCCTTCCTCCTTGGCATCGCTCGGCTGCTCGCCTGAGATGAGCGACACCACGAGGTCACGAGCCTGTGCATGTAGGAGGGCGAGACCTGGTTCATCGAGGCCCTCCGCTACATCGGCAAGGACGCTGGGAAGTCGGAGCGAATCCAGCGTCTCCACTAAGAGCGGTCGCAGATCTTCCGGACTCACCGTCTGAAGAAAGCCTTCAAGAGTCTCTGCAAGACCTTCGCTTCGGGCAACTCGAGGGGTCGTTAATTCAACTGAGTCAATGTAGCGATCATGTAGTGATGCAAGCAAGGCGTTCAGTTCACTTCGAAGTTCCGCAGCGAACGAGCGCCGCCGATGAGCAGGGCAAGGTATTTCAAGGGCAACACGCAGAACTGCAAAGGTCGCCATCGGAGGAAGCTCGTACTCTCTCACGGCGAGGAGCGACTCTTCGACCACCTGCTCGATGTCTTCATAGCTAGAGATCCGAACCGAGATCAGATCGAAGCAGACGTCGCCGGTGGGAGCGAACTCCGCCGTTACCATGTCGCCATCGACCGTAACGATCGTCACTCCTTTGGGGCCTCGTTCAGAGGGCTTCAGGGAGAGACCTTGTGTGTTGCCGCTGTAGATAATCGGCGGCAACGCCTTTCGAAGAGTTGTGCGGCGGTGGATGTGTCCTAGTGCCCAGTAGTCATAGTTCAATGCAATCAGCCGGTCGAGCGAGGTTGGGGCGTATCGCTCATGTTCGGAGTTCGTACCGACGCTACAGTGAAGAACGCCGACCGTGAAGGCGCTCTCGTCCCGTAACGGAAACAGCGGAGTCAGATCCTCCAGTTCGTGACGAACGCCGAAGGAGACTCCGACTATGTGCACCGTCGTACCGTCAGAGGACCGGAGCTTATACGTCGCTGCCACCTTCGGTGGGAAGATTGAGACGTTGTCCGGCACTTTCGAGTGGAGATGGTATCCATCTTCGATTGGATCGTGATTCCCTTGTGCAAGGTAGACGGCGATCCCTTCTCTCCCGAGCCGAGCGAGCTCAGTTCGTAGCACGTGTTCTCCATAAAGCCCACGACGCGGTCCGTCGTAGATATCTCCAGCGAGGACGATAAAGTCGACCT
>JBMFXG010000049.1:11842-15016 GCA_049964535.1 Acidimicrobiales bacterium | reverse complement strand
ATCGTGGTTGGAGGACTCTTCGCCGGAGTGGATCCTCTTTGGCTCAGGCGTGGCTCGCTATCGTGATCGTGTTCCAACCGTCCCATGGCTGGTCGTTGGGGACCCTGAAGACGTATCACTCAGGTCACGTCCGTGGATAGCAGAGACCTTTCGACTCTGGGGAGCAGGCATGGTCGTTGATCCAGAAGAGGTTGAGGTTCTCTATCTCCGAGAGGCAGATGCTCGAGCGAACGTTGCTTCGGTTCTCTTGGGGTCGAGGGAGCGGTCGTGAGCTGGTCTGATCGCAATGGTGTCTCCGTGGTGCCGATGCGCCGAAGACACCTCCCTGGCGTGCTGCGCATCGAAGGGAAGGTCTACCCTAAGCCGTGGTCACTCGGTATCTTTCTCTCTGAGCTTGCAAGTGTGCAGTCGCGCTACTACTACGTTGCGGTGCTTGGTCGTAAGGTTATTGGATACTGCGGCCTTATGGTCTCGCTGAACGAGGGACACATTACCAATATTGCCGTCGATCCGGATCAGTGGGGCCGAGGGGTGGCAACGTCGCTACTTCTCAACGCCTTTACGGTCGCGCTTGAGCACGGCGTCTCCGACATGACGCTCGAGGTTCGAACCTCGAACCGTCGAGCGCAACGTCTCTATTTTGCGTTTGGTTTTCAACCCGAGGGAGTCCGCAAGGGGTACTACCAAGAGACGAACGAGGACGCAATTATCATGTGGGCCCACGATATCGCTTCGGAAGCATCGCTACTACGCCGCCAAAAAGTAGCGCAGCGAGCTGACCATGGTGCCTGCGCGAAAGCGGTGGAGGGGTCTGACGGGGCGACCATGCAAGATGTGGGTGAGCACGAAGATCGAAACGGTGCAATAACGTCAGAGGGCGACGTCCTTGGCCCTCGAAGGGAAGATCAGATCGAGTATCGAGAGAGCGAGCCGCGTGACGAGAGCGGTGGATCGAGGTGAGATTGTGGCAGTTCTAAGCGTTCCTCGAAAGATCTCGGTTCTTGGTATCGAGACCTCCTGTGACGATACGGCCGTTGCCGTCGTCATAGATGGCGAGGTTCGATCCTCCGTCATCGTTACCCAGCAACAGCTCCATGCGGAGTTCGGTGGGGTGGTTCCTGAGCTCGCATCACGAGCACACTCACAGGCCGTGACGAGAGCGCTGCGGCGAGTCTTGCACGAGGCGAACATCGATCCTCGCCGGGATCTCGATGGCGTCGCCGTAACGAGCGGACCGGGTCTTGCAGGGTCCCTCATGGTCGGTGTTGCTGCAGCGAAAGCGTGTTCGTTGGGCTACGGCTTACCACTGATCGGTGTGGATCATATGGAGGGTCACGTCTTCGGCTCTGCGTTGGAGGAGGGTCTCGAACTACCTGCCTTAGTCCTCTTGGTCTCGGGCGGCCACAGTGAGCTCGTGATGGTCGATGAACCGGGTCACTACCGCTTTCTCGGGGGAACGGTCGACGACGCCGCAGGCGAAGCCTTTGACAAAGTCGCACGTATGCTCGGGCTCGGGTTCCCGGGAGGCCCCGAGATCGAGACGGCCGCTCAAGGAGGGAGTCCCGATGCGGTGGCGTTTCCTCGAGCTAGCGTGGCGTCAGGTCTTGATTTCTCCTTTTCGGGTGTAAAGACCGCCGTGTTGCGCTACCTTCAGTCGGCGCCCAATGCGAAGGTTGCAGATGTTGCTGCGAGTTTCCAGGCGGCAGTCGTCGATGCATTGATGATCCGGGTCAAGCGAGCGCTCGATCTCGAGAGCGTTGCATCGTTTGCTCTTGGCGGCGGGGTAGCGGCGAACTCGCTCTTACGCGAGAGAACGGTAGAGCTGGGGCGAGACCTCAATCTTCGCGTCAATGTACCGTCTCGGCGCTACTGCACTGATAATGGTGCAATGATTGCGGCCGCTGGTGCTTACCATCTCGAGCGAGGAGATCGGAGCGCTCTCGATCTCGGCATCGATCCCTCTGCCGAACTCATGGTTAAGCCCGCCTAGGGATGCGACGCCGAGGAGGTTTTTCGACTCCAGAGTGATCGGAGTTAGCACTCAAGAGAGTAGAGTGCTAACTGTACTTATGGAAGTCGGTTTCAACCAAGGAGGCTTGAAAAGATGAAACTCCAACCACTGGAGGATCGCATTGTCGTTCGTCCGGCGGAGTCAGAGGAGCGCACTGCTTCTGGACTCGTTATCCCAGATACGGCCAAAGAGAAGCCACAGCAGGGAGAGGTTCTTGCAGTAGGCCCAGGGAAGAGGGCGGAGTCGAGTGGCGAGATCATCCCTCTCGACATTAAAGCAGGAGATCGCATCGTGTTCTCCAAGTTCGGTGGTACGGAGATTACTGTCGACGGCGAAGAGCTGTTGATTTTGGCCTCACGTGACGTGCTCGCAAAGGTGGAGAAGTAAACCATGGCTAAAGAAATTCGTTTTGATGATAGTGCTCGTCGGAGCCTCGAAGCCGGTGTTAACAAGCTCGCTGACACCGTTAAGGTGACCCTTGGACCAAAGGGCCGAAACGTAGTGCTCGACAAGAAGTTTGGCGCTCCGACCATCACTAACGATGGTGTTTCGATTGCGCGTGAGATCGAGCTCGAAGACCCATTCGAGAACATGGGTGCACAGCTCGTCAAAGAGGTTGCAACCAAGACCAACGATGTTGCTGGTGACGGCACCACGACCGCGACCGTTCTTGCGCAGGCGTTGATCCGAGAGGGTCTTCGCAACGTCGCTGCTGGCGCAAACCCAATGGGTCTCAAGCGAGGAATCGAGAAGGCCGTAGCGGCCGCTTCGGATTCGATCTCCGCTCAGGCCAAGCCGATCGAAGGAAAGCAAGATTTCGCCCAGGTCGCATCGATCTCCGCGGGGGATAATGCCATCGGCGATGTTCTCGCAGAGGCGATCGATCGTGTCGGCAAAGACGGTACGGTCACAGTTGAGGAGTCGAACACGTTCGGCCTCGAGCTCGAGTTCACCGAGGGTATGGCCTTCGATAAGGGCTACCTCTCGCCGTACTTTGTGACGAACCCCGATCGTCAAGAGGCAGTTCTTGATAACCCTTACATCTTGTTCTACGGATCGAAGATCTCCTCTGTCCACGAGTTGGTCCCGGTTCTCGAGAAGGTCATGCAGGCAGGTAAGTCGCTGCTGATTGTGGCCGAAGACGTCGAGGGTGAAGCTCTCGC
>JBMFXG010000049.1:0-11832 GCA_049964535.1 Acidimicrobiales bacterium | reverse complement strand
CAACACTCGTCGTCAACAAGATTCGTGGTACCTTCTCATCGATTGCGGTGAAGGCTCCAGGCTTTGGCGATCGTCGTAAGGCGATGCTGCAGGACATGGCGGTCTTGACCGGTGGTCAGGTCATCTCGGAAGAGGTCGGTCTCAAGCTCGACAACGTGACGCTCGATCTCTTGGGTACCGCTCGACGCATCGAGGTAACCAAGGACGATACCAAGATCATCGGCGGTGCCGGTGAGGCGGCGGAGGTCGAGGGTCGAATCGCTCAGATTCGTCGCGAGATTGAAGATACCGATTCGGATTGGGATCGAGAGAAGCTACAGGAGCGTCTTGCGAAGCTCGCCGGCGGTGTGGCTGTCGTCAAAGTCGGCGCAGCAACCGAGGTCGAACTGAAAGAGAAGAAGCATCGTATCGAAGACGCTCTCTCTGCTACTCGAGCAGCGATCGAAGAGGGAATTGTCGCCGGTGGTGGCACGGCTCTTCTTCGTGCCCGAGCCAAGGTTGCAGAGGTTGTAACGTCGCTCGAAGGCGATGAGGCTACTGGAGCGCAGATCGTCTTCAAGGCTCTCGAGGAGCCGTTGAAGTGGATTGCGTATAACGCTGGCCTCGAGGGTCCGGTCGTCGTTCAAAACGTCGAGCGAGAGAGTGGCTCGTACGGTCTCAACGCTCGCACGGGTGAGTACGAGGATCTGGCCAAGATCGGCGTGATCGATCCTGCAAAGGTCACTCGTTCTGCACTGCAGAACGCTGCATCCATTGCGGCGCTCCTGCTCACCACCGAGGCTCTCGTTGCTGACAAGCCAGAGCCAGCTGGTGCTGCCCCAGCAATGCCACCAGGTGGCGGCATGGGCGGCATGATGTAAGTTGTTGCTCACGTACGTTCCCCATCGTTAGGGCGCGTGTGAGAGGCGAGGGCACCGAGACCGGTGCCCTCGCTCTTTTTTGCCATGAAGATCTCGTTGTTCGTCAGGGATCTCAGTCGTAGCGCTCGAGCTCCGTTCTTCGTACGCTGCGTCGTAAGAGCTCCTACGTCTGGTGGATGGCTCTGTGCGACGGACGATCAGGTGAGGTGACGCGAAGCTTCGAAGGCGAGAAAATAAAGGGTTAATCCGCCTATGAGGCTCCCAAAGTAGTTCAAGAGTCCAAAGGGCCAGCGATGCTCGTCGCTCAACAGGAAGAAGGACTCGTAGGTCAGCGTCGAGAAGGTGGTGAATCCTCCGAGAAATCCAGTGCCGAGGATGGCAACGCTCGTTGTCGTCAGGGTTGCGGTTGAAGCAAGTCCTAAGACAGTGCCGAGAGCTAGGGCCCCGGACATGTTGACCACGAAGGTACCGAGACCGAAGCCGGAGTACTTTCTGGCAGTGACCGTTCGGTCGATGATGAAACGAAGTATCGCACCAAGCCCGCCGGCAGCTGCGAGGAGGGCGAGCGTCATGTCTCGCTCGGGTCGCTATGGCGAAACTTCGTTTCCGTCAGTGTGACCAGGTGTCCAGGGAGATTGTGGTCGAGCCACAGGAGGAGTGCGTGGATACGCTCGTTATCGTCGTCGATGAGGTGAACAATGACTCCACGGTCGTCCTCGCTCGAGAGGAGATGAGCTCTTGCGATGTGGTGGTGAGACCCGAAGCTTTCGATACTTCGAACCACGGAGGCGCCGGGGAAGCCAAGCTCAACGAGCGTTCGCATCACGAGCTCGTATGCGAGGTGGTTGTGAACGTACTCATCGAGGTTGAGGTAGATGTTGACCGTAGTGCCGGTCTTCATGGCCTTCATGACTGTGTGGAACTCCTTCTGTGGTTCGTGCGGAAGGTAGGCACTAGGTAACCAGATCCTGCCGCAACGAGCCCAGCGATAGCGGTAGTTGCGAGGTAGAGCAGAGCGGTCGGGACGTGGTCACTCTGGGCGAGGCTGACGGTGCCGGCACAGAGCGTCGAGAAGGTCGTGAGCCCGCCGCAGAATCCGGTGCCGATCAGTGCTCGCAGGCGAGCAGGGCTCGTGACCTCTTTGGCTGAGATGAAGCCAACGACGTAACCAAGCAGGAGAGACCCGACGCAGTTGGCGATGAAAATTCCGATCGGGAAGGCCCCGCTTGAGCTGCCGATACGTTCGAGCTCGTCACGAAGTACCGTACCGAGAGCTCCCCCGATAAAGATGAGTGGGAGGAGGGGTCGGATAGATGTTCGGGGAGTCGAGGTCACGGTTGACCCATTCGACTCAGGTGGCGCAGCGAAGCTTTGCAGTGTTTCAAGCTTGTGGTCTCCTACGACCGGTGGCTCGTGGTCGTGGTCTGGGTGCTGAAACTACGATGGTCACGGCTGGCTCCTTCTTCCACGGTGACGTTCGTAGGAACTATCAGCCCTCAAGCGGTTCGTGACACTGTGTTCACCGGCGAGTCCCATCGCCACGCATCAGTATATCGAGAGTTGGACGGTGGGAGGTGTCCATTGACTCACTGAGCGAGACTGAGTGTCTTGAACCTTGTCCGACTTTGGACACGACGAGATCGGTGCTCTTGCTCTTGATAGAGAGAGACGAACGGCGATCGCCTTCCTGTCTAGTACTTCGGTCCAATGGAGCGGACCTGAGAGAGGGAGAGCTGTTGGACTGCGTACGGCAGAGCGAGGAGGCCGAACTCTCTGAGTAGCGTCAAGGACCCGCCGTGAGCAGGGTCGAGAGTCCAAGCGAGAAAGGATCGAAGCGCATGGGCCCGGACGGGTCCACTCTGGTGGTTTGAGACGATGGCGAACTCGAAATTGGAGAGCGGATACCCATTGAGAGCACTTGTTGATACGAGCGAGATATCCTCATTTCCCGGCAGTGTATTTGGAAGAGCCCTGGTCTCAGCGGCGACACTCTGGCGGGTCGGCAGGACGAAGGTTCCGGAAGGATTCTGGACCTGTACCTGTCCGAGGGTTGGCCCTGCCGTTGCTGCCAAGGTGGTCGTGGTCGTTGCAGCGGCGGTAGATGTTGTCGTAGCGGTAGACGTCGCTGCGGCGCTAGCGCTGAGGGCGGTCTGCACGTACGTTATGCATCCTGGTGTTGCAGCACATTCGCTCACCATCGCCGCGTTGCTTGATGCCGACTTTTGCGCTGGAAGTGAGGGCCATTTTACGAGATAGCCTGCTCCAACCCCGCTTGGAGATCCCCACGACTTTGGGAGAGCTTGCGAAAGATACTGTGTGAAGGTATCCGTGGCTGCGGATCCATCTGAGCGGTGCAGCGTCGTTATGGTTTCGGTGGGAAGGGTGAGCTTTGGATTCAGCTTCGCGATAAGCGGATCATTCCAGTTCGTGATGAGACCCTCGTAGATCAGGGCGAGAACCGTAGGCGTAAGGCGAAGGGTCGTGATGCCAGGCAGATTGTACTCGACCGCAACGGCCGAGACAGCGACTGGGATATTGAGCAGCTGCGGATCAGATGCGTTCTCTGCTGTTGGAAGTACGGCGCCGGAGGAACCGATGTCGTTCGTGGCGTTTGCCGTGTCAACGATCGATGCCCCAGAGTCAGTTACCGAACTCTGAAACGTGACCTTGCGAACTGCATGGTGGTAGGAGGCGATCCAGGTCTGCATAATTGGAGCAATCGTGGTGTTGACTCTAGTCGTGAGGGAGATGCGATTGATGGGGGGGATCTCCGTGCGTCCAAAGCCAGGGGTCGTAGACAGAGGGAGCGTGGTAGCGGTTGTCGGAACGGTCGTCGACGTGGTGGTGGAGGTCGTTGTCATCGGCGTAGACAAGGTCGAGCAGCCCGCTAGGACGAGCGTTAATGTTACGAGATAGGGTGCCGAGCGTCGTATCATGAGGTGTTTCGGGCCTTCTGGTCAGAACTGGTATCGACATGATCGTAGCAGAGGATCGTAAAAGCGACCGAAGCGCTGTGCGGAGAGTACGAACTCGATGACTCGGCTGAAGTGGTAAGAGGGTCGGGATGTGGACCGGGGCGCCGCTTTCTCACGCTGTCACAGTGCAGATCGAGGCTGGAGATCGGCCTCTGTACGGTAGCAAGGGTGCTCGTGGTGACACGGCAGCGTGCGTGGGTCTCGAGGGGTGATGATTCTATGGGTCGTGATTCCATGCCGATGCAACGTGATTCCAGGCCTTAGGGGAGAGATAGATTCTCTGGTGCCAGCAACGAGTCTGACGTCGGTTCTATATGACCGAAGGTTTGTCGCTACCACTCCCTGCGTACGGGGTGGCAGTCTCGAGTTTGAATGAGCTAGTCGACAGAGCTTCGAGGGGGTCTCCGTCCACCTGCCGGGCATTCGTTGACGTGATTGAGCCGTAGCTGCCTCGCAGCGCTTCCGCACGTATGATCGAGTTGCGGTCTCGGGCCGTCGACGTGAGAGCTTACATGGCACTCCAGAGCGTTGTCTCTGTGTTGACGGAACACACTACTTTGACTACGGGAGAGGTATGGTGCGCTCGGAGAGATTCGAACTCCCAACCGTCTGATCCGAAGTCAGATGCTCTATCCGTTGAGCTACGAGCGCACGACTTCAAGAAGCATAGGCGGTTCTCAGGAGACTCTCGCTACCTCAGTGTCTCTCGATAAGTGGATCGGGGTACCCCTTCTCGTTGAGTCGGTTAGCCCTTGCTCCACCAGAGCAGGAGGGATGGATTAGGGGGTGGTGGTGTGGCGAGAAGAAAGTTCTCGAGTTCGCTCCTCCGACTCTCTGGAAGAGCAAGCCGTGTCATCATTCCATCGATCGTCGCTGTGGTTCGACGATAGGTTGGGGGGTAGCTCTCTAGGTGTGCCGGAAAGCCGAGTTCGAGTGCAATCTGGTAGAGATCGGTTGCGCTCGGATGGTTTGGTCGAGATAGAGCGTGGAAGTACTCGAAGGCTTCGTTCGAAGGGTAGAACGGGTGGTGAAGAGTGAGCTCGATAACCACGAGCGTAGAAGCGAGACTATCGAGGCGATGAAGGAATGGGAGTATTTCACCCACGTTGTAGACGACATTCGATGCGTTGACCACGTTCACCGGCCCTAGGGCTGGGCAGTCCTCAGGAAAGACACCGCTGTAGATGGTAAAGGTTTCGATTGAGCGGAGCGACTCAAGCGAAGTCCGAAGTCCTTGTACCATCTGATCGTTGACCTCTATGGCGTGGACGTGATCGAAGAGCTCGTGGACTCCACCGAGCGAGGAGCCAGCACCCGCACCCACATCCAGGAGGGTCATCGGCTCTCCCCGTCGTGAGTGACCACGAACGATCTCGGTAATGAGCTGTACGCGGCGATCGTCGTTCGTGGCGGGTGCTGGGGTAAAGCGAGTGGGGTCGAGGCGAAATGGCGATGAAGCGGTACCGTCGTTACTCAAGGTGGGAAGAGCCCATTCGGCGAGCTCTCTCTTCCAGGTATCTGTTATCCGTTCGAGATGGGACAGTCTCTGTTGCATCGTTGCATCTCCTTGTAGGACTCAGATCTATTCGTGAGGAAGATCGAGCACGGCGATCGACGCAGCAGTGGTCGACCTCCTGCCGAGATCTCAGTCATGCAAAGAACTGGGTCCGGCATCAGTAGTCGAGCTCGAGTGTCCGTGGGAGCGTGAGGACTGAACCGGGTTCATACTGCTGCATAGACCCGTCCCCGATGATCCATGCGGATCGCTTCCCCATAACCTCGAACTGGCCGTTTCCCCCAACGATAGCCGTCTCCTCGTCTATTCCAACGAGTGTGATTCCGGCAGGAGGGCGAAAGGCTCTGGAAGTGAGGAAGTCAGGAAGACGACCGAGCGTCCGATCGAAGTGTGGCAGGACTGAGATCTTCGGCACGATACCAAGTCCTGGGTACGGATGCGGTGGAATGCGTCGGAACCCTACCACCCACTCGGCGAGGGCCATGGCCCCAGCACTGCAGCCAGCGAGCGAGCAACCGCTTTGCCACGCTTGTCGGATGCCTCGTTCGGCGACAGTGTTGGCTAGTGTTTCAGTCAAATGCTTTGGGTTGCCGCCTGAGAGGTAGATCAGTCCTGCTCCCTCAAGCATCGCTACGGTGTCGGGACTATTCGCCTCGTCTCGGTTCCTGATGATGAGCGTTCTCGCAGTAACGCCCAAGCGCTCGGCTTGTGCGCGTCCGAGGTCAACCCAATATTGTAAGCGCTCGGGACCTTCGGTGGTCGCAGCGGTTGGGATCTGAACATAGATCGGAGGGCGACCTTCGAGGAGCGAGCGTTCCACTTCGAGCATCGAGGGTAAGTACTCCCCAGAACCTACGAGGGCGATCAGACCCGGATGTTGTGGGGTAGAGGCCATGATGAATAGTGTAGATCGCCATTGGCCTGGCCGGTGATTAGAAGGAATACCTATGGGGGTATGTCGTTAACTACACTGTGCTTGAAGTGAGCACAGTGTGAGGAGTGAGAACCGTGTCAACAATTGCTCTCAATGCGGATAACTTTCAATCCACCATTGATGACAACGATATCGTTTTGGTCGACTTTTGGGCGTCGTGGTGTGGACCGTGTCGGTCTTTTGCGCCGGTCTTCGAACAAGCAGCATCCGCTCACTCTGGAATGGTCTTTGGAAAGGTCGATACGGAGCAAGAGCTGGACTTGGCCCAAGCCTTTCAGATTCAGTCCATCCCGACCTTGATGGTCTTTCGTGACAACGTCCTGCTCTACTCTCAGCCGGGCGCACTCTCTGCACCACAACTCGAAGAGCTCATTACTCAAGTTGAGGCTCTCGATATGGCTGAGATTCATCGACAGATCGAGCAACAGTCGCAGTCGCAGTCGCAGCAGGCTTGATCGTCGCCGCAACCACCGATACCTACGAGAGGGCGTGGTTACAGGAGCGAGCTTTACGGAGACCGGCCTCACCTTCGGGCTCCGTTGGGCAAGGAGGTCGGAGATACTCATCGAAGACGTTGTAGAGTGCCAACGGTGGAACGAGATGACCTAGGCGTACGTCGACCATCTCGGTATGCCATCGAGCTTGAGGACGCAGAGCATCGCAGCCCTGCGTAGCATCGCTCGCTGGGGGTGTTCCAGTCCGGTGGCCGGTGGCAGCGGTAGATTTTGATGGTATCTCCGATATAGGGCAGAAGCAGAAATCTTCATGGCCGTCGCCGGTTTGTTTGTGTTTCGAGGGTGACGAGTGCAAGAACCTTGATCGTCGTGGCGGTGTGGAATAACTCGGATCGATTACACCTCGATACCAGCTGGCTTTCGTTCCGCAGATTTCAGGGTAGGACTCGTGGGGACTTTTGGCACTTCAGGCCAGAGTAAACAACGGCGATCGCAAATGCGATCGCCGTTGTTATTGTGAAAGTGTCGGGGAGGAACCGAACTTTCACTCGTGCAGAGTGGAAAGGAAGCTGACCGATAGGCGCCTACCTCTGCTCGCTAGTGTGAGCGCTCTGCTTGCGCTTGGGGAAGACCAAGACCGATCCCGTAAAGGCGAGGCCTGCCACGAGATACCACCAGGTCGTTCCTGCCCACGGCTCTCCTGTGTGGGTGAGCGGAACCGTGACCGAAGAAGACTGGGAGCTCGCCAGATGAACCGCCGGTGCTGTCGTCACCGGAGTCGACGGCTGGGTCACCGGAGTCGACGGCTGCGTGACGGCTGTCGACGGCTGGGTCACCGGAGTCGACGGCTGGGTCACCGGAGTCGACGGCTGGGTCACCGGAGTCGACGGCTGCGTGGTCGGAGGTGGTGCACACGAGCCGCTCTCGTCCCCATTAGGTCCAATGGAGCTAAGAAGTCCTGTGCTACCTGCCGTTGCGCCGTAGTTCTGATTTTGGTACGACGTTCCAGAGGGTAGTGTTTGCCCGTTCAAACTACCATTTGTCGTCGTTCCGGCTGAACCTCCTGCGAGCATCGATTGGAGTCCAGTCAGCACGTTGGTCAACAGTACTCCGCCACCTCCGCCACCTCCCGGTCCATGGGCGTTACCGTTCAAGTTGGATAGGTCTCTGGCAGAGGAGCTGGCTGCGGCGGGAAGGAGCGATTCGTTTGCCCAGGTGGTTCCGCCGTTGCCGCCGATAGCGGAGACGGTTACGGCACCGGAGCTGAGCGGGGAGCAGGTTCCGTCCGTTTGAACGTAGATCGTCCCACCAGCGCCCCCGCCCCCACCGCCATCGTTGTATGGTGACGCTACGCCGTTGGACCCATTCGCACTGAGAGAACCGGTTCCGGTGAGTCCGCCGACCGTAAGAACGATGATACCGCCGCCATTACCGCCAGAACCGGCAAATTTTGGCTCAGAGTTATTCACTGTTCCGGCTCCACCGCCACCGCCAAGAAAGAGGTCGTGGCTCGAAGGAGTGAGCGAGGACCCACCGAGACCACCGTCGTTGAGACCGGTATCCCAAGAAAATCCGCCTTGACCGCCTGACCCTCCGTTACCGCCACCCCCACCGCCGGTGTTCTCATCATTGGAGTGACCGTCTGGGTCGGTGCCGCCTCCACCCGCGTTACCCGGGGCGCCTCGACCAAAGTCACCGGTTGCGTAGCCATCGACGTAGGAGTTTGAGGGTATCGCACTTTGGTTAGGAGTGCCGACGACGCCTTCACCTTTCTGCCCGTTTGCCTTATCACTTCCGGGGTATGCGTAGCCCGTGTCAGACGACCCGAGCGCCGGAACGGGTTCTACTCCGCCGGAGAGGGCGTAGCCAATGCCACCTCGAAAACCGTCGCCTGAAACGTTGATTGCGTAGCCGTTGAGGTTGAGCTGACCTGTTACCGACAGGGCGAATATACCTCCATCAGACCCATTCCAGGGAAGCGCTGTCAGGTTTGACGTGAGCTCTGCATCCCCGATATAGGTCGGGACTCGAACTACTTGGAAGTCAGAGATCGAAGAGGCACTTGCGCTACCACTTGAGCTCTGCTGGGCCGAAGCGGAGAAGGTATCGGTCAGTGGAGTGGTCGTTGTAACGGTGGTTACGTTTCCTGCGACGCTGACCGTTGCAACCGTTGCGAACTCGTAAGTTCCGGCTGCGAGATTGGAGAGCGTTCCGTATGAGGAGCTCGACGACGTTGAGTAGGTTCCACCCTGGTTCTGGAGTATCAGGATGGTGTCACCTGGAGAAACCGGAGTGGATGCATTGAGGTGGCTTGGATCGAGCTTCATTGTGATGGTTGATGTAGAGTTCGTTGTCGTAACCGTTGATCCGGAGTAGTAGGTATTGATGACCCCGGTTGAACCACCATTGATCTGACATGCACTTGCACTGGCACAAGCAATGCTCTGAGCGAACGCATTTTGGCTTAATCCAGCGACGGCGATCGCTGTTCCGCTGCCGGCAATGAGGATCGAGGCCATCAATCGGATCGATCGTGATCGTGTACGTATCTTCATAGATATCTCCCAACTCGTCGTCCACTCGAGTCGGTTTCGCACTCGCTCCACTTACGTTCTGCGACCAAAGACCACGTAAGCTTCAAAGCATCTCGATATTTACACTCTACGTGGTGGGTCCGTGGTTGTCAAGAGTTTTTCTGGAAGAAAGTTGACCACCCGTGGCAGCCCACGAGAGGTCATCATCGAAGCTCACGACCGATGTGAGGTGCTAGACCGGATGAATTGGATTGCTGTAGCGTTAAGAAACGGTGAACCCGGTCACCACTACAACACCGTGTCGAACACTCTCTTGAACCGTGAACGTGTGCCCGTTTTCACCGCCAGTGAGGGAGATCGCTAGCGGGGTAGATCCGTGGATATTCTCAATAATCTCAAGAGGACTCGTGCTCTGCAGGTTCTGTCCGCTGAAACTGGCCGGGAACGTGACTGAAGGTGCAAACGAGTGCCACGCAGTGGGAAGGTTCGCCTCTAAGGAGTGGACTACTGCAAACCAACCTTCGAGCGCCGTTCCCTCAACTTGGAGAGGGGCATCGGACTGCTGGAAAGTAGAGCTCGTCGTTGGCGAGAACGAGAGCTGCCCCATGTCTTGGGTATTGTTCGAAAGTGAGAGCTGCGCCGTGGAGAGCCCTGGCGGAGTCGGGAAGGAGAGCGTTGCTTCAACTGGAAGCGTGGCAATGAGCGTCTTGGTGATCGATGCGCTTTGAGGTTGTGTCGATACATACTGTGCGGTGACGATATAGCGATCTGGTGTGAACCAGAGTGCATTGGGTGGGTAACAGGTGTCTAGGACGAGCGCACCAGTCTTAGGAACGGTGATGGCAGCGCCGGGTGAGGTGATCTGGGATCCTTCGACTTTGAAGGTGTACGTAGCACAGGGCACTGTGTACGTGATGATGTCTCCTGGGGCGAGAAGATTGAGATGGGAGAAAAAACTTACGTCATGAGCTGCAAAGAGTGCAGCAGAGTTTGGACCCGGCCAAGGGGTTGAAGGATCGTGGCCAATGGAGATGTTGAGGACAGGGTTCGTGAGACCCTGCTGAACGGGAGCGGTGAGCGAGAGGTTGGGGATCTGCAGCACTCCTGGACCCGGTTGAGCCATGCAGGAAGCTCCAGCAGTGTGCGTACTGATCGTTCGTTGTAGTTTCGAGGCGTCTTTTCGCAGTAGGGCGGCCGACCCAACGCTTGAGCGATGATTCCACCACAGTGGATAGCCGATACCGATGCCAGCGACGATGATGAGAACGAGTCCGATCACCAATCGTGGTCGAGAGAGACGAGTTGATCGGTGGCGTGGAGTCATAGTACATCTTCTAGTGAACCATAGATAGCGAACTTTGCCAAGTACCTAATTCTAGTATGTCATGTATCGGTTTAGCGAAACCGATACGGCAATCCGGCCCATCGTGTTGACGGTCGTCGCTACTCGGTGACGATGGCGTGGATGATGTGTCGTGGTCGGGAGAGAGTGCCATAGGGACGGCCGTTTTAACCATCTAATCGGTCCGCAGATATCTCCGTTCGAATGTGCGTCGGACGCGGTCGTGAGGAGGCCCTCAACCCTCTCTGGTTCGGAGATAAAGAGGGCGATTATGGTCTGTTCGTCAGTGCCGGCAACTCTTGATCGCGGGCCGACGTCGCAGGCTCGATTCAAGAACACGTGATCTCCTCAAGACTGATGCCGTAGGGTTGCTTCTGCGATTCTTGAAGGAAAACGATGTTGGCCGACCTTGAGTTGGATAGGACGACGGAGTCATCGTGAGCTGCGATGTTGCCTTCACGTCATCGCAGTCTTCATCGTGAAACTTGTAAAATGATTGTGGTGTGGTGAAATAGGCGAGATGCCGGGGACGAGAGGCGGAATGTTGTCTGAGCTGCCTGTGCGGTGTCGATACTGTCGATAGCGATCGGTCCTCGATTCTCTCGCCTCTCGGTCTGATCTGCGACCTAGCGCAGGTGAAGGACGGATCTTCTCCGTAGGCGGGTCTCAGATAGTTCCGTGTTGCCTTGCGGTACGTAACTCCCGATTTTGGACCTTGTGCCAGAAGAGATTGTGGAGATGACAGTTGTCCTCATACCGAGGGATTCTTCGTCGAGGTATTCATCGACGGCTCTGGTCTCGACGGATCGTGTTTGCCGCGCAACTGTTGCCTCCGACGCGCTGTCGGGGCGCGTGGTGTTTGGCGAGTATTGAGGTTTAGGGTGGTAGTACTACACCACGGTGGAAGGTGGCTCTCTGGCATCAGCGAGCTGGTGGAGCGAGATCGGAGTCGTAGCCCATGGGTGCGGTACAAGAGCAAGAGACCATGAGGTCCGAACCAACAAGGTCGCTCGCCCGCTTTCAAGCTGACTTAAAGTCCTTGCTACCGCCTGAGCGAGTGCTGACAGATCCTGCCGAGCTTGGAGCATATAGCTGTGATGGCTTGGTGAGCTATCGTGCACGACCTGCGACTGTGGTTCTCGTTGAGTCACGAGATGAGATCGTGCATACGGTTCGATTGGCGAACCGTTATGGCCTTGCGTTTGTGGCCCGAGGC
>JBMFXG010000048.1:10479-15204 GCA_049964535.1 Acidimicrobiales bacterium | reverse complement strand
TCCAAGAGACAGTTCGCCTTAAAGAAGCCGTCAAGGCGACCCTCCACGATCTTGGCAAGAGCGGCCTCAGGCTTACCCTCGTTCCTGGTCATGATCTCAAGGGTCGATCGCTCTGCAGCGACCACCTCTTCGGGAACGTCGTCACGCGAGAGATAGCTCGGTCGAGCGAATGCTACGTGGAGAGCCAACTCGTGAGCGAGCGTCTTCGAGCCACCATCGAGCTTCACCAACACACCAACGACTCCTCGACCACTCTGCAGATGGAGATAGCCATCGATCACCGATGAGCCGCCACCATCGACTCGAATAACCCTGCCGACGGCGATATTCTCCTTCAAGGTCAGCTTGAGCTCATCGACCTTGTCTGTGAACTCATCGACCGCACCGACACCCTTGTCCGCTACGGCCTTCGCCATCTCTTCAACTGTCGAAGTAAAGGCCTCAGACTTAGCCACGAAGTCTGTCTCACACTTCAGCTCAACGATCGCACCTGCATCGTCACCGATAACCACGAAGCAGGCACCCTGCTCGTTCTCGCGATCGCTCCTCTTCGATGCACCGGCGAGTCCTTTCTCACGAAGCAGCTGGGCCGCTTTGGCACTATCACCATCGGTCTCATCGAGAGCCTTCTTTGCATCGAGCATCCCTGCTCCAGTCTGCTTACGTAGAGCCTGGACGTCCGCTGCTGTATACGATGCCACCTCTAAAACTCCTTCATCTCACTGCTCACTCTTCGAGTGGCTACTTGCACCGCCTCACGCAACGGAAGCGGCGCACAACCCTGTTTCTTTACTATCGAACCGATCCAAACTGACAACGAGCATGTCTACGGTTCGCTCATTGCTCCCGTAGAGGGCAGCTCAACGAGGGGTGGAGACCGCCTCAGCGTCTGCAGATGCACCGGCAAGTCGCGCCATGCGGGCCTTGGCTTCTTCGGCCGCCTGCCGACGAGCCTCGGCCTGCTGCTCGGCGCGTTCTGCCTCAGCGCTAGGGTCGAGTGCAACCGGCTCGACCAAGATGCCCTTGGAGCGAGCACGCTCTCGACCATCATTGACTGCGTCGGCGATAATTCTGCACATGAGTTCACCTGAACGAATAGCGTCATCGTTACCTGGAATCACGTACTGCAAAAGATCGGGATCGCAGTTCGTATCGGCAATTGCCACGACTGGGATGCCGAGCTTATTGGCCTCGGTAACTGCTAGATGTTCCTTCTTGGTATCGATCACAAAGAGAGCGGCCGGAAGCTTCGTCATACCTGCAATTCCACCGAGGTTGGCCTCTAACTTGACAAGTTCACGAGAGAGTAGCAGCGCCTCTTTCTTCGGCATTGCGTCGAAGTCGCCGGCCGATCGCATGTTTTGGTACTCTTTCATCTTCTTGATACGACCGAGGATCGTCGAGAAGTTCGTCAGCATTCCGCCAAGCCAGCGATGATTGACGTACGGCATGCCACACGAGTTTGCAAACGCAGCCACGGAGTCTTGAGTCTGCTTCTTCGTCCCGACGAAGAGGACGGTACCTCCGTTGGCGGTGACGTCACGTACGTAGCGATACGCAGCTTCGATTCGCGTCAGCGTCTGATTCAGATCGATGATGTAGATTCCGTTACGCTCTCCGTAGATGAATCGCTTCATCTTCGGGTTCCAGCGTCGGGTCTGATGCCCAAAGTGGACGCCTGCGCTCAAGAGTTGGCGCATGGTAACTACTGGCTCTTTCGCCATTTCGATAACCTCCCAGCGGTTACGTAGAATAGGGGTTCCAGCACTTGAACTTCAAGCGACCGTGGGTTTGAACACCCTGATTAAGACCAGTGCAATGCTAATCGATCACAACGACTTCGATACCACTTCGACAAGATCTGAAAGCTCCGAAACCGGACCGATCCGCAGTCATTAGGCTCTTCTAACTACCTTGCAGAGATGCAGGAGAGCAGAGTCTTCGAACAGGGTCGTTAAATGTGCTCCCACTCCGGTTCAGCGAGCTTCGCCTTCAGCTGCAAGACGGCTTTGGTGTGAATTTGACAGACTCGTGACTCAGTGACCCCAAGAACCTGACCGATCTCTGCAAGAGTCAAGCTCTCGTAGTAGTACAGCGTGAGCACGACCTTCTCACGATCACCAAGACGATTAATCGCCTCAGCAAGCATTTGACGAGTCTCTTCCTGCTCAAAAGAGCCAGTCGGTCCGCTCTTACGATCTGCGATGGTATCTCCGAGCGTCGTAGCGCCTTCACCCTTCTCGCCACCGGAGATCACCTCATCGAAGGCAACGACACCCACGAACGAGATACGAGCAAAGATAGCTTGTAGCTCTCTGTCGGAGATACCGAGCTCCTCGGCCAACTCTCGATCGGTAGGAGTCCGAAGCAACTTAGCCTCGAGCTTCTGGTAGGCCCTCTCCACCATGCGAGCCTTCGCGCGAACCGAGCGAGGCACCCAATCGATAGCCCGAAGTTCGTCGATGATTGAGCCCTTGATCCGAGATATTGCGTAGGTCTCGAACTTGATCTTGCGCTCAGGGTCGAACTTCTCAAGCGCATCGATCAATCCAAACATGCCGTAGCTCACGAGGTCGGCCTGATCGATACTTTGCGGGAGGCCTACAGCGACCCTTCCGGCCACGAACTTGACGAGCGGCGCATAGTTGACAATCAAGCGGTCCTTCGCAGGCTTGGACCCACGCACCTTGAACTCAAGCCAGAGATCTTCTATTTCACGCCGTTCAATCTCTTCCAAAACCTGACCTATCCACGAGGATGTGAAGTTCGATGCACATCTTTCAGCCGTTCTTTGCTTACATGGGTATAAACCTGAGTCGTTGAGAGCCGAGCATGCCCTAAGAGCTCCTGTACAACCCGTAGATCTGCGCCTCCGTCGAGCAGGTGCGTTGCGAAACTGTGGCGAAAAACGTGGGGCCCACAGGTCTGTCCTACCCGCTCGATAATACGCCGCACCTCTCTCGGATTGAGCCTCCCCCCACGAGCAGCTCGGAACACGAGGCTTCCTTGATCGATCGAGATCCCCACCAATGTGGTATCGGCATCACGGAGCGCCAGTAAAGCATCTTTTGCGGCCGACGTCATGGGAACCTGTCTCGCCTTCGATCCTTTGCCGTTCACCACCGTCACGACCCCCGTCACGAGATCGAGATCACGCCAGCTCAAAGAAGAGAGCTCGCTCACTCGTAGTCCACTTGCATAGAGCAGTTCAACGATCGCCCTGTCTCGCTCCCGGTGTCGAGAGGTAGTTGCCCCATCGGCTCCAGCGTTGCGAAGAACTCCAGCCACCTGCGATTCACTCAAGGTCTTCGGAAGTTTAACGGAGCCTCGACGAGCTACGAACTCGTCCATAGCGAGCTGTACGTCGGAGCGACGAAGCCAATACCGCACGAACGCCTTCCAGGCTGCTCCAAAGGAGTTCAGCGTGGCAGCACTACAACCACCTGCGAGACGCTCGGCTTGATAGCGTCGAAGCGACCGTACATCGACGGCCTCTGGAAAGCTTCGATCGTGACCTTCGCACCACTGAGCGAACCTCACCAATTCGCAAGAGTACCGACGAATGGTGTTGTGACTGTAACCGACAAGCGACCGTTGAAAGCGAGCGATGACTTCAGAGGTCTGTCCTAAAGACGGTGACTCTGACGCTACTGACACAAGAAGCACCTTAGCCGAACACGTAGAGTAATCCCAACACCACTCACTCCTCGACCACGAGAGTCAAGTGTTTCAAACCGTTGATGAAGTTGGACCGGAGTTGCATCGGCTCCTCCACAATGCTCCAACGAGGGACCGCTCGAAGCAAAGCACGAAAGATCGATGCAAGCTCTCGCCGAGCGAGATGAGCGCCGAGACAGTAGTGGGGTCCAAATCCACCAAACCCGAGATGCCGGTTGTCAACTCTGCCTACATCAAAGCGGTAGGGTTCGCGAAAGATCTCTTCATCTCGGTTACCAGATCCATAGAGCAGTAGCACCTTCTCACCTTCGCCGATCTCCGTATCACCGACGTAGGTCCGCTGCGTCAGCGTACGCCGCATGAACATGACCGGAGAGGACCAGCGAATGATCTCTTCCACGGCAGTATCGGTAAGAGACTCTTGATTCTGACGCCACCGCTGGTACTCATCGCTCCACTGCCCAAGTGCATGGAGACCCAACGAGATCGCGTTTCTCGTCGTCTCGTTACCCGCAACAACGAGAAGTATAAAAAATGACGCAAGCTCCGCAGCGGTCAACGCCTCACCGTCGACCGAGGCATTCACCAGCGCCGAGGTGATATCCTCAGTCGGTCGCTGCACTCGCTCGGAACCGATCTCTTCCATCAGAGCTGTCAGCTCGATAGCCGCCATCATGATCGCTTCATCGGGCGAACGGTCTACCGGCACGAACTCATCGTCGAGCGCACCGAGGATGATGTTTGATCGCTGCAGAACATAGTGTTCTCGATCCACAGGGACACCCATCATCTCGCAGATCACCCGAAGCGGTAACGTTGCAGCCACCGTCGGCACAACATCGAAGGGTACGCCTCGCGGCATACCTTGAACTAACTCCTGCGCGATCGTCTCGATCCGATCTTCGAGCTGAGAGAGCCGCTTCGGAGTGAAGGCCCGAGAGACTATTCTTCGCAGGTAGCCGTGTCTTGGATCATCGGTGTTAATCATCGAACCGAAGAACTCCAAAAACTCCTCCGGGAGATCACGTATCGAAACAGCGCCTCGGG
>JBMFXG010000048.1:0-10469 GCA_049964535.1 Acidimicrobiales bacterium | reverse complement strand
AGAAGATCTGCGGCTCACGAGATACTCGAGCAATGTCGTGGTACTTAGTGATCGCCCAGTATCCGGAGCCATTCTCATCGAAGGACCAGGTCGGCTCGTCGAAGTGTGCGACCGGCCGCTCACGGCGTAGCTTTACAAGCGCCGCCTCGCGAACCTCGAACGGTAAGGCCCAAAACTCGAGATCGGAGAGATCGATCTCCTCGAGCCCCAACTCATCTCTCAGTGTAAACACAGCACCTCACAGACTTCACGCTACTTGTACCCTATCGAGTTCAACTGCCACTCGCAAAGCGGCGACCTACGTCGGTGTCGGATGAGAAGTAGTGTGGGACTCATGGGTAGCACCGACCCCGAACGTCAGTCGAACTATCGAGGCGGAGCGCCATCTCTGTCGAAGGAGCACACAACAGTGGAGACCCAACTATGACCCCTGACCGCTTCCAGCGCCACACTGTACAAACAAATGGAATCGAACTCTCCTACCTCGAAGCCGGTGATGGGCCAGTGGTCATACTCGCTCACGGGTTCCCAGAGACATCGCATTCGTGGCGCCATCAACTGACATACCTTGCGGACCACGGGTATCGTGCACTTGCGCTCGACCTCAGAGGGTACGGAGGATCGTCCAAGCCAAACGAAATCTCCTCCTACTCGATACTGCACCTCAGCGGTGATCTCGTCGCACTTGCGGAGTCCTTGGAGATCCAGACAGCTTGTGTCGTCGGTCACGACTGGGGCGCACCGGTAGCGTGGCACTGCGCCCTCTTCCGACCCGATCTCTTCGTCGGAGTCGTCGGCCTCAGCGTGCCCTATCGCTCACAGCGCGCGCATGCAGCACCAACGAGCATTATGACCGCTTCGCTCGGAGGCCAGGAGAATGAGTCCTTCTACATGGTCTACTTCCAAGAGCCTGGCCTCGCTGAAGCAGAGTTCGAACTCGATGTTGACCGTAGCATTCGATGCTTTCTCTATGGCGAGACTCCCTCGATCCGTCAAACCGGATGGCAGCGTCTCGTGACCGAGAATGGACGCCTGCTCTCGAGCGTCCGGCGGCCTCACTTCCACCATGGCTTCGAGAAGAGGACATCGCTCACTACGTTGAGGCGTTCTCCGAAGGAGGATTTCGAGGTCCGCTCAACTTCTACCGCAATCTCGACAACAACTGGGAGCTCACGCGCGCGTTCAACAACTATCCAATCTCCGTACCTGCCCTCTACATCGTCGGCGAACACGATATGACGAGGCGCTTCTCTCAACGAGCAGAGAACGATTTGAGCATCTCGTGCTCCGACCTTCGAGGTCACCACGTCATCAGTGACGCTGGACACTGGATACAACAGGAAAAGCCGACAGCCGTCAACGAACTGCTCTTTAAGTTTCTCAACACACTCTCCGCTGAAGGGAGATTGCTCTGATCGAACTCACCCTCGGCGCTGTTCAGCGCCGTCCCACAGCTCCAGGTTACTCTCAGCAGCGAGCCACAAGTACTCGAACGTAATCGTTGAGGACCAACCCGTAACAAGCGCACGCCTCAACCACGCTCTGCGTCCCATCCGTAAACACGTCGCCGATCCATGCACGAGCGGTCGAGTATGACGGTCATCCTCGGTACCCACTTAAAACCCCACAGCGACGACCTCCAAGAGCCGAGGTCTTCGCCGTTACGCACAACCCGGCCCATCGCAAGTTTTGCCACAGTCAATTTCCAGATCGAAACGTTCGACCACCGGTATCGCTCACGCCTACGTCAGAACGTCTCGCGACCCCCGAGCAACAAGCTGCGAGTCCCGTGTAGGAGCGTAGGTAAGCGTGATCTCGCTCTCACAGAGGTCGCTGAGGACCTCAACGAATCACTCCCCCACTCCTCCTACGATTGCGCCTCTTTCAGCGACATTCGGCAGCGCTGTGGCCACCGCAGTGAGCGTCCTGCAGCAGGGACCGAGCGAGCCACTCGGGGCTCGGGACCTGAGTTCGCACAGAGTCTCGTTCCAAGGCTCTGAACGACGACTGCGATGACGAGCAAACGTAACCATCTCAGTACCTCTCAACGATGTGTCTCAACAGGACGTCTCATGAATGCGTCTCATCGGGGTCCCTCCGCCACTTCTTGTTGTGCGGAGCCCCCATAGCTGTCTCTCCGTTCTCTGCACTTGGCCCCCAGTGGCGATCCCCAACGGAGCGCACCACCACCCCACGCCCCTCAATCAATCTCGCCGGAGCGATCGATCCTTCACCAAAACGACGCTTCAACTCTCCTACCGTCTCATCCAGCACGTGAGCCCGTTCATCGTCGCCACTCACGTCCAATCTCGGTTGGCCGACCGACACCTCGGTGAGTCCTGAGGTCGAAACGCCGAGCAGCCTCACACCATCGCTAAGCAGCTCGGGCTTCAGAAGCGCTCGGGCAGTGGCCAAGAACGTTCGAGGAGAACGAGTCGGTACGGTGAGCGTCTGCTGACGAAGATGTGTCTGAAAGTCAGGGGTACGAATCTTCAATACCACGACTCTGGCAAAGAGTTCCCGTTGAAAAAGCCGAAAACAGACCGAGTCGACCAGTCTCACGATCTCGCGGTCGATCTCCCCAGGATCTTTCAGATCCTTTGGATACGTCTCCTCGACCCCAAGACTCTTATTTGACGACTGCCCCTGCACCTGGACGGCCGCCGAGCCATCGAGTGCCGCAAGTAGAGACAATCCATGGGATCCAAGAGCATGGAACACGATCGCAGGATCGAGGTCGAGCAGTTCGCCGACGTTTCGCACCCCAAGGCGAGCTAGTTTCTTCCCGGTAACCGAACCAACACCCCAGAGATCACCCACGAGAACCGGTCCAAGAAAGGTACGTTCGTCTCCCGGCTGCACCACACACACACCGAGACCCTGGACGAGTCGGCCATCCATCACATGAGGCTTCGCCCGCTTAGAAGCGAGCTTCGCGATCTGTCGCGTCGTGCCGATGCCAACGCAGAGAGACAGACCGAGCTCCGACATCAGTCGACTCCTCGTTGCCTCCGCAAGGTCCATCGCACTCGACCACGCACGCAAAATTCCTGAACAATCGAGAAACGCCTCGTCTAAACCGATCGGCTCAACGACCGGTGTCACCGAGTCCAAAAGTTCGTGGAACCGCCTCGAAAGCTCGCTGTAGCGCCGAAAGTTACCATCACGAAAGATTGCCATCGGGCACCGCCGTCGTGCCTCAGCCATGCTCATAGCTGAGTGCACTCCGTAGATCCGGGCCTCATAGTTCGCTGCGGCCACCACACCGCGCGCTCCCGTACCTCCAACCACGACGGGCCGACCCTGAAGAGTCGGGTCGTCAAGCTCTTCGACAGCAGCAAAAAAGCAGTCCAAGTCAACGTGCATAATCAGCCGATGATGATCCCACTCTCTCACTGCAGATCACTCTAGGGACCCAAACAAGTTGACAGAGACCTAAGCCTCAAGGAGGATCACGACATGGTGACCTCTTCACATCGTTCTCCGTAAGAATCCTGGACTGTAGACCCTTACTACCCACCTCAGCACTTCACATCAGAGCTACCGCTCGCTACCTCTGAAACAAGTCAAGGAATATCGGGCTTGAGGATCTCAATCACCTCGAGACGTCGTACCCTGCTATCTGGATCCCGACGATCGAGACCGGTCAGTTCGAACCAGTTCCCAATCAAACGCTCGAGTGACGACTGTCGATACCCACGAGTAGCACACATCACCGTCTCACGCGTCGTACCATCTTCGACAACGCAGATCAGGCCCGAGGAGACGGGAGACCGTAGCACGCCAACGAGTCGGCCCTCAAGAGTCACACGTTCTTCACTACCGATCACTCCGTCAATCACGTTCCCACGCTCCTCTCCCGCATCCATACTTTCGACCACTCAAAGCGAGATATTGAGAACTAATTTACACTATTAGTGTAAAATCCCCAAAATGCACGCCTGACCACCTCTCAAACGAGACCAGACACAACGCTCTTCCCGTCTCCGCTGGGGCTCCGTTATGACACTCCACCCGAGGCCTTGACCCGTCAAAGGTAAAAGACTTGCAGCCCACGAGCGCTGACAGTTCTCTCGCTTTCTTCAATGAATGGCACCAAGAGTTCATCTCGACACCCTCGTACGCCTCATCCCAATATCGCCATCACAGCGTGCGAAGGAACACCAGCGCCGCAACGACGATACGTAGAGAACGTACAAAGCGTACAGAGAGAGCACCCCGGCCCAACGGTGGACCGGGGTGCTCTCTGATTCCAGTTCAGATCCACGAGTTACTCGTGCAATACCAAACTAAAGCTCACGAAATACTGACCTCACCATCCGTGCGAAGACACTCCGTTCGAGCCGCCGTTTAACCCGTTGAACACCGGACAGGACCCTCTCAGTTGAGAGCAGAAATCCTCGGCCAGACCCGTGAGATTTGGCGTGCCAAGACCGCTGCCAGGATTGAACTTCGCCCCGATTGTGCCGGTGTAGTAGAAGTTGCCATTCGAGAACGCAGCGCTCTGTGGCACCGTCGCCGAGCCTGTGACCTTGTAGTACTGCCGTCCGTAGAGTGCATTGGAGTCAAGTGGAGTGAACGGAGAGTTACTACCCGCAGCAAAGGAGTAGATGCTCGGATTCCAAAAACCGACCCTTCCGTTCAACAAGCTATCAATCACAACGGTCGCGCCGTTGAGCTGTGGTGCTGAGAAGCTCGTACCACCGAACTGCGCATACGCAGAACCGAAGACGCTTTGGAACTGCGGGTCGTACACCACATATCCGGTCTGGGGATCTGCATTCACTGCAAGATCTGGCATTGCTCGCCCAATCGATCCACTTGCAAGCGTTGACGCCGTGCCACTGGTGAGTTGAGGCTGTGCGTTGTAGTGAAAGCCAAACGGCAGCCGCAGTCCATCGACCGACTTAAACCGAGTCGAAGTCAGGAACTGAAGTGCGCTGTAACTCGCGCTCACTAGCTGCTTCTGGTAGCTCGGCTCGGAGAACACGCTTGAGAAACCACCACCCGATCCAGTGACGATCCCATTCGAAGGCGTCACCGCCTTCTGTTCCGAGGTCAGACCAAAAGCCTGATAGGCTGGGACCAAGTAGCTCCAGTTCCAAGTCATCTCCTCAGGTATTGTGACCTGAATCGAGCCGGTTACGGAACCTTTCGTGTTCGTCACCGGGTAAGGAAGCTGCGTCCCCGCCACGGTCGTGCCACCGGCAGCCGTTACGTAGGGACTATCTCCGGGATTGTCAACCGCAAGGTTTGTCGATGTGGCATCACCAGTTGCATCGTAGGCAGCCTGATCTCCTGAGGAGACGAAGGTCGATTGGCCCTGCGCTGCAGCTTCGAGGTAGGCCTCGTTGAACGCTGCTGCATAGCCAGAGGACTCCGTGAAGGTATTCACCGCTTCTTGAATGGCAGTCTCGCTCTCGCCCCAGCTAGCTGAGAGGGAGGAGGCTGTATTCGCTGACGCAGCAGCAAAGAACGCATCAACGAACCCATAGTCGGTGTTAGGAGCCTGATAGACCTCAATATTGGCCTGAGGTGCGATTGCGCCTGACTGCTCGACATCCAATGTCGTCTCGTCCGAGCCGGCATTGAGGCTGACCGGACCGGCGCCACCATCAACATTCATGAGCGCGATCCGATTCGGCTTCGTCGCCAGACCAAGGGTGTTGTTCCAAAAGTCCTCCGGCACCGTTGGGTCGACGCTGGCGAGAGTAATAATACCGATCGTCTGGTTCTGCCCACTAGCTCCCAAACCGTAGAGCGGGGTCAAATTGTAGTGACTCTCAAAAAACGAGGGCAAGAAGGGAGTTTGTAGCACCGAACTCGAGCTCGAGCTCGAAGGCGCTGCCACTCCTGGATGCACCAGGGCAGGTATCGAGTCGGACACGAAAGGCTGATAGTTACTCAGCCCAAGGATGGCTACGACGTTCTGAGCGAGAGCCGGAGGAAGCAGTGGATTCGTTGCACTCCCGTACACCGTCTGCGTCTGTTGCTTCGAGCCACCGATTCCAGGAGTTGGACTACTCACCACATAGTTCTTGAGCTGAACCCCGAGAGCTTGATCATAGGCAGCCGCAGTCCCGCTCGTCGTCACATCCAGATTATCCGCGTCAACGTTCGTGACCTGAATGTGATAGCTCGAAAGAAAGCTCGTTAACTCTTGGATAAAACTCACTGGTTGCCCATAGTACTGAGCGAACTGCTGTGTGTTGAGATACGGACCTCGCCAACCATTGGTCACGGCTGCCTCTAAACTCGCCAAGTTCGGCGATTTCAAGATGAATGAGACCGTAACCGGCGTCTGAGAGGCCGTAATTGAGACGGGCGCTGAGTTTGCGATAACCCCGGCGGAGATTCCTTGCGGAACGCTCACCCGGCCCGGCGCAACCGACGAGGTGGACGGTGACGCGGACGCCGTACCGGCGGCAGCCGCCAGGAGCAGCGTCGAAGTCGCCGTCAACGTCAGCGCCGCACTCCGCAAACGGCGAGCACTTCTTTTTCTTTTCATGCTTTAACCTCACCCTCTATAGTTCAGGATGCCTTGAACTGTATCAAATATTCGAACTCTCTGTCGTCCACCCCGGAGCCCACGCTTAGAGCCTCCAGATCACGAGCGAAGAGGTCCTCATCGCGGAGATGGTGGACTACGAAGCGACCAAAGCCGTTACCGTCTGAGCGGAAGTCGCAATGAGCCATGAGCCGCTCACGGAAGGGGTCGGAAAGGAGTTGGCGATTGTGCCAAGTGGATACTGCTGCACTACCGTCCCGGTCGCTTGATCGATCTGAAACAGAACGCCCAAACTCTTTGATATCGACCACACAAAACCCCCGGCAACAACTGGCGGGCCACCTGCGATCGATTGCGTCCAGGCTGGCTGAATCTTACCGGTCGAAGAGATGTCGACACGAAGTAGACCCTTCGATGCACAGGGAAGGTAGACAACGCTCTGAACTCTCCCACTCACAACGGCAGCTCCGCCATAGTCACCGCAGAGCTGCCCAACGCGTGTAACCGACCGAGCGACGTTCGCTCCGTTGCGTAGTCCGTTGTTCAGATGAATAGGAACCAAGTAACCAGTGCCTTGTTTTCCCACCTGCAGAACCGAACCGCCTGGTCCTACGTCTGGAAGGAGAATAGGAGCACCAGAGCCGAGGTCTAAGTCTCGGCTCGAGAGCTGAGCGAAGTTTGCCGGATAAAAGCTCCCTACCACCGTGAGTCTCGGCGAGAGCCGAAGCACGGTGTTGGATTGATCGTAGACCGACGTAGACGATCCGTTTCCTGAAGTGACCCACAGTGCGCCAGATGGATCAACGACCGGTGCAGCACCTCCCATCCACAGAGCATCCTGATTTCCGGCACCATGGTTCATCACATACGTGGTGCGACGACCATTCGTAACTTGAACCGACACGACAAACCCGTGGTACGTCCCGCAATCTCCCCAATTCCCCCCGAAGGAGACCACAATCTCACCGTGGTCGATCGTCAGCCCCGCCCGCTGCAGCTCGAAGCCGTCGAACGAGACCTCTGAGAAGCCTCGAGTTCCTAAGGGAGGATCGAGGATCACGTTGAGTTCGACGTGCTGACTCTTCAAGGTCACGCCGATCAAGTGGTGACTGAAGAAGCCATGCGTCCGCGTCCCCGCTACGACGAAGATTTCATTGCGCTTCGCATCAATAACCGGAGTGGAGGTGATCCCCAGATATGGAGAGATATCGCCACAGATGCCGTCCCCTACTACCGAGACGGGCTGAGCCAACTGTCGGGACCAGAGGATCGCCCCGGAGCGGAGGGCGATGGCGTACAGATAATCTTCCTCAGTCGCCACGTAGATCACGCCACTGTCGACTAGAGGCTCACCGTAGATCTGACCTCGAAGAGCGCTCGAGCGCCATCCCACCTTGAGCTGTGCAGGCCACGGTCTGGGTGAGGAGCGGAACCCATTGCCAGAGAGGGCACCATGATACATGAGCCAGTTATCAGACGAGACCGAACGCTGAGATCTTGTCAAATTCGAAACTCTCCGTAGGAACTTGGAGCGTTTTCGAAGTTCACGAAGAGCACTCCGACCAGGTCGACCTCGGGTCCGCATCGTCGATGTGCTCACGCCCGTTTCTAAAGAGGCGAGCATCGAGCCTTGCATTCGACTACCCGGAGCATTCACAAATAAGCTCGCAGGTGCGCCGCGGAGTTGACGTACGGTACCACTCGTTCCCTGTACTCCAGCGACCCCAGAACACGCAAGCACCACTACTACGAGAGCGAACGCTCGTAACGACGGCCTCATTACCGGCATTGTCGATTCTGCCCTTCCGAAACCATCAGCTCCACCGATCCCTCGTGAACCACACGACCCTGCTCCACCACCACCGCCACCGCCGCCCGAGTTCCCTGCCGGAGCGACCCACTCTTCGAGCCGTGCGTGCAACACACGCCACACCTCGGGCCGATCGAGCTAAGGAGTTCCATGTCACACACGACCGCTACTACGACCACACCGGCTCAACTCTCCCTACCGTAGCGGATCTCACGCCGTACATAGAGGCGCACCAACTCAGCTACCGAGTATCGCCGATCAGTCACCGGGAGGACCACCCTGTGAACCACGGCGAGTTGTCCCTGCTCAGCCGCCCCTGCCCACACTGTCGTTCGACCTGAGCACGTCAGTAGGTAGCGCCAACGACTCAACACATCGAGGCCTTTCTACGCCTACCACCGTAGGCAAACTCACAGTCAGAGCCGGCGCTCCCAAAGTGCGAGCAAAAGTTTGACGTCAGCGGCCACCGTGTTGGGAGAGCGTCGTAAGAATGGCTCGTGCGATCAGTCGATCTCCAAGGGGGGATGGATGAATATTGCAGATAAATCGGCCATCGGAACTGTTAACGCGATAACGAATCTGGAGCCCTGCCGCACACTGGTCGCCACCGTAAGGGGCAGAGGCCGAAACAAAAGCAGTAAATCCATCTGCGATCCAACCGCCCGCAGCGAGCGTGGCTTGATCGATCACCGAGTTGATCTCTTCGGTGGCGGAGATCGCAATTCGGCCGTTGATGAGGAGCGGATAGTACGCAAGGGCGACGATCGGACCACGATATCCAGCGACAACTCGAATCGAGTGGTAGATAACCCCGAGATTCTTCCGTAGCGACGTATCGAGGCGTGCTCGCTCTGCAGCACTGCGACACTGCTCACGAGTTGTCAACTGACAGAGCCGTAGGTCGTTCGCACCGATATCGATAGAGACGAGCTCGGTTTGAGGGTGCGATCGAAGATAGTTGACAGCGAAGCCAAGCTGAGAACCCGAGTAGTGGACGTGGAGGGGCCAAAAGCTTCGATAGCCTCCGCCACGCCCCATAAAGTTCTCGCACCGATTACTCGGAGCCCGTGGGTCGATCAGAGAAGCACTCGTCTCCCCAGGGCAAGATGCGTTGACGAGCTGCAGATGCAGCGCACTCGCCACATCGTTCGCATAGCTGCGGAAGTGCGCAGGGTCATCGTACCACGAGGTACTCGGATAAGTTGGAAGAGCCTGAACCGGTACGTACCCGAAAGCGATTGAGTCACCGAGAGCAAGATAGGTTCCTCGGAGCGGCAGTGAGGTCGCCCCGACCGAAGTCGGAGCGAGAACGAGTACCACCTGCACTACTAGTACCAACAGCGTTACCGTCCGAATCGAGGAACCGAACCAGCGTTTCATAGGCAAGCAGCAAGCTTCCGAGCACGATCGCGCCCGTCCCACAGTCTGTTCGAGCACGCGTTACGTTCCGTATCGTTCGTCACGACCCTCCACCATACGGTCTCAAACTGAAGGATCCCCAAGCACTACCGCATCGCACAGCCCCTACTCGTACTCGAAGTACCGAAAGACATCACGCGCTCCATTGCGCTCAAACCACAGATCGACGACAAGAATCCAGGACTCCGTTGATGGGGCATCGGAGTGCTACCAGCTCTTCCCTACCAACGGATCCGATTCATGTACACCCAAGCCCACTACTGACCGAAAGCACACACCACGGCATCCTCCCCGCCTTACGAGCGAGGCTTGCGCTCTCCTTGCGGTCAACAGGAGTTTGCTGCGACCACAGCGTCCATGAAATAAAGACACCCAAGAATCCGTTGAGTCGAAAAAGACAAGCAGTTCGAATCGACGAGGGAGATCTTTATGTCAAAGCTGCACATCATTGTTGGTAGCACCCGACCAACCCGTGCCGCTGACAGCGTCGTGCCATGGGTAATCGAGCAGGCCAAGATTCACCCCCGCTTTGACGTAGAGGTTCTCGATCTTAGAGACTGGCCGCTACCGCACTTCAGCGAGCACATGGGCACTCTCGGTGATATCAAGGACCCGTCGTACTCCGATCCAGTCATCAAGCGCTGGAACCAGACCCTCCTCGAAGGCGATGCATTCCTCGTGATAACACCGGAGTACAACCACTCGATACCAGGTGTGCTCAAGAACGCAATC
>JBMFXG010000047.1:0-15212 GCA_049964535.1 Acidimicrobiales bacterium | reverse complement strand
ACGAGCTAGACCCGCTACAAATGCCAAGCTGCAGAGCGCTACCGCACAGAGATACGGGACCGCACCGCTCATCGTTGTCAACGGAAAGGTCACCGCCACAAGCACCGGTCCCGCCCAGCCAACACGATGCTGTAACCTTCGGCCAACCTCTAAAGCTGCGATCACTGTCAACGCTATCGATAGAAACTCCACCCCTTTTAATGTCAAGACAAGGGCAAGGAGATACGGGAGAATCCCGTATCCAACGAAAACGTACGAACCGCTATACCAGCGAAAGTTCCAGAGATCTAGCCGGCCCCGCTCTAGCAATGACAGATAGTACGCGTGGGCCCAGATATCAACCCCGAGAGGACCAAGCCAAACCAAGTAGACGCTCTCGAGGAGCGCTACTAGGAACCACAAGCGAATGGCCTTTGGGAAGCGAAACACGGGATTAGGCTACGTCAACGGAGACTCTTTTCCTGACTACCGATAACCTATCTTCTGATATGGAGCATCTCCAGTACTTGATTCTGCTCGGAGCATGTCTAATCGTAACTCTTCCACTGGAGCTTGCGCTCCGCGCCCGTGTCTATCGGCAGTGGCGCCGGCTCCTGCTGACAATCGTTCCCGTAGCCCTCTTATTCTCGGTCTTTGACTACGCCTCAATCTCTTGGGGTTGGTGGCACTATTCCCACCGCTTCACCACCGGAATCGACCTCTTCGGGCGACTCCCCATCGAAGAAGTCGCCTTCTTCCTCGTAATTCCCACCTGCGGCCTGTTGACCTACGGGGCCGTGCGCGGATCTACTGAGGCAGTGAAGGCATGGGGAGACTGGCTGCGCGAACGACGAAGCTCGTTAGAAGAGCGGTAAGGCACACCTCCGTGCACGCTTACACCCTTGGAGCCGTACTCGCTCTTGCTCTCGTCGTTATCTTCGACCTATTTGTTCTACGCACAAAGGTAGTCAAGACTGCACAGTTCTGGATTACCGCACTCATTGTCAGCTTCTTTCAGATCTTTGTTGATGGCTGGCTCACAAAACTCTCTTCGCCAATCGTTCAGTACTCGCCCCATCACCTCTCCGGCATTCGAGTCTTCTTCTCCTCTCCAGTCGAAGACTTCATCTACGGGCTCGCCCTTCTCCTTCTCACCGTCTCTATCTGGAAACGTCTGGGGAGCGACGACGGTGCGACCTAACGCACTCTCAGTCCAAATGATCTAGCTGAGAGTGGACCTATGAGCGTGAGACTACCGAGTAGAGGAACAAGTAGAATGGCTTTGAAAGGAGTTACTGTGCCTTCCTTTATTGTTGTGATTTTGGTCTTCATTCTCATGGAGCCGCTCACCTACCTTGCTCACCGCTATGTCATGCACGGAGTGGGTTGGACATTGCATGCCTCTCATCATCGTCCACGAGAGACAAGAGTCGAGCTCAATGACCTCTTTCCAGTCATGTTCGCGGCTATCACGATCGTGATGCTGGCCCTTGGCACCTCAATCAGTTCGCTACGGGTCCTCGTCCCAATTGGAATCGGCGTCACCCTCTACGGCGCTGTCTACTCTTTCGTCCACGACGTCTACATACACGGCCGCTTCTTTCAAGTCGGAGTGATTCGGCCACTCGAGGTACTCAAGCGGGCTCATATTCTCCACCATCTCTTTGACGGAGAACCCTATGGAATGTTAATGCCCATCGTTCCGAAGCGGATTCGCCTCCAGGCAAAAACTCTATTTGGCGAAGATGGCGAGCTTCGAAACGGCCAGGATCTTCTGAAAACGGGGGACTTCAGCTCGGCTCGCAAATACATCGAAATCAAGTAATTCAATGCGCCCCAAAATGGCCGAGTACAGCTGGCGAGCAGCTTGGATACACTTCTGTGCTTCAGGTCGAAGAAACTGATCGCCTTTAGTTGACGATCGATAGAGATCTCGTGTCCTGGCGATCTCAAAGCGAATCAGGTCACGAAATGAGTCGTTCACCGTACGGGTCTGCAAGGCCCCACCAGCACCAAACCTTCGAATATCCACCTGTGGAATGTAGACTCTCCCACGATCGAGATCCTCATTGATGTCTCGCAAAAAGTTAGTGAGTTGGAAGGCAATGCCAAGATCCCTCGCTCCGGATTTGGCCGCATCACGATCGTAAGCGATGATCGGCAACAACATCTCTCCGATCACCGCAGCAGAACCGTCTGTGTAATCGAGCAGATCTTCAAACGTCTCGTAGCTTGCAATCGTAAAGTCCATCTTCATCGAACGCAGAAAACGACGAAACAGTTCGTGGTCCATCTGGAACTTCCTGACCGTATCGACAACGGCAGCAAGAACGAGATCTTCTGAAGAGCCCCGTTCAAGATCGCTAAAGAAGGAGGAACTAAACTTCTCCACTGCTCTGACACGGTCTGAGACTGGAACGTCTCCAAGATCGTCCACGATGTCATCCACATATCGACAGAAACCGTAGAGCGCGTGGACGTGGGGACGCCAAGGTTTTGGAAGTAACATGGTCGAGTAGTAGTACGTCTTTCCAAATCGCTTGTTAAGTCTTCGGCACTCACGATAGGAGCGTTCAAGATCTGTCATTACGACCCCAACAGGACTTTTACTCTGTCGGCCGCTAATTTTCCAGAGATGATGACCATCGGCACTCCGACGCCAGGAACGGTACAGGAGCCGGCAAAAACTAGGTTTTCGACTCGTTTGTCGACGTTTGAGGGCCGAAAGGGTCCACTCTGAAAAAACCGATGTGACAAACCAAAGGGGGTTCCCATCGCCATTCCCCCTTCCAACCAGTCGGTAGGGTCGTACATCTTCTCCTGTACAATCGAATCGGTTGACTGCAAGAGCGACCACGAGGTTAGACGTTGAACGAGTTCATCACGAACGACCTGTCGGGTCTCCGACCATTCGATCTGACCACTCAAGTTCGGCACCGGCTCCAAGGCGTAGAGGATGCTCGAGCCTGACGGTGCCAGTGAAGGATCGGTTACGGTCGGTACGGATACCAAGATCGAAGGATCCGGCATGCGTTCCCCATCACGTAAGAGCGCCTGGAAGGAGCTTTCCCAGCCCTGCCCAAAAAAGATATTATGGTGTGTCGTTCCGGCTGGCATGACATGGTTGACACCGAGCAGCAGCAGGCACGCAGAGGGAGAGTACTCACCGGTTACGAGCTTCGGAGGTGTCGTTAACCCATCTAAAAGCTCGTCATAGACGAGTGGAAGTTCAGCCGTGGCAATGACAACGTCACAGTCGACTCGACCGATTCCATCAACGATCAGCGCTTCAACCTGGTCTCTCACCCCATCTGCGCGTCGTACGATCTGGGTAACTCGTGCTCCGTAGTGATAGTGGACCCCTGCGAGTCGGGAGGCCTCCTCCATGGCGACCGCTACTTGATGCATTCCGCCTTTAGGAAACCAGACTCCCTCTACAGAATCCATATACGTAATAATCGCATAGACCGCTAACGCATCGAGAGGTGAAAGCCCGGCATAGAGCGCCTGAAAGGAAAAGATCTTTCGCAAGCGAGGATCGTCAAAGAAGGACTTCACAACCGCATCAAGACGGCGAAACGCACCAAGACGAAGAAGGCGGAGCCCAGCTGACACTGGCCGAGCTAGATCTAGAAGTGAGGAAAAGTTTCGATCGATAAAGCTTGCGAACTCCGCATGATAAAGCTCAGTGAGATACTTGACAAAGCGCAGATACGCATCCGCATCTCGTTGTGAGCAGTTTGCACGTATCTCCTCGTACATTCTCTGCGTAGACGAGTAGATCGACAACACCCCGTCATCGTCGAATCCTCCGGGCCCTGCAAAGAAGGCCCGATATCCCGGTTCGATCCGGATGAGCTCAAGATGTTGATCGAGCGTTGATCCCGTTGCCGCAATGGCGTTCGCCACGAGTTCCGTCATCGTCAAAACTGTCGGCCCATTGTCGATATGGAACCCACTATCTCCGATGTACCCGGCCCTACCGCCGCAGTGCTCGCTCGCCTCGTAGACAGATACTTCGTGTCCGCTTCGACTCAAATGACAGGCTGCCGAGAGACCCGAGAGTCCTGCACCTATAACTGCTATCTTCACGGAAACCTAGCTCCTTCGACGCGCAACGAACAGAGCAAGCTCTCTCAATGACTCACTTGCCTCATCAAGAAGTAGAGCACCGTCTAACCCATCAACCGCTACATTGACGAGTTCTTCGATGCGAAGCTCAACGCTATCGAGCGCACCACAATCAACGAAGAGATCCTGAACTAGTTTTATCTCGCCACTACCGAGATCTGGACGCCCAAAAAGTTCATCGAGAACGAGCCGTTGACGTGACGTCGCCCGCTCCTTAGTCAGGGCATAGAGCAACGTAGGCTTTCCTTCGACGATATCGTCGCCCACCGGCTTACCGGTCTCGCTCGTTTCGCCAAAAACGCCAAGGATGTCATCTCGAAGTTGGAATGCTTCACCAAGAGGCATACCGTATGCAGAGAGACTAGGGGCAAGCTCATCCAAGCGACCAGCGAGCGCAGCTCCGAGATGCAAAGGGCGCTCAACGGAGTACTTCCCAGACTTATAGATCGCAACCTCTTGCGCAAACTTCACATCGCTAATTCGTTCCGCCGTTCCTACTACATCGAGATACTGACCCAGATTTACCTCTATACGAAGCTCGGTGAAGACACGACGCGCCGCAAGAGAGGCACCTTCGAGCAGCCGGTCAGCGTAGACGAATGCAAGATCTCCAAGCAGGATCGCTACCCCGTCGCCGAAGCGTCGCGACTCTCCAGACCACTCCGAGGCAGCATGAAGATCGCTATAACGGACGTGTATAGAGGGGAGTCCACGTCGAGTCGGAGAACCATCCATAACATCATCGTGGATCAGGGCAAAACTGTGAAGAAGTTCCAATGCGCAACCGGCGTCAAGCACAAGAGCATCGAAGGGGTCTCCGCCTGCGCCAACAAAAGCCCAGTGACAAAAGACCGGACGCAGCCGCTTACCACCATTCAAAACGAAGGCCTCGAGCTCTTTCAGGGGAGCGGAGAACCGAACGTCAACGTCGCCCCAGCGACGACACTCCTGGTCAAAAACAGCCCTAAGCCGTTCCTCGACGACGCGGGCTATCCTATTCAACCCTCCAGGATCACCAGCTGCCACAGGCTGCGATCGAGCAACTCCGTCCACTTGCACGCTTTCCAGCCTCACTCCGCCATCAACACTCATCCCTCGAGCTTAGATGGAACGGCTCACTACGCACAGACGACCCTTTTGTTAACCTAGATGCCAACGGCTTCTTCCTGCTTTCGATCACTCCCCAGGGCAAAAGCCGGACCTCCGAGCAGGGAAACAAGAAGATTCACTAGATAGATCATCAAACCGAGTGCAACTGCCTGAGATGTCGACACCCCGAGAGGGTGCAAAAAAAGAACAAAAGCCCCCTCGCGAAGTCCGAGACCACCGATCGTCAAAGGAAAGACCTGAACGATAGCGACGGCAGGCACGAAGGCGAGCATCACGGTGAGCGATAGCCCAAGGCCCAACGCATCCGCCACTGCAAGTGCAGTCACCACCACGGTCAGTTGATATGCCATACTGACGAGCAGTACCTCGACGACGCTCCTCGGACTCGCCGAAAAGCGAACAATTCCATAGCGAACAGCGTTGACAACGCTACGAATTGTTCCTCCTTCGTCCGTTGGCTTCGGCTCCATCCAAGTGGCAAGACCTACGATCACCACCAAGCCAAAAAGCGTGCAGAGCGCTATCGCTATCGCGATGCGAGAAGGTGAACCGAGATTCAGAAGCTGAGGATTCGAAAGCAACCCTATCAACGTGATGAAGGGAAGCACGATCCACCCAGTCAACCGCTCCAAGACCACCGATGCAACAGCATCACCCAGCCCAGATCGTCGCCTCAGCCAGGTCACGCGGACAATATCCCCGCCAACCGTCGATGGAAGGAAGTTCGATACAAAAAGTGATGCAAAGTACATGCGGACGAGAACGGCTAGACGCATCGGTCTGCCAAGTGCGATCAAAACTCGCTGCCAGCGTAGTACCGAGAGAAGAACTGCAGCGAGACCGATCACCGAGGCGACAAAGAGAAGTCGTAAGGTTCCGTGGTGATGAGGAAGAATCCTCGACCAATGCACGGAGTGCAATAACCAAGCCAACAGGGCAACGGACAGGACGAGACGAACCCGTGGCCACACAAGCTTCGCACGCGTCAGCACTACACCTCCAGGGTTCGAGCGCACCCCGTAGCCGGCCGGGATTCCGCTAGCTAGAGCTCCGAAAGTCCGCCACTTCGGAGCCGCCGAGTAGAGTTTACGACAAATATTGGGAATGGAGCGCTCATGATCGATCAAGAGTTAGCCAACCGAGTCCTCAACGTTGCGCTTGCGAAGGGCGCCGACTTCGCCGAGATATTTGTCGAAGATCGGCGCGGCTCGTCTCTCTCATTCGAAGACAGGCGAGTAGAGTCAGTCTCTGACGTGATCTCGCGCGGTGCCGGACTGCGAGTGGTCTACGGCGACACGACCGGCTTCGCTCACACGACGGATCTCAGCGAACCTGGTCTTATCGCCATAGCGGAAACGGCACGCTCCGTTGCAACTGGTGGTTCGTCGATCTCGGTAGCGCTTGAACCACGAAGATCAATCAGCGGCCATGGTGCGAATGCCGATGATCACTCTTCATCGTTCAAAGAACAAGGAGTCCAGGTACTCGCTCGCCTCGACGAGGTAGCCCGCTCAACAAACGGAAGCATTATACAAGTCATGGCCGGAATCTCCACTGCCGCAAGAAGCTTCCTCGTAGCAAACTCAGACGGAGTCTTCGCTAGTAGCACCACGCAGCGCACGCGTGCCTCTGTGAGTGCCATCGCGTCAGGAGATACAGGCCTGCAAAGTGGCAGTGTTCCGGCCGCCTACACCATTGATTTCAACCGATTTCTCGCCGAAATCGATCTCGATGACCTTGCGACGACCGCTTCCCACCGAGCCCTCAGCAAACTCAAAGCGAGACCGGCTCCATCGGGAAACCTGCCGGTTATTCTCAAGCGTGGCTCCGGGGGAATACTCTTTCATGAAGCATGCGGACATGGCCTCGAGGCCGACCACATCGTGAAGCGTTCTTCGGTGTACGCAGACAGGATCGGGCAAATGGTCGCAAGTCCACTCGTTACCTTAATCGACGACGGAACTGTGGTGGACGAGTGGGGTACGTATGCTATCGACGACGAGGGTCACCTAGGACAACGTAACGTCTTGATAGAAAACGGAGTACTTGTTGACTATCTCTGGGATCGCAAATCGGGAGTCAAGTCGAGGAGAAGCTCCTCCGGCAATGGGCGCAGGCAGAGCTACGAACACCTCCCTATGGTAAGGATGACGAATACCTTCCTCCTTGCCGGCGATACCAACCCAGAAGACATCATCGCATCCACTCCGTACGGAGTCTACGTTGCTGCACTCACGGGCGGTCAGGTCAACACGGCGACCGGTGATTTTGTCTTCGGAACTCAAGAGGCGTACTTGATCGAAGACGGGCACCTTACGGCCCCACTGCGCGATACCCAACTGATTGGAAACGGACCGGAAACCCTCGCAAAGATCGACGCAATCGGTGACGATTTCGCAATGACTCCTGGAACATGTGGGAAACAAGGGCAGAGCGTGCCGGTCGGAACGGGTCAGGCCACGCTGCGCATCTCCGAAATGACCCTCGGAGGTACGAGCCGTGGATAGAAGCCTCCTTCAGATGGCTCACGACGTTCTCAGTAAAGCCCGCCCCAACGAGGCGCTGGAAGTTATAGTTGAACGAGGCGTCGAGACCGAGATTCGAGCGTACGATGCGGCAGTGGAATCACTCACGCAGGCAACTCAGGCGGGTATTAGCATACGGATCGTCTCGAGCGGCAAAGTTGGATACGCCTATGCGGGGAGCCTGACCGCGCCGGATCTTGCGGCGACCCTAGGGGCCGCACGAGAGAACGTCCGATACGCCTCCACAGACCCCTTCGTCGGATTGGCCGAGCCGGACGGACACCCTTTCCCGGATCTTGATCTCTATCGCCCATCAACAGCTACTTATCCACTCGACAAGAAAATAGAGTTTGCAATCAACCTGGAGCGCGAGATCCGAACTCTCGATCACAGGATCGTTGAAATTCCTACCGCGACCTACGGCGACGTAGTCTCTGAAATCGCCATCGCATCGACGACTGGGATATCGATAACGGCGTGCGATACCTTTGCGTTTGCGTTCGCCCAAGCCCTCGCGCGAGAAGGCGACGAAACCCAGAGTGGTTTCGGCTACAGCGTGGGTCGATCGCCAGAGGAGATCGACATCGTCAGCGCAGCGCGCGATGCCGCCGAGCGATCAACTCGTCTACTCGGCGCACGGAAGCCTCGTAGTCAGTCACTGAGTGTGGTCTTCGAGCCTCGAGTGGCTGCGAACCTGCTAGCAATCATCGGATCCACCCTGTCGGCATCGAGCGTTCAGAAAGGTCGATCGATTTTTGCCAATCGCATCGGCGAGCGCATCGCTTCATCCAGCGTTACTCTGGTCGACAATCCGGGCGACATTCGCTTCCAAAGCGCCTCCGCCTTTGATGCAGAGGGACTCGCCACTCGCATCAACACACCTATCATCGACGGAGTCCTACAGTCCTACTTCTACGACTCGTATACTGCGAGGAAAGATGGGACCGCTTCAACTGGTTCGGCCCAACGAGGAGGCGGCGGAGCGACCAATCCAGGTCCACGAGCGTTGGCACTCAAAGCTGGAGTACGCACGTCTCAGGAGTTGCTCGATTCACTCGATGAAGCCATCGTCGTACAGGCGATCTCGGGAATACACTCCGGCGTCAATCCAATCTCCGGTGACTTTTCTGTCGGCTGCGAAGGAGTTTTAATTCGACACGGCGAAGTCGCAGGCGGCGTGAAGGAAGCGACGATCTCCTCTACCCTGCAGCGCATCCTACTTGGTATCACCGAGGTCGGAAACGATCAGCAATTTTTCCCCGGAATCGCTGCCGGGAGCACTCTCATCATCGACGAGATGAATCTTTCCGGCACTTGATACGGAGTGGAAAGATCGTAGACCAACTAGTTGAGAGAGCCCTGGCTTCCCCATCAGACCTGACCGAGATTCGTCTCGATCTTCACACACATACGTGGAGATCGGGGGATTCGACGACGACCTTCGACGACTATGTCAAAGGGTTCCAGCTCTCTGGACTTGACGCTATCGCAGTAACTGACCACCTCACGATCTTGGAGGCCGAACGAATTAAGAGACATCTTGGCTCTCCAATCATCATCGGCCAGGAGTTTCGAACTCGTGAAGGCGAGTGCATCGGCCTCTTTCTCAGCGAACCGATTCCACCGACGCTAACCTTCGCCGATGCCGCAGCGAGGATACGCCATCAAGGTGGAATCACGTATGTCCCTCATCCAGGAGATGCCAGTCGTCGATCGATAACCTTCACTGATCTTGAACGACTCTGTTCCGAAGGCTTTGTTGATGTCATCGAATCCGGTAACTCCAAAATTCGAGATCTATCACTTCTGAACACGGCCCACGAGATCGCCGTCAGACATCGAGTCCCCGAGGCTGCTTCATCAGATGCCCACGTTCCCGCAGCGATAGGATCGTCATACACCACGATCGACCGACCTCCCACATCGGGGCAAGAGCTCAAGGATCTGCTCTTCCAGGGCTCACGCCACTACCGTTACAGCGACCCTCCTCGACCTTGGACAGACCGAATCGTGCCTTCACACGACAGCCGCTCCTCGAGTTGAGAACTCTCAAATCATCACCGGTGGCCTGAAACATTAGCGGCCACTCTTACCACCGCTCACCGGTCACACTACTGCCCCGGCGTCGAGGACGATACCGATCCCAAGTGCGATGGATACCCCCGATTGTCATGACCGAGGAAGACCGTTGGGATCTAGGAGGCTTCCACCTCTAAGGAGGCAGGAGGGGGAGAGATGTCAAGCTCATCTCTAAGATACGATGCTCCCGATTGCTATCTCAAGCATCAACGGCAGCGGCTACGCAGCGTCCGTCGATGATGTCGAAGCTGGAGCAGGGGAGCTCGAACCACTATCTGTATTCGAGCTGGAAGCTGAGCCCCCGTCACCGGTCTTCGACGACTCTAGAGAACTACTCGATGCGCTCGAGTCGGAAGCTGACGCAGTAGATGCCGACGATGATGAGACTGGAGTCGACCGAGAGTCATTCTTGTAAAATCCCGACCCTTTAAACGAAATCGAAATATTACCAAAAACTTTACGAAGCGTTCCACCACAAGACGGGCAAGTGGTCAGCGGATCATCGGTGAACGACTGCACCACGTCAAAGTGTTTTTCGCACGTCTTACAGGCATATTCGTATGTCGGCACTGCTGCGCTCCATGATCTATTAGCACTCACGAGTTATGAGTGCTAAGTTTAGAGTGTAAGTGCGGTCGAGGCTTCACATCGTTCACACGGTAGGTCTGAGAAGGTGTAGTAGTAGTACAGTAACTATGTGGTAAAGCAAATTACAAAAGTTGTCATACCTGCCGCTGGACTCGGAACCCGATTTCTTCCGGCAACGAAGGCACAGCCGAAAGAGATGCTGCCCATTGTTGACAAGCCCTCAATCCAATATGTGGTTGAAGAAGCTGTTGCCGCTGGTCTCCATGACATCTTGATCATCACCGGCCGTGGAAAGCGGTCGATAGAGGATCACTTTGACCGATCGTTCGAGCTCGAATACTACCTAGAGGAAGCCAAGAAAACTGCTGAGTTACACCAGGTGAAAGAAATTGCCAACCTCGGTAACATTCACTACCTCCGGCAAGGAGCGCCTCTCGGTCTCGGCCACGCCGTCCTCGCTTCCCAAGCCCACATCTCCAATGAGCCATTTGCGGTCATGCTGGCAGACGACATCATGGAACGAGGCTCCACGCTGCTCCAAGACATGCTGAAGCTCTACTCCAAATACGGACAGAGTGTTCTAGCACTTATGGAGGTCAAGCCATCCGAGATCTCAAACTACGGCTGCGTAGACGTCGAACGCATAAGCGAAACGCATTACCGAATTCGAGGTGTCGTAGAAAAACCGACGCCAAACGATGCGCCTTCCAATCTTGCCATTATCGGCCGATACGTCTTCACGCCAGAGATCTTCACGTATCTTCAGCTAACACGTCCGGGAAGAAACGGCGAGATCCAACTCACGGACGCAATCGGTGGCCTCCTGGAGAAACAGGAAATTATCGGCGTTACGTTCTCAGAGATGCGATTCGATATCGGAAACAAGAACGATTATCTTCGAGCAACGATCGAGATGGCGCTCTCACGGCCAGACCTTCGTCAGACCGTTCTCGATCTTCTCTCTTCTCTCTCCTGCGGCAGGGCGTTGAAGGACGCGGCGAGAGACTCTCTACCCGATCCACTACCTTAACGGTGTGATCTCTCTACACGAAGCTCAAGCGTACGTTCTCTCAAATATTCGACCTCTCGAACCCGTTCAACTCCCGATCAACCAAGCATTGGGATTGCTCACCGCTGAAGAACTCGTCAGCTCTCTCGACGTTCCCGGATTCGACAACACCGCAGTCGACGGCTATGCCGTCCATGCTGCCGATCTTCTCGGGGCCTCTCCGACGACTCCCGTGGTGCTCCAAGTATCGGAAACCATCGCCGCTGGAACGATATCGACTCGACCCCTCGAGAGCGGTCAAGCGGTCCGCATCATGACCGGAGCCAAGATACCAAGTGGCGCCGATGCCATTGTGATGGTGGAAGACACTACCGGTTCGCCGACTGCAACCTCGGTCCAAGTCAATGCCAGCGTCGGTGCAGGAGCAAACATTCGGCGACGAGGTAGCGACTTCCGAAGAGGCCAACCGCTCCTTCCCGAGAGGTCGCCGGTTAATCCCGCAACAATCGGGGTCTTCGCATCGCTCGGCCTCGAAGAGGTTCTAGTCTATCCCCGGCCGAGGGTGGGCGTCCTGTCCACAGGTTCAGAGCTCTCAATCGGTGGAGAGCTCTCCGACGGCCATATCCGAGACTCTAATCGACCCTCGCTCCTGGCCGCATTGGCGCAACTTGGGGCGGAACCTGTCGATCTTGGGCTCGTCCGAGATGATCGAGACGCTCTGGCCGCTGCGTTCGAGAATGCGGCGACGACCTGTGATGCAATCGTCACCTCCGGCGGAGTCAGCGTTGGCGATTTCGACCTCACAAAGGTCGTACTGAAGGAACTGTCACACGGCTCTATGCGTTGGATGCAGATCGCCATACGGCCCGCAAAGCCCTTCGCATTCGGACTAATCGGATCTACGCCTCTCTTTGCGTTGCCAGGTAACCCGGTCTCGGCCCTCGTAAGCTTCGAGCTCCTCGTCGGTCCAGCCCTTCGAACCATGATGGGTTCGACCCTGCCATTCAAATCTCCCGTACAGGCACGCACGCTTGAGCTGCTCCGTGGCTCAGACGACGGTCGGACGAGCTTCATCCGAACACACGCCGCCATCGTTGACGACGAACTGACAATTCAATCGAGTGGTGAGCAAGGATCTCACGTTCTCTCAGCCATGGCTCGCGCAAACGCTCTTGCAATCATCGAACCAGGTAAAGAGGTACAAAAGGGCGAGCTCTGTCCAACTCTTGTTCTTGATCAATGGCAGCCATACCCGGCATCCTTATCCACAGAGGACATCAACCTCTCTCAAACCAAAGAGTAAGGTAGAACTGTGATCGAACCCGTACGGCCATTAATCGACCCCTACCAGAGGGTCGTCCGTGACCTCCGCATATCCATCACCGATCGTTGCAACTTTCGTTGCACGTACTGCATGCCCACTGAAGGAATGACGTGGCTCGAACGACCCGAGCTACTCACCTTTGAAGAGATCACAGCAATTGCGCGAGTTGGAGTCGAACGGTTTGGGTTTGACGGTATTCGGCTCACCGGAGGTGAACCAACCATGAGGGCTCAACTCCCAGTGCTTATCTCCATGCTCTCAGAACTCCGAGACCCACGGACAGACAGGCCGGTCGACCTAGCCCTGACGACAAACGGAGCAACGCTGGGGCTTCACGCTCGAGCGTTGCGGACTGCCGGATTACGAAGAATCAACATTTCGCTCGACACCTTCTCACCAACTCGCTTTTTTGAAATGACTCGTCGAAATCAGCTTGACAAGGTTCTCAATGGGATCGATGCCGCTATCGACGCTGGCTTCGATCCCATCAAGCTGAATATCGTCGCCATGAGAGGGATCAACGAGGACGAAATTATCGACTTCGCTACTTTTGGGCGAGAGCGCGGTATCACCCCACGCTTCATTGAGTACATGCCGCTTGACGCCGACAATAGCTGGTCCATGGATCAGGTGCTCCCTGCCGAGGAGATCGTGGAGACCATCTCGACCCGCTATCCCTGCACCGCAGTCCAGCGAGGATCTGAACCCGCAAGCAGATACCTTTACAACGATGGCAAGGGTGAGTTTGGGGTTATCGCATCGGTCACGAAGCCATTCTGCGAAAGCTGTGATCGCATCAGGTTGACCGCGGACGGAAAGATTCGCACCTGCCTCTTCTCTCTTGAAGAACACGATCTCAAGAGCATTGTACGACGTGGTGGTAGTCCCGACGAGATAGCTGCAGCCTTGGAGGCCGCCGTCGGAACGAAGTGGGCTGGACACGCGATCGGTAACGTCAACTTTCTGCGCCCAAAGCGTTCCATGAGTCAAATCGGCGGATAGCTCGTCATACGTACGTAGTACCCACCGTTGAGCCCTACATTGGATACATGTCTGAAACAGGTCTCACGCACCTAGATCCTCTTGGAAGAGCTCGCATGGTCGACGTCACTCCAAAGGACCCAACGCATCGCCGAGCTCTCGCGAGATGTCGAGTTTCGATGATGCCCGAAACAACCGCAAAGGTCGCAAATAATGCGATCAACAAGGGCGATGTTCTCGGCGCTGCTCGAATTGCGGGAATTCAGGCAGCGAAGAGAACTGCTGATCTGATCCCCCTCTGCCATCCCCTACTTGTCGGATCCGTCTACATCAATTTCACGATCGGCGACGACTACGTTGAGGTGGAATCTCAGGTTGAGACTATCGACCGAACCGGCGTCGAAATGGAGGCCATGACGGCGTGTTCCATCGCGGCTTTGACCATCTACGACATGTGCAAATCCTTCGATCGTGCTATGGTCATTGGAGATCTAGCACTGTGGGAGAAGACCGGCGGCCGATCTGGTATTTGGAAACGTCCGGGCTTCGAAGACGTAGTAGACCAAGGTTTCTGAGGTCCATCGTCCTCGAAAATGAAAACTGAACACGCTCTCGGCTCTCTTCTGTGCTACCATCAAACAACAAAGGTGTAATTATGAGTTCCAAACTTATGTTGATATTGATAGTCGCAATCTGGTCGCTCGTCGCAATTGTGCCCCTTGTTGGCCGATGGAAAGATCGAAAGCGTGTCTCATCGGTTGGTCGATTTAGCAATTCGCTGAGCGTTCTCGGCCAGCAGTGCCGATCCATGGATCTCAACTTTTCGATCTCCCTGAATTCCACGACAGTCCGTCAGACCTACGCCGTTCGACGTTCCCCAGCGACCTACCAACGGCGGCGACGAACGCTAGGGTCCCTACTGATCGTCACCTTCCTCTCGGCGATCAGTTCAATCGCAATCGGAACGATCGGACTCCTTCTTGCCGCAACGACGGCATCTGCAGCCGTGCTCTTCCTCACACTTGTCGCCTACGCCACACATCATCAAGGCTTAGTGCGTTACGCCATCTCCACAAGCGGCCAGGAGCTACCACGTACGAGCAACAACAGTTTCGAAAAGCTAACTGCCTGACGTCCGTGGAGCGGATAAGATTATTGGCCCACGGGGGTGTAGCTCAGTTGGTAGAGCGCTACGTTCGCAATGTAGAGGTCGAGGGTTCGAATCCCTTCACCTCCACCCGTCATGCTCAGTCCTCGCCTCGTACACGTTGATTGATGTAGACCCGTGCGCTTGGTAACGCTAGTCCAACGGGGTCATCTACGGGTTGTGTCGACCTTTGATCATCGTTCCCACGCCCCCGGACTTGCCGTCAGACAGACGCTCGATAAGGTTACGCTCGAAGTAAGGTGGCTCTTCAGCATTTAGCGGGGTCTAGGGCTTTTAGCTAGCCCTGTCGTAGATGGATCTGAGACAGGAGCACCTGTA
>JBMFXG010000046.1:0-15247 GCA_049964535.1 Acidimicrobiales bacterium | reverse complement strand
TGCGATGACCCCCTTTCTCGGCCAGAGTCCAAAGAGTTGCGCGGGTTTGGCCGACACAAGCTCAACAAATCGGCTCAGCGAAAGTCGACCGGTCCGTACCCCTTCGCTAAAGAGCATCGGCAACGAGGTCTCGAGATCCGCAACGCCTTGGCGTGCGGTACGAAAATCGAGACGCGGGTCGAGCTTTGCCTCGAGCGACCAGGGAGCGTGATCGCTTGCGACGGTATCGACCGTTCCATCTTGTAGCGCCAACCAGAGGGCCGTGGCGTCTTCGACCTCTCGCAGTGGGGGAGCACCGACGAACTTTGGGCCATCGGGAGCTCGTAACGCCTCGCTCGTGAGATGCAGGTACATAGGTCGTGTCTCAACGAAGAAGGGCAGACCCCGCCCTTTGGCGGCTCGACCGACTTGAATCGCCTTGGCAGACGAGACGTGTACGGCATACACTGCAGCGTTCAGAGCTTGGCTGATCGAAACTGCGCGCTGGATAGCGGCCTCTTCCACAAAGTCAGGACGACTTAGCGCATACTCTGAGATGTCGGTACGCCCGAGATGAGTGAGGTTTGCTGAGATCGCGTCTAAGAGGGCGCCGTCTTCGCAGTGCATCAACACGAGGACTCCGTGTTCCGCTGCGATAGCGATAGCTTCGAGAAACTCGTTGATTCGTGAGTTGAAAGTGGTTTCAGTGAGGAAGATCTTCAGTGTTCGAAACCCCTTTTCTGCCAGCGCGGGAAGCGCTAGACGAGCTTGTTCACTCGGATCAAAGAGTACTGGATGCAAGATGTAGTCGACCGCAGCATCGTTTCGTGCCTGTTCTAGATCTCGTGCGAGGGCTTGGTCGAGTGTGTCTCCAGGCCAGGGAAAGGTCATGTTCCCAAAAGTGGTGACACCACCGGCGATGGCGGCGAGGGAGCCGCTGTAGAAGTTATCGACCCAGGCGTACGATGAGGGAGAGCTCGGTCGGCCAGAGGAGAGATGAACGTGAACATCGATGCCGCCTGGAAGTACGAGCTTTCCCGCGGCGGAGATCTCCTCAGTTCCCTCTAAGGAGCCACCCACTTGGACGATTCGACCGCCGGTGATGCCGACGTCGGCAATGAATGCTCCTTGGGCGCTGGCGACCATGCCGCCTCGAACTACCAAGTCAACGTGATTCATGGTAACGATTACTTCCTCTCTCGTGGTTGGTGCCAGGACTCGACGAGGCGGTCTTCAAGCTCAAGGAGATCTCGGGTGCGGAGGTACGTGGTGAGTATCTGCGTATCTCCGATCGGCGTGTACGTCGAGGATGGATCCTCTCCGTGACGACCTTCGTAGAGCGTGAGAGCGGCCCTCTTGGGCCTTAGTTGTTGGGGTGTGACGTCGATGCATCGACTATAGCTCTCGCTAAAGGTCTCACTGTGAGCGATCGAAGATGCATGGCTGCAAGTGTGAACCCTCCAGTTGTATCCCGTCTCCTCCAGCGGCACGCTTCGGTTCTCTTTGGTCCCTAAATGGATGCAGGAGCGGCTCGTGCGCACTCCGCCACCAGATCGTTCTCTATGGATTCGATTGTCGTCCATCAATACGGTCGGAGCAAACACTCTGATCCTGTTGTGAGCGCAAGGTGTGAGCTGCAACGATGCGGTGACGACCGTTGGGCTGAGCGATCAAGTCTCAGTGACGATCGCTTGAGGGCCGGGCGAGAGCTGAGTATATGCACCGCGGCCCGGGCACGGCGCTGGTGAGAAGGTTCCACGGCTGACATCGGTTCGAAGAAGCGAGGTATCGGCGCTAGCAGGCCCTCTAGGTCCTTCTGGGTGCCTTAGGCGATGCTCAACCCTCCGTCCACGGTCACCGATGCACCGGTAACGAACGATGCCTTGTCGCTCAAGAGAAACCCGACCACGCCGGCCACTTCGTCTGGTTCTCCGATGCGCCCGAGCGGGTGGATCTCGCCAATTCGCCGTAGGCCCTCCTCGACCTCGTCTCTTGCTCGAAGGTTTGCCATCACCATCTCGGTTCGAATCGAACCTGGGCAGACCGCATTGACTCGCACGCCTCGCCGAGCGTACTCCGTTGCAAGTGCTCGGGTCAGCGCTAGTACTGCACCCTTTGAAGCTGAGTACACACTCGTGCCTCCCCAACCCAACAGTCCTGAGACTGAGGCCACGTTGACGACCGATCCTCGGCCCTGCTCTGCCATTGCGGGAATGAAGGCCTGGCAGGTCGTGAAGCAGCCCTCTACGTTGACTGCCATGACGGCGTTGTAGAGCTCGGCGGTGATGGCTTCGGTCGTTGGGGCCAGTGGATTGATGCCGGCGGCACAGACGAGCGAACTTGGTGGACCGTATCTCTCTAGGATTAAGCTCGCAGCGTCGAAGACCGCAGAGCGTTCGGTGACGTCGAGCACGTGGGGAACCACACGTGCTCCGAGGCGGTCAACGAGCGCTGCTAGCGCGGATTCGGCGACGTCACACGCAATCACGAGTGTTCCGTTTGTGGTCAGCTCGTCAACGATAGCTGAGCCGATTCCCCCACCAGCACCTGTGACAACTGCGTAGTCTCTCATCGCACTCTCCGACCTCTCTTGGGATCTTCTTGTTCGAGTCATGGGTCTAGGTCTTTCCACCGGCACGGTTACGTGTGACCAATGGGGTTAGCGTCGATACCCTCTCAGTGAGACGTTTGACCATTTCGAACTCTTTCTCAGAGCGTACGTCCTTATGGTCGCACTTCACCTCATTGACTAGGTGTGAGTTGCAGTGGGGTCAGTTCTTGAACTTCGATACTGCGTTCGTCGGGAGCGAGCGTCTTGGTGGCAGGGAGTGGTTCGAGTGCGTTCAATCGGTCCGACGTAGCGTGAAACCTCCTTTCGCCAAAGCGTTCAAGAGCAGTTCTGAGGTTGTCGAAGCTTTAGCCGAGGCCACTGCTCAGAGGACGATGGGCCTGGGAGGGAAAACGACTCGCATGAAGCGACGCGCAGTGGAGGGGCCGTCAAGGCCGACGAACGATGGCACTTCTCGTGCGATTGGAGCGATAGCGGATCTCTCTGGAAGCGTTGGCCTGACCGTTATCGAGGTCACAGGCAATATCGAGTCGGTCCAGCGGACTATCTCGGAGCAGGTGGCGCTCTTCCAAGAGCTCACGATCACAGTCGAAGAGTTGCGTCATGGCAATGATACGCTCGCTGAGGGTGCTCAGGCGGTCTCGACTTCGACCCAGGCGGTTACGAGCGAGGTCATTTGATCCAAAGATGAGATGCACGTCGCTCTCGATAAGGTTTCGACCGTAACGACGTGGCTGAGTGCAACGAGCGATCATCTCGCTCGATTGCAAGCTGACATGAGAGACGTCGGTGATATCGCTCGCCATATCGACAAGATCGCGCAACAGACCCATATTCTTGCACTGAACGTCATATTGAAGCTAGTTGATAGGGAGCGTTCGGCTCTGGTTTCAAGGTGATAGCGAACTCTATCCGAGATCTCGCAGATCAGACGATCGCAGCTGCCACGTCGATCGATGAGACGCGAAGGCTGCTCGCTGCGGCAGTCGCTGAGCTATCAAGTTCGACAGCTGAGGCCCGCAGTGGTGCGGAAGCGGCTGCGACCAGCACGGGAGTGGTCTACAACGCTCTCGAGAGAAGCGAGACCGAGATGATCCGACTCGATGATCGAGCTCACCAGATCGCAGCGTTCTCGGCCGCCGCCACCGAGCAGATATCGACCTTCAGCGCCTCGCTACCGTCGCTTTTTGCCGGAGTCGACGACTCGAGCTCTCAGATCTCCGCCGCTACTTCGCGTCTTGGTGAGCTCTTGGAGTCTGCGGAGGGGCTCGTTCAACTCTCCATTCAGGCAGGTGTTACGACGACCGATGCCCCCCTTTGTCGTCGAAGTACTTCAGAGGTCCCGTCAAATCGAATCCGTTTTCAACCATGCAGTGACCTCGAGAGAGATGACGCTCGAAGATCTCTTCGATGAGGACTATGTTGCAGTTCCCGGTACAAATCCAACGCAGTATACGACCCGCTTCGTAACATTTACCGATGCAACGTTGGCGCCGTTCCAAGAGGAGATTCTCTCCTTCTCTCCACTGATCGTCTTTGCTGCGTGCGTGGACCGAAATGGCTATTTTCCCACACACAATCGAAAGTTCTCACTTCCATCGGGCGAGGATCCGATTTGGAACGCTGCGAACGCTCGAAACAGAAGAATATTTGACGATCCCACTGGGTTGGCGGCTGCTCGAAATTTGATGCCATTTCGGCTTCAGACCTATCGAAGAGAGCTCGGTGAGGGCGAGTTTCAGGTCGTCAAGGATGTCTCGGCTCCACTGCGCGTGGCCGGTCGACACTGGGGAAGCCTTCGGATCGCCTACATTGTCGAGCGCCGACACGGTGAGCGCAGGTGGGTCGCTCCGACGGTGGATACCACCATCATCTCTGAGGTCGGCTATGTCCCACCGACGAGAAGATCTGCTCAGGCATGGCCCGAAGAGCGATTCCGGACTCACTCTGGGAGCTCCCCGGTGGTCTCCAAGTTTTCGGTTCTCGCGACAGTCCGAGCACAAGGATAGGTCTACTCCACCTGCCTTTTCCTTGCGACCTCGTTTGATTTTCGCACAAGGAGGTCGCACAGGCGATCTCATGCTCGAGCGGTCTGGTCTCCGTGGAAGAAGGTAGCGTTGAACGAAGGAGAGCCGGCGACGTGGTCGATGCGGCGTCGACAGCTCAGAGAGCGAGCCTCGTGAGCGTCGAGGCGAACACTTGGGGCAACGAATGGATAAAACCCCGAGTAAGGGTCGTAGTACGCTGCTCCGAACGGCGGTGTTTGACCACAGTGACAGGATGCTTTGAGCTCTTGAGCGAGCTCGATCACGGCACCGTTGGCCCCTCAGACCGTACCTTTCGGACGTCTTCAAGAACGCCTTGGAGCTCGTTCAACCACTCTGCTTCGTGTTTTCCGACAAGCTTGACGCACCACTGCAGTGCGTCGCTTCGCGAACGTGCGACGCCGCTATGGACCAGTGTGTCGAGTACTAGTCGTTCGCTCATTTTGAGACGAGTCATGACGGGCGTACTCTGAGAGGTGAAGATGATTCGCTTGTCTCCAACATCAACTCCCCATGAGACCGACCGCCGATAGAGACGCTCGATTGCTTGCGCGATCTCGACGCGCTGTGCTCGTGAACGTTCACGAAACTCAGTTGGATCTGTCGTCTCCGCTAATCGACCGATACAGAGGATCTCGTCGTCGTCGACAGTAACTTCAGGAGCGCCAAGAAACCACGATGGTGGGATCCGGCTCGTGACCGTATCGATAATGTCTCGCATGCTTACAAGATTACAGTATTACTTCTTACAGAGCTGGTGATGGAGCATTTTTTCGTTGAGCTCTCGAGCCTCCTTCGATGGCCGCAAGCGAGGTCCTGGCTCGCAGGCGTCGTGGAGGTGTGCTCGGGCTCCTCGTGATTCCTTGATCTTGGATCTTGCAACACGGACTTGCCTTGGTGCTCTCGTTGATCCTGATTGGATATGGCTATCGTGGAGAACTCGATGAATCTGAGCCACCGGTCAAGAGTGCCCTGTTAGTGAAGCGTCAGAACGCCAGTTGATCCCGGTGGCTCTGACCACTATGAGGAAAAGAGAGCCTTCACCGGATCGAGCTGCCAAGCGTGTGCGAAGAGGGCGCTCTCACAGGAGGCTCAGAGAGGTAGGTACGCCGGTCCTGTGCCCGTGTCTCGTCAGAGCTCTGTGGAGGTCTCCCGTCGGTGTGCGAATGGGGACCTACACTGAATATCTTGCAGTAGGAGGTTACCGCTATGGCGCCGCTAGCGCTCGTTTTTCTCTCTAGTGCGGTCCTGAACCTGGTCGCAGAGTTACCCGATAAGACGATGATCCCATCGATAGTCTTGGCTCGAACGATATCTCGGAAGATCACTTTCTTTGGAGCTTCGTTGGCGCTGGTCACCTGGTCGTTCCTTGCGTCCTATCTCGGTCAGCTGTTGTCGGGGCTTGGGAGTACGGTGGTGCACGATGGGACGGCGCTGGTTCTCTTCGGTCTCGCAATCTATCTGGTGGTGCAGGTGATTCGGCGAGAACCCGAAGAGGAGTCGGTGTTGACCGGTCTTCGTCAACGGCTTGAGGGCAGGTCGCAGTTTGTGGTCGCCTTCGTCATCACCTTCATCGCCGAGATTGGGGACCTGACACAAGTTGCCACGACGAGTCTCGCTGCCCGCTTCCAACAACCCCTCGTCGTTGCCCTCGGGGCATCGCTCGGCGTCGTAGTCGCCGTGTTCATAGCGGTACATCTCTCACGTTTTCTCTCGAGGATTCCCGATTCTTCCTTAGAGATCGTCGCTGCGATTGGTTTGACTGCCGGCGGGTTGTTGACCTTGCTGAGCTAGTCGATATCCTTATCTCTCTGTCCCCGTGCACCGAGGTGACGGTCAGGTGACACGGGGCGCAATGACCGTATTGTAGGTGGTGCGCCGCCGCTCGGCATTGGCCCATCGTTGGATCTAGGCCCGAGAGGTGGGCTGGTGGTTGCGCGGTGCGTAGTGTCGTCGACCCTCGCTACCGATGAGAGTTCACTTTGTAACGATGTCCTTTGGAGAGAGCCGGTGATCTCCTTTGTGATTGCTCACTCTCGGACGGGTTGCCAGATCGGAAGATCTCGCCTCGTACTGCGCCGACCGAGACGTGGCTTATCGCTAAGTACGGTCTGCGGTTAGTCTGGTTTAATGCCCGATGAGATAGTGCAGGAACATCTTGTAGAGAGCAACGAAGGACCAACCGCGAAGGAGATCGACCCGAAGTGGTGGACGTTGACCGCTGTCTGCCTTGGTACGTTCATGTTGCTACTCGACATCACGATTGTGAACGTGGCGCTCCCCGCTATTCAGACGTCGCTCAAGTCGAGTTTCGCCGACCTTCAGTGGGTCGTGGACGCCTATGCGTTGACGCTAGCGACCTTCTTGCTTACTGCGGGTTCACTCGCGGACCTTCTCGGTCGTCGAAAGCTCTGGATGGTTGGGCTCGTCGTCTTTACCGCAGCTTCCGCACTTTGTGGAGCCGCGCAGAACCCCTTGATGTTGGAGCTGTCGAGAGCCCTGCAAGGGATCGGTGGAGCGATCATGTTCGCGGTCTCGTTAGCCCTGTTGGCGAACGCCTTTCACGGCAGGGACCGAGGTCTAGCGTTTGGTGTGTGGGGGGCGATCACCGGAGTTGCGGTTGCGGTCGGCCCGATCGTGGGTGGCGCACTCGTCACCGGCCTCTCGTGGCGTTACATCTTTTTTGTCAACGTACCGATCGGGGTCGTTGCCGTGGTAGTGACCTTCGCCAAGGTGGTGGAGTCCAAGAACGAGCATGCAAAGAAGATCGATTGGCCCGGATTTATCCTCCTGACGGTGGGTCTGGCGAGCCTCGTCTATGGTCTGATCGAGTCCGGCTCGGCGGGGTTTGGGTCCACTCGAGTGACGGTTGCGCTCGTGGTCGCCGCAGTAGCGATTGCGGCCTTCATCGTCGTGGAGTTTCGGAGCGAGCACGCAATGTTCGACCTCTCCCTCTTTCGCCTCCCAACCTTTACCGGTGGCTCGATTGCGGCCTTCGGTGTTTCAGCTGGAATATTCTCGGTCTTGCTCTACCTTGTGCTCTACCTGCAAAACGTCCTTGGGTATAGTGCCCTGCAGACGGGACTTCGCCTACTTGTGCTCTCCGGGGGGATCATGGTGGTTGCGGGGATAACCGGCCGATTGACATCGAAGGTGCCGATTCGAGCGCTCATTGGTCCCGGTCTTGCGCTCGTCGCTGTTGGACTCTTGCTCATGCGCAATCTGAGCGCTACCTCTCACTGGACGCATCTCATCCCAGGCTTGATTATTGGCGGTATAGGTGTTGGCTTCATCAACCCACCTCTTGCGTCTACTGCCGTTGGCGTTGTGCACCCACGTCAGTCTGGCATGGCCTCAGGAATTAATTCGACCTTTCGCCAGATTGGCATTGCAACGGGTATTGCCCTGCTCGGGACGATCTTTGCCAACAGGCTTCAAAGTGCGGTTACATCTGGAGTGGCGAGCCATGGTCTCCATGTACCGGCGGGAGCGATCGTCAACGGTCTCGAAGGAGGGTCGGTCGGCGGACTCTTTACGCTCGTTGCGCCCGCGCAGCGTGGTGAACTCGGTCTCGTTATTCAAGGGAGCTTCACCACGGCCCTCAATGAGATCTTGCTCGTTGCCGCGATTGTGAGTGCGGCGGCGGCGGTCCTCTCCTTCGCGCTGATTCGATCGAAGGACTTCATCGTCGCCAGCGCGGGTGCGACCGCACCTTCGCACTAGCGATGAGAGCTAAATGGAGCTTGTGGGAAGAGGGTCAGGGTCTTCGTAGTACACAACGGATCGATTCGGTAGCTATGCAGGGGGATATCGCTGCGGGGCTCAGCGAGACGGTTCATTTTGGGGATTTTGGAGTGCGTGCAACGGCACGGTCTCTTGCCTAGCGCTTTGAAGGTAGGTAACGGTCATACGGTCATCGCTTCGTCGAGAGCTTGCGCCGATTGGAACCCGACCTCGGTAGTGGCTGTAGGGAGAGACAGATCCTGACTTGGTGATCGTGCTGTTAGGGAGGTCGCGGGAGATGGTCTGTTGGCTCGAGCGCAGTGAAGGCCGGTGCTGTGAAGAGAGCCGCCCGCTTCGCTGTACTGGCGTTCGAGATTCGCTCGATATGGTCTCGGGACCAGTTGAGCTGGCGTTGGATCCACACGTGGCCAACGAGTTCCGTCACTGTTGAGCTCTACACTGTTGAAGATGCGTACGTTCACCCGGTGGTCGGCAGAGAGTCCTTGCGCTACAGACCTTGAGTTGAGCGGGCGAACGCGAGTTGGCTCTCTAACACCCTGCCCACTACTAGCTCCTCAGCGCTCTGTGTCGCTGAACCTGGCGAAGGCGTAATGGCGCGACGGGGGACCTCGACCTCGAACTTCGGCGTCTCACGCCGGGAGAGCCACGACGCTAGCGAGTTCTACCGCCGCTTTCGTCCCCCTGAGCTATCTCTCGATGAGGCTGTCGCTTCGGAGCGCAAGCTCGATGCGTTGATCGTTGGAGACGCCCGAAAGATGGAGGAGGTTCCCGACGCTTCGGTGGCGCTGGTCGTCACCTCACCGCCGTACTTCGCAGGTAAGGAGTACGAGGAGAGCGTCGGGCGAGACGGTATTCCAGCTACCTACCTCGAGTACCTCGATCTTCTTCGAGACGTCTTTGCCGAGTGTGTTCGTAAGCTCGAGCCGGGTGGCCGGATGGCGATCAACGTTGCGAATCTCGGTCGCAAACCCTATCGCTCACTCTCGGCAGATGTGATCGGCATTTTGCAAGACGATCTTAGGTTGCTGCTCCGCGGTGAGATCATCTGGATGAAACAGCGAGGATCCTCGGGGTCCTGTGCTTGGGGGAGCTTCCAGAGAGCCGGTAATCCCGTTCTTCGTGATCTCACCGAACGAATCGTGATAGCGAGTAAGGGTCGCTTCGATCGAGCGATCTCAGAGCGGGAGCGAACTCGTCGTGAGCTGCCCTACCAATCGTCAATGACGCGCGACGCATTCATGGAGGACACGTTAGATGTCTGGGAGATTCCACCGGAGAGCGCGACGAGGGTCGGGCACCCGGCTCCCTATCCTGTTGAACTGCCAGCTCGTCTGATCGAGCTCTACACCTATCGAGGAGACCTGGTGCTCGACCCATTTCTCGGGTCGGGGACGACTGCGGTAGCGGCAGCTCGAATGGATCGGCACTATGTGGGATACGACCTTGATGAGTCGTATATCAAGCTAGCGCAGCAGCGAGTCGGGGCCGAGCACCATCGCCTCGATCTTATCGCTCCGGAACCGCAGCGCCTGGTTCATGTGCCGGTCTCGGGTCGGGGGCGCACGGAGGGCGAGGACTTTCTCGACAGAGTTGCTCGTGAAGGTAGGGCGGCAAAAGATATCTCCCTCGGCCTGCTCGAGGAAACAGGCTTTCAGTCGATTACGCGAGGCAAGCGACAGCCCGGAGGCGTTGAAGTGAGCTTTGAGGCGGTCGATCGGAGAGGGGGTCGCTGGCTCTTCGACGTCGCAGGAAGCTTTACCAGTCATCGCTCGGGACTCGCCCGAACTGAAACTTTGTGGAAGGCGCTCGGGAAGGCTGCAGTGCTGCATGAGGCGAGTGCAGAGCCACTGCCGCTGATAGTCTTGACGACCGATCTGCCAAAACCAGGGAGTACTCATGCTCGGGCCCTCAGCGCTCTCGTCGGAGCTGAGAAGCCGATTCGAGCGGTGATTCAGGTGTTGAGTCTCGAAGGTTACGAGGAGCTCTGTCGCATTGCAGAGGGTGTGGAGTCTTCGAGCACGATCGCTTGAGCTCGCTGGACTGACCTTCGAAGAGTCACGGTCGACCCTAGCGCGCAGGAGTAGTGCTGAGCACCGGTGATACCTTTGGGTCCTGGTATCGTTTGCGCCAACGGTGGTTGCTCCAACAGCCCTCAGTATCAGCGCACGCCTCGGGAAGGCTGCGGTAAAAGTGTCCTGCATGAACGGTCTCCGGTGTTTGTGAGCGGCTTTGCCTGTGCTCATGTGTCCCCTAGGGACGATCGAGAGCGAACTACAAGAAGAACATTGAAAGGAGCTTCAGCGTCGTCAGATTTTTGAGCGCCTCGAGATTTTGAGGATGCTAGGGGTCAAGAGCTTAAGTGGAGGTGTTGTACGGCCAAAGAGGGAGCTCGGAACCCCATGGAGGGAGTGCTGCGATTGGATTCGATAGATTGGCACCGGTCCTGATTGGGCGCTTCGGTGAGGAGGCGGGCTTGGACTGGAGATCTGTGCTGTGAGGTGGGCAGCAGACAGAGAGCTACTCAGTATTCTGCACCAAAGTGACGGAGCGGACCGGCTGCTCGTGAGCGCAGGTACGCAAGGATCATCCGTTCTCCGTTGGAATTAGGTACTATTGTATGCGGAGTGAGCTCACGGTAGGTTCCGTGCTCTCTCGTTGCTTCGACCTCCACCAAGGCGTCGAAGAGTCTCCACCAATGCAAGGGAGAGTAGACCTCTGAAGATACCCGATTCGTAGTGACTGGTTCTCCACCGGAAGACCACCCCTGGGAAATGAGTATCGGCGTTACGTCGGCCACAAGCGTGGCTATCTCGACTTCACCTTGTAAGAGTCGTAGGCCGATCAGCTCCGTGATCGCACGGGTGAAGTCATCACCTGTTGCGGTCTCCGTAGCCACTGCGGTCCACAGCCTCCCAGGATCATCGAGAAGCTCTCGACCTCGTGCTGTAAGGAGGGGTCGTTGGCCAGTGCGTCGTAGAAGTCGAAGTCTCGTTGCTGCGTTGCGTACTAGGGAGATCTGGTGGATGTCGGCTTCAGAGCGTGGAGGTTTCTCCCATGGCCACCAACTAAATCGTTCAACTGCATCGAGGACGGCCGTTCTCGCAAGGTAGTGGCTCTGTGTGAGTGCTGCGCCGCGTGGCGCTGCTGCGAGCTCAAGTAGCCACATCATCGGCGCGATTGCTGTTTCAGGGGAGGTCGGGGGCTCGATTGGATGGAGGAGACGGTTGGCCACGTTCGAGCGCCACCTCTGGTGCGTTGGATGGCGGGCGAGGTCGATCCAGGTTCCGACTCGTTCGGTAGTCACAAGGTTTGCAAGGGTCTGTCCGGGCGGAGCGTCGAGCGGTAACGTCAGCACCTTCTCGGTGACTGCAGCGGCCGCGATTCGCCATCCTCGTGCACCTGGGACGAGCTGCCCAGCAGCTATGGCGTCGCTCAGTGCCCGCTCAACGGTCTCGAACGCGCGTAGCTCATCCGCGCCTAAGATAGCTCCCCACTGAAGCGTCTCGGTGTCTGGCGGCTCAATTCCCGACTTGGAATAGGCCTTTTGGAATGCATCGGCACCCTTGCTAGGGTCGTCCGCCCAAGCTGAGAGTATCTCTTGGGTGAGCTCGGCGGTGGCGATTTTCGTTAGGTAGGGGAGATCAAGTTCTGCGAGCAGAAGTGTGGTAGCCTCCCAGAGTTCTTCCCATTCGGAATCTGGATAGTCCCGAGGAAGGTAGTACCAGAGAAAACGCTGGAGTGCGGCCTGATGAATTGCCTCCACATCCTCGCTTCCTGCGGTCAGCACATCGGCGACTATGCGAACCGTCTCGCTGAGCTCCGGTCGACGAGCTTGAATGCGATTGCATGCGCTCTCGATGCGATCTTCACCCGTCAACGATCTTCACCCCTTTCGGTCGATCCCATGTTGCTCATGAGTAGTGGTCTCTCTGCGCTCGCCGACCGTAGCGAGCACTCCGCATGGGCGTGATGGAGTCTCATCCTCCTACTCATACGGTAGGTGACAGCGGTCGACTCTCCTGCGTACCGTGTTGATGCCGTAGAGGCTCAGGTTACTATCTCCGCTCTCACTCAGGGAGCTACACCGATGAAGAGTAGGTGATCCTCGTCGTAGCGATACCTCGGCGTTACTCGGGTTAGGTGTCGTTCGCCACGAAAGGAGCGAATTGGGTCGATGGACGCTTCGGAGGTCAGTGAGAAGAGCGGTTTGACAGGTCGGGTCCGAGATATGGATGTCTCTTCGTTACAGTCCTACCTTCGGTGAGACGAGTTGAGATGACCGTCTGAGTTGAGAGATTCTCGTAGGGTCGTATCACCCCTCTTGGAGGAGCGATACATGAGCAACGGAGGGTCGCAGATAGGCAAGGGTGATAGGTGTAAGCGTGGTCCCCGACTTCCCTCGTTTATCTCACCAATGCAGAACTCTGGCCTTTTCGATCTCTTTGCTGGTTCGGTGGCCGGATCGGTAGCGGTACACCACCCCTGGAGTTCGTGTAGATGTGAGCACTTCTCTGGTGAGAGAGCGTCGTGAGTGACGTTGTGGTCGCTTTTGAAGAGCATTGAAGATTGGGCCAACGTTGTCATCACTGGTCGAAACGAGGCCTACGGCGAGCACCATGCAGGCTAATGGGAGCGATAGCCTTGACGGATGAGAGGCGATCGTGCGTAAGACTCCGGCTGAAGGCGGGGCATTAACCATCAGGCGAGTCTTCAACGCTCGACCAAAGGTCGTTTTCTCTTGCATGACAGTGACGTGCTTTGCCATGGTCATTGCCTTCCCCGCAAAACGTAGGCGAACCGTGACGACAACACAAACGAATACCTAAAATTCCTGTTTCATTTTGAATTTCTGAGTAGGGACACTAGCTGTGTTCGCCACCTTGGCATCCCGTGCGACCCGTAACGCGTACCCCAGCGGTGCTCACCCGCTCAAACCGCCCTCATCACTGGCTACGACCTTGCGTTTCTCGTCGCCGGACTCCTAGTGATCGTCGGGGCCGGTCTCGCCATGTTGATCCGGACCACAACTCCCACCGCAGCCCCAAACCTCGCGGTCAAGCAGCGGCAAACCAACCGGCCTGCCACCAATTGGGTCATGTCACCATCCCAAGACGACACCTAAGTCGTCCAGGTCGGGTCGAGAACTCGACCGGATGCCCCTCTCATGTTCACCGAGTCTAAAACCCTAAGAAAGGTGCCATGCGGGGAATACCCCAAGGGCCCACAGCTCACCTCCACTACCATGAAAGGCGAAAAAGTAATGAAATAGTGCTCATTGGTGGAACCGGAAACATGGGCTCCCGTGTTGTTACGGAGCTGATCAGCCGTAACCACACGGTGACAGCAGTCGTGTGGCGCCCCAAAGAAGTACCCGCGCATCCAACCGTCATGGTAAAGAGAAGCGACGTGTCAGACGAGAGGGACCTTTTAGCCCTTCTCGCAGGACATGACGCCATCGTTAGTTCGTTACGCCTCTCGGAAATCGATCCCCCTAAGCTCATCGATTCGGTGCGCACCTCCGGGGTTCGTCGCTATGTGGTCGTGGGAGGAGCCGGAAGTCTTGAGGTCTCCCCCGGTGTGAGACTGATCGACACTGAGCGCATTTCAAAGCAGGTAAGACCGGAAGCTGCGGCCGGCGTGGCCTTCCTCAACTTGCTGGACGAAGAAGAGCAACTCAACAGAACCTTCATCTCCCCTTCCGTGATGTTCGTTCCCGACGAGCGCACCGGGAAATTTCGCATCGGTGACGATTCCCTCCTCACCGGTCCGGAGGGAAGCCGAATCTCCTTTGAGGATTTTGCTCTCGCCCTCGTTGACGAGCTAGAGACGACCTCGCATCGGCAGCGGCGCTTCCGGTTGGGTACTAACGCTGCGGCGCAGGGGATGATGATCTCGAAATAGTAGGCTCTCCCGATAAATACTTGGGTCACCTCCGTCCGAGAGGTCCAACCGCCGTGACCGCCATCGATGCCGACCTGGCCACCCGGTTCACAAAGACCCGTCGCCGCCGAGACGCCTACCGCTAGATCACTCCCTCGGGGCAGTTATCTTGGCGGGCAGCCGAGCTTGCGTCTCAGGAGATGCGGTGTGATCCTTCGTCGTCGACCGGGCACTCTCGACGCTCAGAACAGAGTGCCGCTTGCGGTATCGACCAGCACGGTTGACCGCGCTCAGGTAACATTCACGCCGACGAACGGGCTACAGGAACGGGGAACAGGGCCGCAGTGGCCGTGAGGCCGTTGGAGTCTGTATGAGCAGCTCGGTGAACCCTCCGGTTAAGGAGTGCCATTTGTGATACTCGCTTCTTCCGGTCAGTTCCGTCTCGGCGCGACCCGATCACAGCGAGGATTGGGGATCGCTTGTGGGGTCACACTACACGTGGCCCCCTGGTGCTCGTAGGCGATGAACACGTCAACGTCCACGTTGTTGTCTACCAGATGGAAGTGCTCAACCGGTGAAGTGAGAGGAGTTCAATCATCCACTTCAGCGAGCGTGCGGTCAGTCATCGCGGGTTCTCGATCGGAGGTCGCCGAACAAACTCGGGCGGACCACTGCGATGCGATCGCGTATTCCTGATGCACCCCGCTCACTTCCGTCGTGCCTATGGACTCTGACTGCCCAGAAGAGCAGAGACTCGCTCGTGCGGTTGCGTTATCATCGCGTCCGGCGTGCTGGGGCGCCGCTGGCCTCGGCCCGGGGGTCTATACGACTCTCCACCCTGTGGCAGCGAGTTCCACCCGGGGATCATCCCCGGCTCCGATGGCAGGTCTCGGTTTACCGGCGATAGTGGATCTATGACAGCAAACATTGTTATTCTTCAGTTGGCGGTCTTGACTGTGGTCCTGGAGTCGGATCTCGGCCGGCGCAAGATCAGTTGGTTGCGCATCCTGCGTCCGGTTGTCGCGATCGT
>JBMFXG010000045.1:0-15273 GCA_049964535.1 Acidimicrobiales bacterium | reverse complement strand
GAGCTGAGAGAGCTCATTGTAGAGGAACCAGTTCGGGTTGTACGCCTTGGTCAATTGAAAAACCACGGTCTCAGGACCCGTCTGTTTGTACGATGCTACGTTGTCTGGAAAAGCTCCTGGAGTGTACGAGGCCCAGATCGTCTTGTTCGCCTTGAGAAGGTTCATCCAAAAGATGAGGTCACGGGCGTCGACGGTCGTCCCATTTGACCACTTCCAACCCTTCATCTTGATGGTGATCGTTTTATCCCCATTGGAGAAGACCGGTGGATACGCAAGCGACTGCTTATAGTTGATCTCGGCCTTCGCTCCGTTGCCGAAGAAGTAGAGGTTGCGAAACATCAGGATCTGAAAGTTGTATAGGTTCACATTCGTGAAGACAGATTGGTTGATGAATGGGAAGATATACGTTGGAGCGGAGCCTGGTTGCTCCGCAAAATACGCAGTCCCGCCCTTTACTTTGACGCTATGCGCGTGACTGGTCGAAGCGCTTGCGCTTTGACTCACTGCGCCGACGGACGAGATGACAGCTAGCCCTGACGCGGCTAGACCTAGCATCACCTTCCGAGCCAGCGATGACATAGATTGCACGAGTGAAACCCCTCCTCCTCCCTCTCCCTCAATCGGAACCCCCGATGAAAGACGATGGTGAAGTCACTGTACACGACAAGACGAAGACGATGAGGCAAAACTTACAGAAATTGACGAACCCGTAACTCATCTGATTCTCAGTTTTCTTCCTGCTAGTTTTATACTCTTCTTCAGGCTCTGTTCAGATTCAGTGGTCCCTCAAAGAGTTAAAGTGTTCAGATCTCGGCTCGGAGACTGCAAGCTCGACCGCTCTCTCCTCTGCAGCAGTTCGATCAGACCTCTGTTGTAGCCCTGTCGTCGTCGATGTAGCCATTACTTGCGTCGCTGATTCCACAGGTGTGAAGCCGTACCAAACCTCCCAAGAGACCACAACTCGTACTGCAAAGATGATTCTGGATAGACTTGCAGAGCGATACCGTTTTTGGATAACTCGGGCTCTAGCTCAATGCCTTTATGGCCGTTGTAGTAGAGGGACCGAGCTGTGCGTCTTGTGACGTGATGTGCTCACGTGAGGAGGGGTGTCATGACGTCAGTCGAGGATCATGCGGCAAGTCTGCGTGACTCATCGGCGACACAGCTCTCGGTATCCCCTGAGGAAGAGGTCTCGCCGCTTGAGATGCTCGCTATGGCTCTTCGCGAGCTCGTTCAGGGTGGTCCATTCTTTTCGAGTGCAGTTCTGCAGGAAAATGTCACCTGGTCGACTATTTCGGTCGTTGCATCGAGCGAAGAAGACTGTGAGTCGCTTCGAGACGCCCTCCTGGGTGAGCGGCCGAGGCCGTGGGAGTCCGTTCGCGTGCTCGCTCTCCAGCGAAGCTTTCTCTGCAATCCTTCAGAGGTCGTCTATGGTCCCGTGCCGAACGCCCTGCGTGAGCACGTGCGGTGTCTCGTGGTACCTATCGGTAGTGGCCCTCGAGGACGCTCGGCCTTGGTGCTCTTTCAACGAGTGCTATCAGAACAAGGTGTTGATATTAAGAGTGAGTTCGGATCACTCGAAGAGGTCTGTCGGATGGTGTCTCGTGTGATAGAGCGACTGGACGCTGAGGCGCTACACAAGACGTTACGCCGACGAGTCTTGATTACGGAGAACCTCACCAGCGCTCTCGCCGACATCTCTATCTCGCTAGAGTCCTGGCTTTCTCTCGTAGCTCGTTGCACTCTCGATGTCGTTCCGTGCGGGGAGGTTCGGCTTATCTTTCGCGAAGGTGACGCAGTGATCCTCGTGACCGCACGAGTCGGCGAAGAAACTCTCGTGGAGACTAATTCTTTTGTACCCCCCGGCCTTGCGGATTACGTCGTGCGATCGGGCCAGGATGTCCTAGCGGGTAGCTTGCGGTTCGGATTCGTGGAGCCGCGCGATGCGCAGCAGTTAGCCGCGGCTCGACACCGTTCCCAATCAGTGGTGGTGACACCCCTTCGAGAGGCTAATGGAAGTGTCTGGGGAGGTATCGGAGCGCTTGACCGCAACTTCTGTCACTTCGATCGAGAGTCGCTCAACGCACTGCACGAGGTGGCACAGGTCGCATCTGCGGGAATTCGGTACCGATCATCTCACCTCTTTGGTCTCATGGAAGCCGACCGTAATCGTTCCCTAGCGAAGGCGCTCGACGAGATCGGCGATGGAGTAGTCATTGTCGGTCCTGCACAGCACTTGGTCTACGCGAATCAGACCGCCCTCGAACTTTTTGGCTACACCTTGGAAGAGATCACGGTCATCCCTTCTATGCAGCTGATCGATGAGCAAGATCGGGACAAACTACTGCAAGGCGAGCTCTACGATGCCCTCAATCGAGGAGAGAAAATTGAGATAGATCTCTTGAGTGTTCGCAAGTCCGGAGAGGTCTTCCTTGGAAGTTACTCCATCGTGGGACAGCGTACTGCTTCGGGGGAGATCGTTGGGTGGACCTGTAATCTCCGAGACTACACCGAGCGTGCTGCACTCGAGGATGGCTTACGACGCGAGGTCGAGATCGACCATCTCACGTCCGCACTTTCGAGACGTGGATTCGTCAATCGTGTCGATCGCTATCTCAGTGAACATCGCGATCTGAACTTGTACCTCTCGCTGATCTACGTGGACCTCAATGGGTTCAAAGCAGTCAACGACTCCTACGGGCACGCTGCTGGCGATGAACTACTGCGCGTTGTGGCTCATCGGCTGAGAGGTGGTTTGAAAGATGCTGATCTACTCGCTCGTCTCGGTGGTGACGAGTTCGTGGTGGCGCTCGTCAATCTCGCCTCTGCTCGAGACGGTCATGCGGTAGCGAAGCGTCTCGAGCAGAGGTTGAACTCGAGCGAAGTAGTCATCGATGGTCATCAAATCTTTATCACTGCTTCCCTCGGCGTTGCGTCGTCGAGGGTGGCATCTGCAGATATCGATCTTCTTGTGCACCACGCAGACCAAGCCATGTATCGCGTCAAACACGGTCGCAAGGTTACGACTTTACCGAGCAAGCAGGCTCAAATCGATTCTCGTCTCGCGGAAGATCTCAGCCACGCTCTCAACTCCAAGAGTCAAATGCGTTCTAACTTACTGCCAAAAGCTCGCGAGATCATCTCGGTTGCCGACCGTAGTTCGTTGGGGTACCTCTTCTCCGTGGAGTGGAATCATCTACAATACGGCCCGGTACCTCTCGAGAGACTGCTTCGTTTCACCTCGGTCTCGCCCCTTGCAACGAGATTGGACCGACTCGCGACTAACGCTATCTGGTCATTTCTCGAAAACGAAGCTCGCCAGACGAACGAGCTGCCAGCAGAGATCTTCGTACCGCTACAGCTTGAGAGCCTTGGCGATATCGGTTTCACTCGATCACTCGGCCGCTCATTGCAACGACTTCAAGCTTCGAGCAGGTGCACGGTAACTCTGCTCGTGAGCGGTTCGATCGACGATCGATCCGTTGAGAACCTGAGGTTCATCCGAACCTGTTCCATGCTGATTCAAAGTGGTGTGCAGATCGGTCTTGCGAGCCCTTTCCTGCTTCCGCACTTCTTGAACTCGCTCGACACAGTTCCCCTCAGTTGGATTCAAGTGAGTTGGAATGCATTTCAATCGATGAGCGCCAGCACGAGGAGAGACTTCCTCCGAGGTCTAGCCTCGGCGCTGTCGAGTATCAAAGTGCGGCTATTTGTTATCGACGTCCCGCCAGGCCAAGAGGACCTTCTGCTCGCAATCGGGGTTAGCGCCCTCGTCTCAAGCGCCGCTTCAAATGAGGGAGCCGCCGAGGGGCCGTACACGTTGCAGGCACTCGAACGAGAACGACCTTAATCCGAAGCGTCTCCGCCTCTTGTGGAGTGAGATCCCACTACGACAGCACTGGCGGTCCAGTTCTCCCTCTCTTAAGTTCAGAGAAACGAGGATTGAGAGCGAGAGAACGAACATGGTCGAAGAGCTCACCCGCCTCCTCTCCTCGCACGTGTTCGGTCACAATTGGGCCGAAGACTCCGATCGTCGACGAGAGCTGCAGCACCGGAGATCCTGTAGAGGGGCCTGAGAGTGATAGGCCAATGTTATGGTAGTGCTGAACGAGTTCATCGAAGCTCTCATCGTGTAGCGCGCCTACTGCGGATTCCGCACCAGCGTCTTCGAGAGCTCTGGCCAAGTCTTCGTCGCTCGGAACGACCTGATTGTAGTGATACGAGGTACCGATCGTGGTGTAGAAACGAGCGATCTCTTGGATGTGATCCTGTGATGCCAGTTGAGCGATGGCCCGGAGCGCCTTGAAGGACTGGGCGAGCGGAATCCTGAAAGATTCGGGCACATCGCCGTTATTGAGCAAGAAGAGAGAGAGCGGTGCCCACTTGACCGAGAGACTTCGTACTGACGCCGCTTCAACTAACCAACGGGAGGTGAGCCAGGTCCACGGACAAGCGGGGTCGAAGTAAAAGGTGATCTCGATGGTTGCCTCTTGCACGGTGGGACTCCTTCATAGCTACTTGGGTAACAGCACTCCTGCTCACACTGCTCACACTGCTCGCAACTGCGAAAAACACTGCCCTTCCAGCCTTGTCGTACTGCACCAAGTAGCCTACTGGACCAGCACGATCCAAGAGCCTGAGACGAGCGCTCAGACTCCATCCGACCTGTCGAGTCGCGGAGACTCCTTCGGCCGTATCGACGCAAAGAGCCCGTCGCAGGGCGGGCGACGCTCTCTCTTTGGATCGCTCCCTCCCGTCTCTCGGACTGAGCAGTGTTGGAGTATCTGAGGGCTAACAGATGATCGTAGACGAGTCGAGTGACGCACCTGGAGCGCCATCCTTGGTGGCAGCAGGTCTTAGGAGACCGCTCGGATGCTCTACCAATACGGTCGTAATCTTGAGTGAGCACTGCGTCGGGTAGAGTCGGCACTATGGAGAGCAACTATCCCACGGAACATCGACACGGTCGGACGACGCGTCTTGAACTCGACTCGCAAGAGCTTATGGACTTTGAAGCGGTCGTTCTCGATGCAGATCGGGAAGGGATCGTGCTCGATCGTTCCGCCTTCTATCCCGGTGGCGGTGGTCAACCGCCAGACATGGGGGCGCTCTCTTACAATGGAGTCCTAACTCGCATTGTTGGGGCGAGGAAGACCGACGACCTCGTCCTCGTTCCCCACGACGATGATCCTCTCCCGACGCCAGGTACGGTCGTCACAGGAGTGATCGACGAAGGACGACGTCGAGAGCTCATGAGGACACACTCTGCGCTCCACCTTCTTTCAGGGGTTGTTTTTCGAGACTTCGGCGCGCTCGTCACCGGTGGCAACATGGATCCTCTCAGTGCGCGTCTCGACTTCAATCTCTCGGAGGTTCCCCCTGGATTTAAAGATGACCTCGAAGCACGCTGTAACGTCGAGGTCGCGAACGATCGAGCGATTTCAGTGCAGAACCTCTCTCGGGCCGAGGCCTTTGCGTTGCCAGACATCATCCGAACGGCCACAGATCTCGTGCCCAAACACCTCGAAGTCGTACGAATCGTTGATATCGAAGGGCTCGACTGCCAAGCAGATGGTGGGACGCACGTACAGTCGACCGCTCAGATCGGTCCTCTACGGGTTCTCAAGGTAGAAAACAAGGGGAAGGGCTTCCGTCGAGTCCGTATTGCATTGACGCCGTAGCTCGGTCCTCCAAAGGTGGCAGAGTCACCAACTGACAACCGTTGTCGCCCTCGTGGTCAATCAAGTACCACGTTGGAGTAGGATCGTCTCGTTCGGGGAGAGTAACCGGTGCGGTGGCGCTACTTGCAAGGGTTGAGATCGAGAAGAACTACCACGGTCTTCCCCGCATCGGGCGCCCCCTTGGCGCCCAGTGTCTACCTCGCCCCATGCTGCTGAGGTAGTCATTCATCGTGTGTCGAGCGCACCACAGAGTCCGAGAAGATGGACCAGCGTTGCACAACGCCTACCTCCTGCCGACCGTAACGAATCGAGGTGCTACTCTAACAGCATCAGAGGGGGTCCAATGGCGGCTGTTGCGAGCAACGGAAGGCGCTAGCGACGGTGGTCGTGTTGTGCGTCGACCCGAGGGGGATCGCAACGGCCGCCCCACAGAAGGTGGAGGCAGATGCACCGAGAGATCCAGATTGTCCCGTCGGTTCTTCCAGCAAACCTAGCGGCCCTTGGAGAAGAGGTTGAGCGGCTCGAGGAGGCCGGCGTCGATAAGATTCAATTTGATGTCATGGACGGTCACTTCGTACCAAATCTGACCTTCGGTGCCGACGTCATTGCGAGCACGAGAAAGTACTCGTCCCTACCCTTTGAGGCTCACCTCATGATTCAAGAGCCGGAACGTACATTTGAACAGTACCTGGCGGCCGGCTGTGATCTCATCATTGTGCACGCCGAATCAACGCTGCACCTCGACCGTACACTAACGGCGATCCGCGCCGCAGGGGGACGTGTTGGCGTGGCCCTCAATCCCTCTACACCTGAAGATGCTTTGAAGTACGAGTATCACCTCGTCGACTTGATCTTGGTTATGACAGTGAATCCAGGGTTTGGCGGACAGCAGTTCCTACCCGAGATGAAGCGAAAAGTTGCCTCGGTGGCGACCATGCGTCAGAGTGCTGCGATCGATATCGAGGTCGACGGAGGGATATCGGCGCAAACGGTCAGCGAGATCGTAGCTGCCGGTGCGAACCACCTCGTAGCAGGTTCGGCACTCTTTCGTCACCCCGCAGGTCTGAAGGCGGCCGTTTCTGAGATGAGATCCTTGGCTATCACCGCCCAAGGGAGCTCCTAGCTATCCGTAGGGCAACCGAACCGACTTCGAGCGTAGGTATGGATGCGTGCAGAGGGCTCCTTCAGCTGCCCCATCTTGACCTGCCTTTGCTCGTACAGCAGCGTCGGTCTCTCTGGAGGCGCTCTCCACATGCCGTTTCAGTCGACGTGATGGGATAACGCTGCCTAATGAACAGGAGACTGACCTCAGAGCTCTTCCTCTCGGTGAGTTGTGGCAGTTCACCTACGCGGGAGTCGTCTACTTGGCCATCGGAAGATACGGTTGAGAGGTGTCCGGTTAGACCGAGACCGCGGCGGACCTACGGTCGGATTTTCGGGGCTGAACGAGCGCCCTTAGAAAGGAACAACTGCCGACTGTACATCGGTCGCCACCGCTAGAGTTCGAAGTCTCAACGAAGATCAATGGCCCCAACGCGGGTGTAGCCACACTTCCGGTGAGTTAGAGTTCCATTGCATGACGGAACGCAGACACCACACACTCGTTACTCCCTCGGACGCGCTCCAACGACTCAGTGAGCCTCAGGTCACCTTCTTAGATTGTCGATGGTATCTCAACGGATCAGATGGCTCCGAGGCCTACCGTCGAGGACACATACCGGGCGCGATCTTTATCGACCTCGATCGACACCTCTCAGATCATCGTCGCACAGGAGAGGGTCGACATCCACTCCCCGACCCCAAGACCTTTGTGCAGTCCCTCTGCGATCTTGGGCTCGATCTGAGCGATAGCTTCATAGCGTATGACGACGCCGGCGGGGTCGTGGCATCTCGGTTCTGGTGGATGGCGACCGAGTTAGGACTGGACTGCTCGGTACTCGACGGCGGGCTCAAGGCTTGGCAGGGACCGCTTACGACTGATATCTTCAGTCACGAGAGCTCCCAAAGTACTCTGGTCCTTCCCGACGCTAGCTTTGCGAAAGGGACCATCACGATCTCGGCGCTGGCCAGCGGTCTTCGTAGCGAAGCGTTGATCCTCACCGATGCTCGAGATCACACTCGGTATCGCGGAGAGATCGAGCCTATAGACCCACGACCAGGACATATTCCTGGAGCGTTTTCGCTACCCTCAAGCTCGTTCCTTGTAGAGCCTGGTGGTCTACACCGGCCAGACAGCGAGCTGCAACGCACGATTACAGAGATGCTTGGATCGGAGCTTGACGAGAGTTCGCTCGTCGCGAGCTGCGGGTCGGGAGTGACAGCTTGTCATACGATCTTGGTGTTCGAGCATGCATTCAACCTTCGTCCCCGACTCTTCCCAGGCTCATACTCGCAGTGGTCCCAGTCGCATGAACTCCCAGTCGCCGTAGGAGTTACGCCAGGTCGGCTCGACCCGTAGGCACCACGATCAGCACTATCTCTGACATCTCTCCTCGCTGCGTCTTCGTTGCGTAGTGACCCAAATGAGCTCCGCAGCCCTAGCCACGGTGTGCATGAGCTGAGTAGTAGCAATGGTTGAGACCGAGGCGACCCCGAATCAGCAACCAGAGGTCGATGTGGCTCTTTGATGCGAACTGAGCAACCGGAAGGTCGCAGAGTATGAGGAAACTGTTAGGGTTTCTCAACTTTACTCTCATAATCATCCTACGTAACGCTCAGGTTAGTTTAAGATTAGAGCTTGGACTAGTTTTCGCTCACGAAGAGTTAGGTAAGGCTCTCTTCGGATCGATCGTGGTAGAGTCAGGTACGCTCGGTGGTCGAGTTGCTATGGAGGAGACGGTTAATGAAGATCATGGTTCTCGGGGGCGACGGTTTCTGTGGATGGCCGACATCGCTCCATCTATCGGAAGCCGGTCATGAGGTCCTCATTGTTGACAATCTCTCTCGTCGCCAGATAGACGTTCTCCTTGAGGTTGAGTCTTTGACACCAATCGCTCCGCTCTCTGAACGGATCGCCACATGGGCGCAGGTCTCAGGTCGTACGATCGGTTTCGAGCTACTCGACATCGCTCACGACTACGACCGGCTCTTACAGGTTCTGAAGGAGTTCGCCCCCGACACGGTCGTGCACTTTGCCGAACAGCGGGCCGCTCCGTATTCGATGAAGTCGCCTAAGACCAAGCGTTACACCGTGGACAACAACGTGAGCGGTACGCACAACCTCATGTGTGCCATTGTGGAGGCTGGGCTCGATACTCACGTCATTCACCTCGGTACGATGGGAGTCTACGGTTACGGGTGGTCAGGAACCGCGCCGATCCCTGAAGGTTATCTCGAGGTACGAGTTGATACCCCAGAGGGTGATCTGGCTCGTGAGATCTTGCATCCAGCCAATCCCGGTTCGGTCTATCATATGACCAAGACTCTAGACCAGCTGATCTTTGCCTTTTATGCCAAAAATGACGGCGTGCGAGTCACCGACCTCCATCAAGGTATCGTCTGGGGGACTCAGACTCCTCAGACCCAACGTCATCCGCGGTTGATCAATCGCTTCGACTACGACGGTGACTACGGTACCGTACTCAATCGATTCCTTATGCAGGCCGCTATTGGCTATCCGCTTACGGTTCATGGAAGCGGTGGGCAGACTCGTGCCTTTATTCACATTCGTGATACCGTGCGATGCATCGAGCTTGCTTGCCTCAATCCACCCCGGAGTGGGGATCGGCCGACGATCTTTAATCAGGTAACGGAGACCTTCCGAGTTATTGACCTTGCAAAGTTGATCGCTGATATCACCGATACTCCGATTGAACACCTGGAGAACCCAAGGGTTGAAGCCGACGAGAACGATCTCATCGTTGAAAATCGTCAGTTCTTAGAGCTTGGACTGGAGCCGACAACCCTCTCTCAAGGTCTGCTAGAAGAGGTTCAGGAGATAGCTCGAAAGTTCGTAGAGCGTGTCGACGCGTCGAAGATACCGGCATCGTCGAAGTGGAGAGTCGCAAAGCCGTAAGCGTCCCGAGCGAAACTACCTTATCTCGAGGTAGTGTCGCTTCGAAAACGATCTCCGCCTACCGTAACTATCGCCCGGTTCGCATTTTGTGGGTAGTTGCAGGGTACGGACGCGGATCGCAATGAGAGCCGTGAGCTGCAGCCTCCCTTACCTACCACAGTATCGATCGGGGGGTGCGACATCTCAGTGAGATGCTCCCAGATGTGCTCCCAGATGATGTTGTGTCGTTAGTTCACAAGTGGTGACCGGTGGCGGGAGCTTTCAAGGTCGATGAGCTCTCATTACCGAGTGCTCTGAATCGATCGGTTGCTGCGCTCGCTTGCTTCGATGCCACTTTTGTCGGCTCTGCGATAGCGGTCATGGAACTCTCGGCGAGATCTTTTACCGCTAGCGTAGAGGATGCTAACTCTTGGGCAGCGAAGGACTGTTGGTCGGAGGCCTGAGCGATCTGCGAGATCATTCCAGCGATGGCGTTGATATCTTCGTACATAGACGTGAAGGAGAGTTCGGCTTCACGGACAAGCTCTTCCCCATGCTGCACCTCAGCGGTGGCGGAGGCTATCGATGTGGAGACTGCAGCAGTTGCACGCCGGATCGAGCGAACTCGCTCGGTGATCGTCTGTGCCGACTCTGCGGAGAGCGTTGCGAGCGATCGTACCTCTTCTGCTACGACAGCGAAGCCCCTACCCGCCTCCCCCGCCCGTGCGGCTTCAATGGCTGCGTTGAGCGCGAGCAGATTCGTTTTCGCTGCGATACCGGTAATTGTGGCAATCGTTGCATCGATATCTTGTGTCTCTCGTTCGAGCTCCTCAATGATCTCTTTGACCTCCGCCATGGAGGACGTGATCACAGTGGTGGAGTGTGCTACAGCTTCGACCGACCCTCGGGCGGCCTCAGAGCGCTGCGTGAGCTCTTCGGCGTGACTCGTCGCTCCATGGGCAGAGGTCGTTATCTCTGAGACCGTAATCGACATCTCTTCCGTCGCTGACGCCAAGGTCGTTACCTGTTCCCCGAGCAAACGCGTGGTCTTCGTCAACACCTCGGCCTGATACTCCACTTGATGCTCTGAGGAGACGTTACGAAGGACGGCCATCCAGTATGCGAGCTCAGAGCGAGATTGGTCCTTCCATAGCGGTATGAGCGTGAACGAAAAGGTCATAGGCCCAACCTCGAGCGAAGTGGTGTGCTCTGTGACTCGAGCGTCTTTCAGCTTCGCTAGTACAGAGCGCTGATAGGACGGATTCCGGTGGTAGCGGTGTGCAGATCCCCCAAGCGCGTCACCAACATCGGCTCCACCAAGCACCGAACGGAACTCTTCGCGAAGTGTTGCGAAGCCTTCTCGAGCAGCTTTGTTGAGGTAGACGATCGTCGCATCGTGATCCGGGGTCGCAAGCAGTATGAGCCCAGGTAGGTACTCTAGGACCCCACCGTAGGGAAGCGAGTCACTTCGAGCGATGCTCTTTGTCGCATTGCGAAACCGAGATGATGAGGTGGTCATGAAAGCTCTATCGGTTCTTTGGTTACCGATCTGAAGATAGGACCGAAGAGAGGGCATGGTGCGAACACCTCAATTGGGACTACGAGAACACTCACTCTCAGGCAACCTTACGACTTGAAGGCACCGAAAGAGAGCACTAGCTATAGAGCGCTGGTGCTCAAGGCTACCTATCGTGAAGGACAGAGGGAATAGGAGCAGCGGCTTTTCGGAGCGCGTCGAGGATCTCAGCTCTCTGCTCATCGGGAACGAAGTGCAAGAGTCGAAATGACGTGCGATCGGTCTCGTGTTCAATGCGTTGTCGTAACTCACGACCTCGTTCTGAAAGCTCACCTCCGTTAGTCAGGAGGCCATCGGCAACCAGTCCTTCAATCGCTTGGTCGATCTCGTAGTCCTCCCATCCCCGAACCGTTGTCAACATCTCCTTTGAGAGACGCTCTGAAGAGCCACGGAGCAGATGGGCGGAGAGGCCATCGATACCTCCGACCAACAAGGATGCAACGTGTCCGTCGCCACGATGTTCACGAATGGCAGTAGCTACATTCCAAAGTCGCTCTACTCGGGTTCCATCACGGCGTGCAACCAGAGTTCGATTGCCACTAAAGAGTGGAAGTCCGCCGACCTCTGCCCTGGAGACGGCCTCCTCAAGGAGTTCAAGGAGTGGCAACGGAAACTCTCCGATTTCGGGATGATCGGTCGTCAGCGCATCTGCTGCAATTCGTTGCCGATGTGAGCAGAATTCGTCAGGAGTGATGACCTCCCACAGAGCGGGAACGTAGCGTGCGATCATCTCGGGCTTGAAGTTGTAGAACGTAGCCTCGACCAGCTCTGCAGAGGCCGCACCGAGCGGAGCGCTTCTCGCTCCAAAGTAGGTCATCCAGCGAGAGGTGGTTCCGATGGCCTGAAAAGCGGTTCGTACGTGGGGTGAAAAGTAGATGACGTCGTGAAGAATCTCAAGAGGACGAAATATCTCTCTGGTCCACGCCAGATCGAGTTCGGTGGGTAGCGATGGCCGATACGACATAGCTTATTTACTCCTGACTGTCAGCGACGATCCGTCAACCCTGGTAGTGATACCACCAGCATCACATCTGCAGGCTAACACAGTACTGAGGTACGATCGGTGCACGAAAACGCGTGTTTGTGGGCGATTCAAGATTGCACCACGAAGCTGTGATCGCATGAGAAGAGGACCGCTCGGAGATCATTGGTGACCACGACGGCGCAGCACCGCTCTTCTCGATTCTCGGCCGAGGACTTGTTGCAGCTCGCCCTCGCTGTTTATCGCTTACAACCTACCCAACGATCTCAAAGAGTCGATCTCTCTCGGTGCCGTTGAACGGTAAGGCCGTGATCACGAGCAATAAGTCTTCGATACGTGTGTTTGCAAGGGAGAGCAACGCCGATAGCGTTGAAGGCTTCGATCTCCACCGAGCTCCTTGACGGCTCAGTGGAGCTTCTCCCCGTCGTCACCACATAGGTGCGCGCACTGTACGGTCGGCTCCGAAGCCGTGAGTGGAAGAAGACGTCTAGGGAAGCGCCCGTTGGGGTCGCGCAAACACCGCGACGAAGTCTCGCCAGAATCCACCGATATAGTGAGACGGAGGGAAATACATGCCGGGGAGGAGATTCGTCCCGATCGTACTAGCGCCGACGGTCTGGTAGGTAGCAAAGTTGACCCAATCGGGGTTGATGTCAAGCTGCATGCCTCGCACCGCACCGGCCCAGACGAGCGTTTGCCCGAGCGTTACCGGAGAGAGTCCGGGCCCTCCAACCCAGATGAGATCGCCGTTCGCTGTGATACCCAGCCCCGAGCGCCAGGTATACACGAGATTACCGAGGGAGTAGCCCCAGGTTGTCAGCGGAGTTACTGCTGCCAACGGCGTTACTGATCCGCCCTCTACGAGCGGATCGAGATTCTGTCGAACCGCGGTCACCTGCGGCGTCATGGTAACGTCACTTCCCCAGGCACCAATGTTGATCGTGCCGTTCTGATAGGTTACGATCGAGGCCGCTCCACTGCGAAGCGCAATGGCCGTCGTACCGTTTGCGTACCATCCCCCGTTCGCCACTGCGAATTGAAACCCACCCTCAAACGCTGCGAGGAGGGACGTCTGAAGCGAAGGTTGCACTCCACCTTGGTTCGGCCAAGTCCCGCCTGGCTGACTCGTCCCCGCGTAGAGCTGGAGCGAAGCGGCCCGCTGATTTATCCAGACCACCGCCACTGGAGGCTCCCCGACGGCTGGTGTGACTTGGGTCTCAAAGAGTGGATAACCTGCCCCAAGATCTCTACCGAGAGGTTGCCAGACACCTTGTGAGCTCGGAGCGCCCGATACCATTGGCGTCCTGTTGAACGGAGCGTAGAGAAGCTGAGTATACGGAGCGTTGGTCGTTGGAGTCTCTGGATGCGGGCGAAAGTCGATGAAAGTGTGACCGAGGGTGAAAGGAGGAGTGCCGGAGTGAACGTGAGTAGATACCACTCTCGGGAGGCCGCGCTTGTGAGAGTCACCAACCTTCCGTCGGTTTCGATGCGCAGCCCTAAGAGAGTGGCGTGAGAGAAGTTCGAATGAGCTCGTGGTAGCATCGCCAGAGCGCTGAACTGAGACGGTCGACCGTTGCAGGTGTGAACTCGACGACGAGATCGACAGCGGTTCGGACCCAGCGGCGTCGAGTGCGAGAAAAACGAGAGCGACGACGAGAATCGAAGCGCCTCGAACGAGACCACGGTGCCGAGAAGACCGAGAGAAGGCAGTGTGCCAATCGAAGGCACGAACTTTGGCTGGCTTTGCGCCATGATACCAAAGAGACTGAGAGCGTTGCCGACTGAACATTCCGTCAGCCGAGTGTAGTCCCCCACTCGCAAGGCCTTTGTAGGCCCAAATCTTGTCAGCTTGGTTGGTTCTCAGGTCCCAAAACGTCCTCCCAGGCACTACACTTGCGATGGCACTCGGTAGACATCTGTCTACTCCGTGTTGACGTCTCACCGAGCACTCTTGGGGGATTACGTCGAACCCTGATTCGACATCGTCGACTCCAAGAGGTGGACCGGATTTGCCACCGTGCTCTGAGAGCTCTCGGTCACTGAGGGCTATTCAGGCAGAGCAGTTTGAAGAGACACAACTGAGACAAACGCGAAGAAGGAAGAGGAAAAAGAATGCTCTATCGAAGACTAGGAAAATCTGGACTCAAAGTCAGCGTACTCTCACTAGGTTCATGGGTCACCTTCGGTACCCAAGTGGATACCGGACTCGCCGTTGAGGCGATGGCCGCAGCGTACGAAGGTGGAGTGAACTTCTTTGACAATGCAGAGGCGTATGCCGGAGGAGAGTCCGAGCGCATTATGGGTGAGGCGATCAAGCGTTTGGGCTGGCCCCGTCACTCCTACGTCGTGTCATCAAAGTTCTTCTGGGGCATCCACGACGGTGTTAACTCGAAGAACACGCTGAATCGTAAGTATCTCGTTGAGGCCGTAGATGCTTCCCTGGAGCGATTTGGACTTGACACCTTAGATGTCATCTACTGCCATCGTCCTGATCCAGAGACACCGATCGAGGAGACGGTCTACGCACTCAGCGAGATTATTGCTTCGCATAAGGCCCACTACTGGGGTACCTCTGAGTGGTCTGCGGAGGAGATTCGTGCAGCCTATGAGATCGCCGAGAGACATCACCTGCACAAGCCCGTCGTCGAGCAGCCTCAGTACAACATGTTTCACCGTGATCGCGTGGAGAACGAGTACGCCCGCCTCTACGACGATTACTCGTTAGGACTGACGATCTGGTCACCGCTGGCTTCTGGGCTCTTGAGCGGTAAGTATCTCAATGGAATCCCTGCAGGCTCACGAGCAACTCTTCCGGGTTACAGTTGGCTCAAGGACTCACTGACCGATCCCGTCCGCAATGCGAAGGTAGCCGAATTGGCCAAGATCGCAGGAGAACTCTCCTGTTCGCTCTCACAGCTTGCAATCGCTTGGTGCGCTGCTAATCCGAGAGTCTCCTCTGTTATCACTGGTGCTTCGTCGGTCGCCCAGGTAACGGAGAACCTCGGCTCGCTCGAGGTATTGGACAAGCTAGACGGCAAGC
>JBMFXG010000044.1:0-15612 GCA_049964535.1 Acidimicrobiales bacterium | reverse complement strand
AGAGCAGCTCGATACGCAGGCCCGGATCTGGATCGACTCGCATGACGATCTGATTTGGGGGTCTGCCTTTGGCGATGGGGAGAAACGGGAGCTCTGGTGGACGTCGTAGGATGAGTCGAACCTCAGTGACTCTCTGAGAGAGAGCCTTGCCGGCTCGAAGGAAAAACGGGACTCCGGCCCATCGCCAGGTCGGGATGTCTAATCGGAATGCGATGTAGGTCTCGGTCTTTGAACCCGCTGCGACCCCCACGACGTCGTGGTAGCCCTTGTACTGTCCAGTGACGCAGTGTGCGAGAGAAACGGGTTGGACCGACTTCAGCGTTTCGACCTTGGCGTCCCAGAGCGCGTCGTAAGAAGAGGAACGTGGTGCCTCCATGGCGGTGAGCGCCACGATCTGGAGGAGGTGATTTTGTACTACGTCTCGGGTCGCGCCGACTGCGTCGTAGAACGCTCCTCGATCCTCGACTCCGAAGTCTTCGGCCATGGTGATCTGTACCGAGGCGACGTGATCTCGGTTCCAGAGAGGTTCGAGAACTGAGTTGCCAAAGCGAAGCTGGAGGAGGTCGCGCAGGGGCTGCTTGCCAAGGAAGTGGTCGATCCGGAGGATCTGGCGTTCGTCGAGAACGCTGTGGAGCTCGGCGTTCAGTGATTTCGCTGATTCGAGGTCGTGTCCAAAGGGCTTTTCGAAGAGGATCCGAGCGCCGTCTGTGAGTCCATGAGCTTTGAGTTCGTGTGCGACGGAGGAGAACAGTGCAGGTGGAACCTCAAGGTAGTAGAGCGGGCGGGCTCGATCGGTCAGGGCCGCTCGTAACTTCGTGTAGGTGTCTTCGTCGTCGAATCGCCCGGAGATGTAGGTCGTTCGGTCGAGCAAACGTTGGCAGACCTTCTCGGTGACGCCTCCCGCGGCATTGAGGTGCTGTGCTATGGTCGCTCGAAGCTCCTCGGTCGAGATCGCATCCATGGCCACCCCGACGATCGGTATGTTGAGGTGATGTCCTTCCTCGAGGCGGTAGAGGGAGTGGTAGGTCATCTTCTTTGCGAGATCACCGGTGATACCGAAGATGACGAGTACGTCTGCTGGGAGATCGTCTGGCGAGCTAGTACGCTTCGGAGCTGCCGTCACTGAAGCCTCGCGCCCCAGGTCGTGGTGACTGACTGGTGTGGCTCTATGACGATAACGCCTTCTCCGCTATGGAGTCCATTAGGGGGGCAGGTCATCGGTTCTACGCCAAGTCCACGTCGTCGGCGATCTGGTGCGAGCGTGTCGCCGGTATAGATCTCGAGCACGCTGTAGTGAGCATCGACCCAGATTTCAGCACTTTTACCGTCGGTACCATCGAGCCGTGCCCAAGCTCGTCCATCGCCGTCGCGCTTCAGATTTGAGAATCCGTAATCGATGGCGAGTGGTCCAATCTTCTTCCCGTTCTGGAAGTCGTACTCGGTCCCCTGAACTGATTCGTTGCCGATGGGTAGCTGTCGTTCGTCGGTCAGAATCCTCGTTGCGGCAGGAATGGTCAAAGTGGCCTCATCGACGAGGGTGTCTGCTCCGGGGGAGAGGTAGGGGTGGTGGCCGGTGGCGTAGGGACATGGTGCCTCTGAGTGGTTCGTCGCCGTGGTTGCAACTTCAAGTCCACTCTCGCTGAGCGAGTAGGCGATCTTGACCTCGAGGATGAAGGGGTATCCAGGGAACGGGTAGAGAACGGTACCGACCGTTACTGCTTGGGCGCTCTGGTCTTTGAGGTCGAAGGACTGCCAGCGAAGGAAGCCGTGTATGGCATTGTTTTTATCGACTTCGGTGATGGGGACCTGGTACGACGTGCCGTTAAAGCTGTACTGACCATCTTCGAGTCGGTTTGGCCAGGGAATGAGGGCGGTACCGTGAGCTCCATCACACAGTGCAGATAGGTCGTAGGGGTCGAAGACTGGTCGGTCTGCAACATCGTAGCGACGAACTCCGCCGCCAACGCTTACGATGACGGCTCGCTGGCTCTCATACACAATCTCGTACTGATCTCCAGATGGATAGTATTGCACATCGTCTCCTTCGGCTCTTCGAGGTCACCATAGCACCTGTCGGCGCCCTCGTCGAATGCGTGTAGCGCGCAGAGCACTGGTGTGTGTTCGATTCAGGTAGTACGTTACGAACTCTCTGCGTCGACGCTCGTTCGGTTCTGTGCTTGATTTTCGTAGATGGAACCTCCATAGCGATGGATCAAGAGTGATGCTGTGGCGATCGCTGCTAAGGCGGGAATGACGACGCCGATGGAGCCGGTCATCTCCATGACCATGATCGTTACCGCAATGGGAGCTCGCGCAATGCTGCCGAAGCACGCCATCATTCCCGCTAGTACGAACGGTGCCGGATCGTGGCCGAGAGCAGGGATGAATGGATGTAGGACGCGCCAGAACGCCCCGCCGACGAAGCCCCCGATCACCATTCCAGGTCCGAAGATACCCCCAGATCCTCCCGATCCGATGGAGAGACCGGTGGCGAGAATGCGGAGGAAGGGCACCAAGATGATGACCAAGAGCGGAATCGTTGAGATCTGGGAGGTAAAGAGTCGCTGAATCCAACCGTAACCGGTGCCGAGCACCTCGGGCACGGCAAGGCCGATTGCCCCAACCACGAGACCGGCGAGTGCTGGCTTGACCCAGCGAGGGAGTGGGAGGTGATGGAAGACACCTTGGATGCCGTAGAAGGACTTTTGGTAGAAGATTCCGAATCCAGCACAGAGAATTCCGAGCGCTATGAAGGCGAAGATGATCCAGACCGAGTGCATCTGGTAGGGGTGAACGATGCCGAAGAGTGGAGAGAATCCCTCGAAGCTAGCGAAGACGGCATAGGCGACGAACGATGCTATGAAGCCCGGCACGAGCGGTGTTGGGTCAAAGTCTTCTCGATAGAGAATCTCGCAACCGAGTACTGCTCCTCCAAGTGGCGAGCCGAAGATCGCTCCAATTCCGCTCCCAACGCCAACGGAGACAGCGGTTTTGGCATCGCTTGGACTGAGTTTGAGCACGCGAGCAAGGAGAGAGCCAAATCCTGCGCTGATTTGGCCGCTTGGACCCTCCCGACCCCCAGATCCTCCGGATCCTATGGTGAGGCCAGATGCAATGATCTTGACGATCACCGTTCGAACTTTGATGCCGAATGGTTCGTGGAGCGCTGCTTTAATCGCTGCGTCGGTGCCGTGACCCTCGGCGTCTGGAGCGAACGTGAAGACCAAGATTCCTGCGAGAGCGCCGCCGAGACCGACGATGAGAGGGATCAAGATCGGGTGTACGAAGGTGGATGATCCGTGGGAGTTCCCTTCACCGGCGGGGGTGGGGACGTGGTACCCTCCGAGATGCGCAAGAAAGAGCGATGTCGCAAGTTGGAGCACGCTATAGAAAAGCACTGCTCCGGCTCCCGCTATCAGCCCTAAGAGTACGCCGAGGATGCTCCACCGCACAGTGTACGACGATCGATTGATGAACTCACGAAATGTTTCGAGTAGGGATCTCATAGTGTTCGACCTGTCTCTCCTCCATGAAGGGTGGCCTGGGCGCTCGTGCGCCATTGATCGATCTCCCATCCCAAAGACCACTCCTGTTCAGGTAGTTCACCTGCTGCAGTTGAAAAGTCTTCCAGCACCTTGGCGAGGGGTTCGAGTGTCTCTGCGGGAATCGACCGCAGCACCTCGGCAATAGCGTCTCGCCGACGCAGCGTGACACTGTGAACAAGGTCGGCACCTTCTTGGGATAGTTGGAGCTCAACTTGGCGGCGGTCATCGCTAGAACTCTGACGAGTGACTAGTCCTCGCGCGACGAGGCGGTCCACGGTACGACTCGCGGTGGCCGGAGTTTTCATGAGGTAGCGAGCAAACTCCGTCAAGGTCAGAGGACCGCGACTGGCAAGTACGACGAGTGCTCGGTACTGGGTCAGCGTAACCTCCTCTCCGATTCCTTCGAGGGAACGTGCGGAGATGGCGACGAGCGCTCGACTTGCACTGGTGATGGCGTCGATCAAACGCTCTCGAGACGAAACTTCCATAGCTGTGTCATTGTACTCTGCCACTATTCGTTTAGGTAAATATTTGTATGAGTAAATATTTGTATGAGTAAGTACTTGTCTGGGAAGCGAGTTCTCTCAGGGGTGATTGAGCTAAGTATCCTCTCGATTCGGTGCACATGATCGATAGCGAGGATACGTGACAGATCTTGAGCGTCGAGAGATCGTCTTTGGGGTACTGCTCGATGAAGCTCGACCGCTCCTAGAGGTGAAGCCGGACTCGTGACGAACGCAGTCACGCCACCTTGATAGCTCACGTAGAGTCTGTTCGGGTGCTTCGAAGAGCGCCAGATATCGCGGCCTTAGATTGTTTCGCAGGCTCGGTCAGTGATTGGGACGGCCATGGATGCTCCGGTATCGTTCGATCAAAGCATTCGTAGATGAGTCGTGCTGGAGGTCTACCTCGCCGGTATCGGTGAGTTCAGGTTCGATCTTTTTGGCGAGCACTTTGCCAAGCTCGACGCCCCACTGATCGAACGAGTCAATGCCCCAGATGACACCTTCGGTGAAGACACGGTGCTCGTAGAGTGCTATCAACTCACCGAGCGTCTCGGGAGTGAGCTGGTCGAAGAGGATCGAGGTCGTAGGGTGATTGCCGAGGCAGACTCGATGGGGTATCTGGCTCTCCGTACTCCCACTCAAGCGGAGCTCCTCTTCTCCTCTGCCAAAGGCCAGCGCTTCGGCCTGTGCAAACATGTTGGCCATGAGAAGTTCGTGTTGTTCCCCATGTGGCTCGATCGCACGGAAAAATCCAATGAACTCTACGGGAATCAGCTTGGTGCCCTGGTGAAGGAGTTGGTAGAAGGCGTGCTGTCCATTCGTACCGGCTGCTCCCCAGATAACTGGAGCGGTCTGAAGGCTGACCGTCTCTCCATGTAGGTCGACGTGCTTTCCGTTCGACTCCATCTCAAGCTGCTGCAGATAGGCGGGAAGATCCCAGAGATATCGACTGTAAGGGAGTACAGCAACACTCTGAGCACCGTGGAAGTTGTTGTACCACACGGAGACGAGTCCAAGAAGGACGGGTAGGTTCTCCTCGATTGGGGCTGAACGGAAGTGCTCATCGATTCGATGCAGTCCTCGCAAGAGTGCAGAAAAGTTCTCCGGGCCGATGGCGATCATGAGGGAGAGTCCGACGGCGGATTCAAAGGAGTATCGTCCTCCTACCCAGTCCCAAAAACCGAACATGTTGTCGGTATTGATCCCAAAGTCAGCGACACCTTGAGCGTTGGTGGAGACAGCAACGAAGTGTCGCTCGACGGCTGCAGTATCGCCTTGGAAGTGCTTGAGAATCCACGATCGCGCAGCATCTGCGTTGGTGAGAGTCTCTTGAGTATTCCAACTCTTCGAACAGACGATGAAAAGTGTCTCCGCCGGATCGAGACCATTCGTCGCTTCGAGGAGATCGGCGCCGTCGACGTTGGAGATGAATCGAAAGGTCAGAGAGCGATCGCTGTAGGCTCGGAGCGCCTCATACGCCATAGCTGGTCCGAGATCGGATCCGCCGATGCCGATATTAATGACGTTTTGTATGCGGTGACCGCTATATCCCACCCAAGAGCCATCTCGTACAGAGGTGGCGAAGCGTTCCATTGCACGAAGGACCTCGTGGACCTCGGTGACGACATTGATTCCATCAAGCATTATGACCTGGTCTTGCGGTGCGCGAAGTGCTACGTGCAAGACCGCCCGGCCCTCTGAGATGTTGATTCGGTCACCTCGAAACATCGCCTCGATCTTCTCCTCAAGTCGACACGTTCGAGCTAAGTCGCAGAGGTGGCGTAAGACGTCGCTATCGAGAAGGTTTTTAGAGAGGTCGAGGTACACCCCTTCTGCTTCGAGCGTAAGACTCTTGGCGCGATCTGGGTCTGCGGCAAAGAGCTCTCGCAGACTGGTTGATCGCAGACGCTCAGCGTCTGCCTCGAGTGCTGCCCACTGCGCCGTATCGTCTGCTGGTTGTGAATCGTTCATGATGGTGCTCCTTGTTGATTAGACACACTTCTGCTGTGGAGTGTTGATCCAGTGTTGGTGGGTTGTTGTCGTGTGCTCATCCGCCACAGTTCCAGAAGCGCCCGATCGAAATGTCGTGCGGTGCTTGGATAGTTGGGTAGTGCCGGCCAGGAGTGCACTGATCGGTGCACTGGGCCTCAGTCGGCGGACCTGTACTGGTCTCGATAATCTCGGCTCGTTTGCGAGCATTCGGTCGTTGTTCGGTAAACCTGTGAGCGAGATGCCGCCAGGCGGAGACGATCTACAGAGCTCGATCAAGAGGCAGCTCCTCCTCGAGCGAGGTAATCACGTAGTCTGCACCCCCGTCTCGCAGCTCTTGAGCTGTGAACTTGTGGCTCGCAACCCCGACACACTTGACGCCTGCGCCGTGTGCGCCCTCGGCATCGTGAGGAGTGTCGCCGATCACGAGGCAGGCCTCTGGTGCTATCGGTGCTCCGTTTACGAGCGAGGCCCGTTGTATGGCGATCTTTGTGACCTCTTTTCGATCTGGCGAATCCGAGCCGAACCCGCCGTAGGCGAAGAATCGGTTGAGATTGCCTCGGTGGAGCTTGATGTGTGCCGCACCTTCGAGATTCCCGGTGACGATCCCGAGGAGATAGCCCTCTTGGAGGAGGCGAGGAAGCAGGCGATCAACGCCTGAGAGGACGCGATAACCAGAAGAGTTGGCGATAGCGGCAACAAGGTGATACTCGCGGCGATCGAGAAGATGGCGGAACTCTTCGTCGCTCGGATCTCGATCGAGAACCGCCTGGAAGGTCTTCCGACCTACCTCGGGGTCGGTCATTCCGGTGTCGGTGAACGCAGAGATATCTGCCGGAATCCCGTAGATCTCGTTGAAGGCCTCTCTCCATGAGGTAGCACCGGCATCACCAGATGTGATGAGCGTCCCATCGATGTCGAAGAGGATGGTGTCGTAGATCTTTGACATGAACACCCCTTTCCGCTTTGATCCTACGCCATGTTCCATCGTAGGCAGGCCAGGGTTAGTGGGATCGAGTTATCGCCGGGGAGTTCTGAGTCGCAGAGAGCGTCGCAGCGCTCAAGTCCCGAGATCGCACGTAACGTTAAGCTTCTGCTACCGGTAAAGACGATAAGTCTCGCTCTGAGACCGGTCACCTGCAAAGTGTGTGGCCAACCGGTTTTCAAGGCCGCTTCTTCTGCGCTCAGAAGAAGCTGTAGTGAAGCTCCTCGACGTTGGTACGTATCGGTCGTGAAGGCGGTAGCCCTCTTACGCTGCTTCGAAGTTCTCAGGAAGGTGGCTGAGCAGGTTGTGAATGAGCTGTTCTACTAGTGAGCGAGCGGTGGGGTCGATCAGCTTGCCGGCGTCGTCAAACTTCTTTGAAGCCTCGTTGACATAGACCTCGGGGCGTCGGAGCACGACAGAGTTGGTTCCATGGAGCACTTGTCTCAGGTGCGCCTGAGCTCGAACGGTGCCGTAGAGGCCGGGTGCAGCACCGAGGAGGGCGACCGGTTTGTGTTCGAGCACGGCGCTGCCGACTGGACGAGAGAGCCACTCGAGCGCATTTTTCAGCAGCCCTGAATAGGAGTAGTTGTACTCCGGTGATGCAAGGATCAGCGCATGTGCTTCATGGACCTTTGAGCGGAGGTCGAGGACCGATGAGGGAGGATCAACCTCGAGTCGTTGGTCGTAGAAGGGCAGTGTGGAGATATCGTTGACGACTTCGTAACGAATGGTTGACGGTACGAACTCCGCAAGCGCACGAAGAAGCATGGTGTTAAGGGACTCTGGCCTGAGTGAACCGGAGATTGCAAGGATAGACGGCTCGCCGGTAGACACGTTTCTAGAACTCCTTTAGCTGTGAATGGAAGGCGGAGAGGAGGTTCGGAGGAGTACGACGCTCTTCGCCAGGGCTACAGCAAGTGCAACGTAGTGCTCGTCTGACTATTCCCGCGCGGATGGGGCGGTCGCAAAGGCCGTCACGGTGCAGGAAGATCCTTGGTCCGCTGAGGGCCAGGTTGATCGTTCGCAGCTACAGGGACGAGACGTGTGCGAGTGGAACCCTTGTCCGCTGACGGTGACAGCCCGCTGCGCGCACAACGGATGCACCACATAGCTGGAGACCGTCGTGGCGATTGCCGTTGAAGCTCGAGGGCTTGTTCGTCTTATGCCTTTCGGTGATTTCGGGGTGGGTGCGAGGCGGGAAATGTGAGAGGACTTCGCGCTCTCGAGTACGACGATGAGATGCTGTGGAGCAGTCCGATGCTGCGACCCATAGCACGAGCGAGGAGAGCGCCTGGTATCGGACCAGCCGCGTCGCTGAGATCGTTCCAATAGAGTCCCCACGCTTGGGCGATAGCGTGCTGATACGGGAGGCCTGAGAGGACTGCGAGAATGATGAGCGCCCGACGTTCGTGGGTGAGTGCATAGCGATGAAGGAAGGCGCTTGCATGTTGATAGGGAGCGTGGCGCTGTAGGAGGTAGTCTCGGTAGCGGACCGAAGGATCTGAACGGGCGTGAAGAATCGCTTCGGCCGCGGCGTTTGCGGACTCGATGGCCTGGGCGATGCCTTCGCCTTGGAGAGGGTTGACGAGACCCGCAGCATCTCCGACGAGCAGCGCTCCTCCACGCCCACCGGTCGTCCCGGCCATACCCATCTTGAGCCACCCTCCAAGTTGTTTTGAGCTCGAAGCGTGCTCTCCGTCGACCGGTCCCAAGTTACCTTCGTGGAAAAGTTTGTCGATGTAGCCGGTGAGCGAGTTGGTTGCGAGCGAGGAGCCCTTGCGGCCGCCGCCGACGCCAACACCGACGCCAACATTGACCATGCCTCCAGGAGAAGGAAATGCCCAGCCGTAGCCGGGAAAGATCCGTTTTGGGTCACCGGCATAGACGAGATCTGCCCCGTCAAGTAACGAGATCAAGGGGAGCCCGACCGTGGCTGGGATGTAACGACGCACGGCAAATCCCCACAACGCTTCGGAGGGGTTGGTGAGTGCCAGATCGCTCGCTACCTTCGAGTTGGCACCATCTGCTCCAATAATGTAGCGACAATGCAGATGGATCGATGATGAGCCCGGAGGTGATGTCGAGTCACCCTGGGCCTCGACCACAAAAGAGCCGTCGGACTGAGCGACGACAGAGCTAACTCGTGCGGTTATCTCGAACGCGCCGGTAGCGAGCGCCTGTTCATGAAGGTGATGATCGAAGATACGCCGGGGGATCGAACGACCAACGCCGTCGAACTCGAGTCCACCGCCAGAGGGCAGTTCGACTAAGGTCGCGTTGGGAAACGATAGTTGCATCGATGCGACCGGCTCGCCACTTGGAGTTGTGATCTTTAGCCGCTCGAGGGCTCGTAGCGCGCGTGGCCCGATGACGTCTCCGCAAGCCTTATCTCTTGGAAACCTTGCTTTGTCGATGAGGGCGACCTCGAGACCCGATCGCGCCAAGAGCAACGCTGCCACCGAGCCTGACGGTCCAGATCCGACCACGATAACGTCGAAGCTGCGCTTCGGAATCGCAGAGGCGAGAGCATCTTGTGGTGGTCCTGATCCGACCATCGTTACTGGTCTCCGACGAGAAGCAGGCGGACCTCAACGGTAATGCCAGTCAGCGAGGCTTTGACGTGAGTTTTTGCTACTTTTGCTTGGGCTCCTGAGAGTTGGAAAGGGGTCTTGATTCCTACCTCCCAGTAGTTGCCGTCACTGCCGGCGAGACGTGCCAAGATGTCTGAGCCCGCAACCGATGGCTGAGTAGACAAGATGCTCCATCCATAGTGGGTGAGCATCGATTCGAAGAAACGTGCCTCTTCATCGGCGGTGCCGGGGAAGTCGAGTTCAATCGATCGGTCGAACGCACCGGTTGAGCGGTCGTAGTTGATCCACGCGAGAAGTTTCGCATCCTTAGGGATGTAGAGCGCCTTGATCACGTTCCCTGGTACTGCCTGTGGTGGGATAAGGGGGGCAAAGTCTCGCTTGGCTGGAACGGCAGGCTCGGTGAGCGGTACCGAGGGATGGGGGTGGGTTGAGACTGGAACTGCGGCGAGGGAGGTCGCTGCGACGAGCACGATGGCAGCGGTCCCAAGGACTACTTTGGCTCTCTTGGTCAACGTCACTCTTCTAGTCTTACAGGTATTGCGCAAATCACCAACGTGAACTTTTGACACTCTTTCAGGTGGCGAGTTTCTTGGGAGGGGTCGGAACCGAGAGCGGAGTTACTAACCTTTATGGCTCTGGGCGACGTGGCCGAGTGGTTAGGCAGAGGCCTGCAAAGCCTTGTACAGCGGTTCGAATCCGCTCGTCGCCTCCAAGGTTTCAAGAAGAGGAACTGTGGATTTCAACGTCTATTCTTCCGCTGCGAACGCCGTCGAGGTCGTTCTCTTACCAGATTTAAGTTCACCAGATGGAGACCGCGTTGCTCTGGAGAACCATGGCAATGGCTCCTTTTTGGGTTCTATCGATGGTGTTGAGCCTGGTCAGCTCTACCTGGTCTCGACTAGATTCGATGCAGGAACCCCTTTCTATCCTGTAGGGGCATCGTGTCTTGTTGCCGATCCCTACGCGAGGCAACTGGTAGGTCGTCTGCTCAATGGACCGAGGGGCCAAGATCAGCTCGATTCGGCTACTGGCGCTCTCTGCGTCGGCGTGGTGCCGACGATGGCTCAGATCGAACCGTCGAGGTGCGACCTCTCCGTACGCACTGCTCTGTCAAGAGTGGTCTACGAGGCGCACGTCAAAGGTGCGACTCAGCGGTTCGAGATGATTCCGAGTGATCTGCGAGGAACGTATCTTGGCGTGGCGAGCGATCCATTTATCGAGCATCTGTTAAGCCTTGGTGTGACCACGCTCGAGCTGCTCCCGATCTTTGCCTTTGCAGACGAGCCCGAGCTTACCCAGCGTGACCTCACCAACTTCTGGGGCTATAATCCTGTCTCCTTCTTCGCTCCTACTGATCGCTATCGTTGCTCTACGAGCGAGCTGTCCACGCTCGATCAGGTCAGGTTGATGGTTCGGAACCTTCATGAGGCTGGGATCGAGGTCGTTCTCGACGTGGTCTACAACCACACCGCAGAGGGAGGCAAGGATGGCCCGTCGCTCTCGTTTAAAGGGATCGATACGGCGAGCTACTACCTCACTGAACCGGGCACGTTGGAGTACGTGAACTGGTCCGGAACGGGTAATACCTTTAATCTTACGAGCACCCACGGACTCCAGGTCGTCATGGACTCGTTACGGTTCTGGCGCGCTGAGGTCGGTGTCGATGGATATCGATTTGATCTTGGAGCTGCACTCTGTCAAGAGCAAGATGGCGAGCAGGTCCGACATAGTGCCGGAGCGACTTCGACCCTGTTTCGATGCATCGGTCAGGACCCTGTGTTGCGCGATGCATATGTGGTGACAGAGCCCTGGGACGCAACTCTTGAAGGTCAGTTGATAGGGAGCTTCGGTTCTACGGTAGGGGAGTGGAATGGTCGATTCCGAGACGACGTTCGTCGCTTCTGGTCGGGTGATCGTCGGTCCTTTGGTGCATTTGCGCAGCGCACGTCCGGATCGCAGGAGATCTTCGATAACGGAGCTCGGTCCGTAGCGGCCAGCTTGAACTACCTAACCTGTCACGATGGTATGACCCTCTACGACCTGTTGAGCTATGAGGTCAAGCGTAACCAAGCGAATGGCTGGGAGAACACTGATGGTCAAAACGATGAGGTCCTAGCGCCAATACTGGAGGGTCAGGCCAACGAAAGGATCGGGTCGGTCGAGGTCCTTCGTAGACGAGCTGCAGTGTCGATGATTGCGAGTCTCGTCCTGTCGAAGGGTGTTCCAATGCTGCTCTATGGCGATGAGTACCTTCGGAGTCAAGACGGCAATAACAACGCGTACTGCCACGACGCTCCGATAACTTGGACGAGTTACGATCCAGCTACGAGCATCGTCGACGAGATCGGGTCTCTCGTCGCTCTTCGTAAGCGACTCTCGGTCTTTTCAGAGATGGGGTGGTATCGCCCTCGGGAGACGCCGAGCTCGGTGCCGTTCGATCCGTCTCAAGATGATGTGGAGTTCTACAGCGCAGCTGGTAGTACCTTGAGTATCGAGGAGTGGGCGGACTCTCCCTCTGGCACGCTGACAACCGTAACCCAGACGTCGGATGGTCAAGGAGCCGTCGTTCTCGTCACGATCTATAACTCGGCTCTCGATGAGGTCGAGGTCGTTTTGCCTTCGGTCCAGGGTTGCGAGAAGTTCGTTGTGGTCTTTGATGGTGGCGTGTGTGGCATGACACCTAAAGGAGATGGCGGGCGTGAAAGCTTGACAGTCGCGGGGAAAGGTTGCGCAGTCCTTCTTGGTTGATCTACTCGGAAGAATTTTCGGCTAGTGTGTTCATCCACGGGCCGTTGGCGCAGCTGGTAGCGCACTTGCATGACACGCAAGGGGTCACAGGTTCGAGTCCTGTACGGCCCACTCACTAGTATCCGTCCATCGATAAGTACTGGTTGTTGGGAACTCACCTCAAGTGGTGAGTCGGCGGAATACGAGTTACGAGATGGACGGTCGTTGCATTGCTGTCCGCCCTCTCAAACGTTCGTGTCCTAAGCGTTGTGGTCTCAGTCCATCGGGCGGTACTGCGATTTTGTAGGTGAGGCTCTTGGTAGTGGCGGGGCGTATGGACGACCACTGAGGGATCTCGGCGCTTCTGGGGTACTGAACGTACGTATCTCTGGGCGAACTTCCGGGCAACCCTGTAGCGGGGTGTGAGCACCACGCCATCTGGGCAGCTCCTCGTGTTTGATGCGAGCGGTAGGATCGTTCGATTCTTCGTCGAGAGCCTTCGTACAAGCTTGATGGTCGCCTGCTGTCTTCTGTGATTGCCAGCAACGTAAAAGTATATAAATTTTCGTATACTTGCAGAAATCTTCTATAGTTTGGAGCTTATGGATCGAGTACGTAATCCCTACAGCCCCGGAGCTGGGACTCGCCCTCCAGCGCTCGTTGGTCGGGACCGTGAGATCGAAGAGATGGATGTGGCCCTTCAGCGTCTGCTCCTCGGCCGGGATGGGCGAACTTTGATGCTGACTGGACTCAGGGGGGTCGGGAAGACCGTGCTCTTGAATGAGTTTGAGCAGTTGGCAGAGGCTCGAGGATATTTTCACGAACACATCGAAGTGAGCGAGGATGGAGAGCTGCCGAGCAAGCTCGTCTCTGCTCTTCGTCGGGTGCTCTTGGCTATGGATGCGAAACGTCGCATCGGGGACCGTGTCCGAAGGGCACTCGGTGTACTCAAGGCCTTCTCTCTTCGACTTCCTGATGGCCCAGAGATTGGACTCGATATCGAAGCCGTACTTGGGCCCGCCGACTCGGGAGATCTTTCGATGGATATAGCGGGCCTCTTGGTTGAGGTAGGAGAGGTCGCCTCTGATCATGGATTTGGTGTTCTGATCACCATCGACGAGCTCCACTACGTCGCTCTCGCTACTCTCGAAGCGCTCGTGATGGGTCTTCACCGCGCCTCGCAGCTCAGGTTGCCAATTACAGTAGCTGGCGCTGGTCTTCCGACGTTGGCGACGCTGAGCGGTGAGGCGAAGTCCTATGCGGAGCGAATGTTCAACTACCCCGTCATCGGCTCTCTGACAGGGGACCAGGCGCGTGAAGCTCTTGAGGTTCCCGCCTTGGACGAGGGGGTAACGTGGACTCCTCAGGCAGTCGATCGTATCGTCGAGGTTTCGATGGGTTACCCGTACTTCCTCCAGGAGTTTGGAAAGCAGGCCTGGGATGTCGCCGAGGAGCCGGAGATTACGCTCGATGACGTTGAACGGTGCATGCCTCTCGCTCTAGCCCAGCTCGATGACGGGTTCTTCCGGGTACGCGTTGGGCGGACCAATGATGCTGAGCGAGCCTACCTTCGCGCAATGGCCGAGCTCTCACCGGGACCGATTCGGTCATCCGAGGTTGCAAAACTTCTTGAAAAACCGCTGACCGCTCTCGGGCCGACTCGTGATCGGCTGCTCAAGAAGTCACTATGTTTCACACCGCGTTGGGGCGAGATCGATTTCACGGTGCCACTGTTCGATCAGTTCCTCCGGCGTTGGTTACCCGATCTACCACATCTCGACTAGCAGACTCTATTTTCTAGGGTTTATTCCTAGGTATAGCACTCTTGCTATACTTTTTCGAACCTTCGGTGTGAGCTCCTCACGGGTCTCTTTCGTCCGTTCGGCCCACAAGAACCTCGAGAGGCACTGATGAAGTGTGCTTTGGTCGTAAGCGGGCGGTACTTCGAGGGAGTCGAGCGGTAGCTTCAACCTTGCGGGCCGGAGACCATCGATTATCGTGCGCATTAGGGCATTAGGTGTGGCACCTCTTCTGACGCTCGAGAGGTGAGGGTCGCCCCCTGACACGCTCGCGCTCTTCCAGGGTCTTATTGCGCTCCAGTGGTTCGCTCTCGAGCGCTCGAGCCTTCAATCTGTGAGATCTCGTGTTCGTTTGCGAACGGTACTGTGGCGCCAAGAGACTTGCGTACTCGGGCCGGGGAGGGAGAACGTTGACTCCCAAAACGAGCTGATAGGGTCGGAGGTAGTCAGAGGGTCGAGAGGTCGGTGGTGTGTGGTGGTAAAGATCTTGGTTACGGGTTTTGGCCCCTTTGGAGAGTGGGCTGAGAACCCGACTCAGCTAGCTGTGGCCAAGCTCGGAACGGCAGCTGATCCAAATGTCGCGACGCACGTCTTTCAGACGAGCTACGTCGAGGTTCAACGAGACCTACCGGTAGTTCTGGACGAGGTGCATCCCGACTGCGTGCTAGCACTCGGTCTCGCGGGAAGCTCGGAGACCGTTCGGCTCGAGGAGCGGGCGCACAATGCTTCTCACAGCGGTGCACAAGATGTTATGGGATTGGTGCACGATGGTGAGATTCAACCTGGGGCTCCGGAGTTCCTCTCGAGCACGCTACCACTGGATGGTCTTGAAACGCTCCTTGCGGCCGGAGGCGTTGCGGTGAGCCGATCCGTCGATGCAGGAGGCTATCTCTGCAACTTCGTTTTCTATCTTCTGCAGCATCATGCGACGCGCCTTGGGATAGAACGAACTGGATTCGTCCACCTCCCCGATGCTGGTCACTACCGACAGATCCATGGTTCGAACTTTGATACTTTTGAGGTGGTCTCCCTGCTCGTTGATGCTCTTGTGGGTCGGACCGGGACACCGAGGTAGTGCGATAGAGCCTTTGGCAATTATCGATACCGACGGTCGTGATGCAGCTTGGTATTCGCGGTCGGTCCGTCTATCGATCACAGCGCGTCGTGACTACGCTCGGAGTCGGTGAGATGGCTAGCGGCCTCTCTGCTCTTCGCGTCGCATCGAGGAGAGCGAAGCTTTGGGGCCTGTTGGAGACTCTGTGAGCGGAGGCGATGGTCTTTGCTCTGGATTCGCGGGTTTTCCATGTTCGTAGCTGAAGGAGCGTGAGGACAGTGGGACGAGTCATTCCTGTCCGCGGCATCTTCAGCGGATCTCGAGCGAACTGTGGCGGTGCCTCGAGAGCGAGAGATCGGACTTCAGACCACATACCCTCGCAGGATGGGTAAAGAGCTGGGATGTGACGCTCCGAG
>JBMFXG010000043.1:0-15913 GCA_049964535.1 Acidimicrobiales bacterium | reverse complement strand
CTTGCTTGGTGGCTTGGCTGCGAAGTACACCGCTGCTTTTCCCAGGAACTCGTTGTCCTTGCGCAGCGCGGCCAACTCGCGCCGAAGGTGAATGAGCTCCTGGCGCTCGGCCGGGGTGAGGGGTGCATCGCCTGAACCCGATGCCGCCTCCAGGCGTCTGCGATCAATCTCTCACCCAGCGATAGAGCGCTTCCTGGCCAATGGAGAGTTCCCTGGCTACGTCAGCGACGATTCTTCCGGAGTCGATCACCCGATGTGCGGCTTCGGTCTTGAACTCGAGGGTGAACCTTCTCCTGGTTGCTCCCAATGTGACATCCTTTCTACCAACATCGTAGGTTGGCTTAACGGGTGCCTATTGTCTGTCCTTGGGGCACCTCATTCAATGGACTTGTACCGAGATTCGATTCTGCGTGTTGAAGTGGTCAACTGTAGCGAATCCAAGCGTCACTGCGCAAAGAACTCGAATATTTGAGATGGAACGTAATCGGAGTTGAATACCTTTACGGTTCGCAGACCGGGGTGGCGTCAGAGATCTGGGCCAAGAGGTCTTGATCGGACGTCGATCGGTTCGAGTACCGGGGGTCTACTGTTTCGACGATAACTTCTTGGCAGGTGTGCTAAGGTGGGATTTGGACGCAGTGTTGAGGAATACTCGAAGGCGTCTCGAGGAGAACTGAACTATCGTGAAGGCTCGCCCAAAGCTCGTGATCCTAGGAGGCGGGTTCTCCGGTCTCCGTCTCCTTTTTCATCTGCACCGGTTGATGGATATCACGCTGGTCGACCCTCGGACCACCAGCCTAGCTAAACCGATGCTCGTGGAGGTGGCGCTCACAGGCAAGCCGGTCTCTCACGTTCGTTTTGAACTCGCTCCAACGGTCCGTCGTCATGGTGCGCGTCTCATTAACGGTGCGGCTTTGCATATTGATGCAAATCGCCGCACGGTGACGGTGGCTGGGGGTGAAGTACTCTCCTACGATTATCTCGCAATTGTGACGGGCGCCCACAAAGATTATGGAGCGGTCCCTGGCTTAGAAGAGTTCGGTTATTCGGTCTGCGATGATGAGCACGCTCCTCGACTTTGGCGTGCGCTAGATAACTTCACTGGTGGTCCCATCGTCACCGGCGCCGCTTCGAGCGTGTGGGGGACGCGTGTAGCTGCACCCATGCTTCTTGCTGCATGCGAAGGACCCATTGGCGAGGTGGCTTTCATGGCTCATCATGAATTGGCTACCCGCGATGTGCCTCATTCGATTACGGTTTTTAGTCCGGCCGAGATCTTTTTTGAAGATGTTGGGGCGCCAATTCACGATGTCGTTGGCCCACTGCTCTCAGAGATGGGAGTAGAAGTGCACACTTCGAAGGTTATTCGTGAGGTTGGGGCCGACCACGTCTCCTTCGCAGACGGATCTCAGCTGGAATCATCTTTGAGTATTATAATCCCGCCGTATGTTGGCTCTGAGGTCGTTCGAGTTTCCGGGCTTGGCGACGAAGCAGGTTTCCTACCGGTCGACGAGCAGATGCGGTTCCTAGACGAACCACACATTTTTGGTGCAGGTGATGCAACGGCTCTCTCTATGCCGAAATTAGGGCATATCGCTGTACATCAAGCGGACCTAGCTGCCGCTGCGATCCGGAGCGAAGTGACTGGTAGTGGTGAGGTTCCACCGTACTGCCCCGAGGTTTTTTGCATCATGAATCGCGGGGGAGTGAACGCTACTTTGATCCTCTCCGATTCGCTCTATGGCGGGACGAGAGACCTGACTCTCAATGGGCCGATTGCTCACCTGATGAAGTGGAGTTTCGACAGCTGGAGCTTCCATACGCGTGGTCACTTGCCGCCAGAAGCCTTCCAGCGAGCTCTCGAACTCGTACTCCGCTAACAATGCTCGGGACTAGTTGATTGGTGGCCATGATGAGTCATCGCTCGGTCTCTCGTGAGAGCCGCCACCAGAGTGGACGCTGAATGGGTACTAACTTAACGCGGACGATCTTGTAGTCTGTTGACTCCTCACCTCTAGTTCAACAGACGGATCGGTTAGGTGCGGTGGTGCTACAGGTACTTGTGAGAGGTCGAAGGAGATTGCTGCACTTTAATGGTCGATCTCGATAACTGGATACCGTTGGGTCTCGCTGGTCGATGGGTGGTGTTGGAGAGTGAAGATCGCGTCAGCGAGGACGACCACGATGTGTTTTCAGGCTACGAGCGGCTCGGTCACAGGGGCTCTATCTTGATTGCCAGGCTCGATGCCATCGTAGAGAGACTGTTGTACTTTGGCAGATGCACTCTCTTGGGGTCACTACCGAGTTGCGGCGAGTGCAATCAGGGCCTCGACGTGCAATGGTGGTATGTCGAGCCAGGCGATGGCTTGTGGCTGCGCGTTAGCGGTAGGTCGTGTGTGGACGATCTTTGAACGGGAGTGATTTCTGGCTCTTCGGTCTTGGGTGTGGTCAGTACCTTATGGCAGGCAGATCACCGTGCTGTAGATCGCATGCCTGTGGTTCACTGATCCTCGGAGATGGTGATGGCGTACTGAGTGCGGCTCCTCTACGGCAGTGCAAGGGGAGTATGACTCCAACGCATTGACATGACTATCTTTCGAGAACGCTGTGATCCCGGGAGCACCGTGTAGTGGCGAAGTGCCACGCAGAATATCCGCCCCCTAGACAGATACGCTCTGTGAGCGATCTGAGACTGGACGGTATCACCCAGGTGCCTCGAAGCGAGGTTTCATGTGACTCGACTCGTCGGCTTTGTGGAGAGAGCATGAGTGGCTCGTTGCAAGACTACTCCTGGAATGTCTGTTCGCTACTCCCGTATGGTTCATCCCGCTCAGATTGGGGCAGTTCCATTGAAAACGCGCTAGGACTGTGGTGGTACGGTGTCCATGAGTTAAGTTTGTTCAAGACCGGTGAGCCCTCTTGCGTCGAAGTGAAGATGTCAATGTTGAGGACCATTGCAAGAGCTCTATTCGGAGCGGGAACGACCCGGAAAATGGCTTCAAGGTGAGGAACCGTTCGCCTGGAGATCGGCTCTGTCTATCGGTTGGTATGGTGGCTGAAGGAGTTGAGAGTGTTCATCGCCCTTTGAGTTGCGCCTGAGCGCTCTCAGGGGTTAGCTCTCCGATCGGGGTTGATCTGCGTTGTTGCCATCTCCACTGAGAATTGTGCTCGCTTCTGCGATCGACATCTCCTCGCCAGGTACGACGAGATCTGACGCCGTGAGATCCTCGTCTGGAACCGGTGTGCCGGACTCCTTGATGAGCTTCACGAGCTGATGTGCGCACTTCGTGAATGAGGTCTCGTCGTTCGTGTTGAGTGCAACCTCCATGGCGGTATCGAGACCCTCCAAAGCCGGTCGCAGCGAGGTGGGAATACGGTACCTTCCCTCACCAGCGATGCGAATGACGATTGAGTTCGCGGCGTTGAGCGCAGATGGGACCGGAGGAGGGGAGACCGCAGTCTGAGGCTCTTTCGGCGTCGCCGGAGCAGCTTGCGAAGAGCCCGCAGCGAGCTCGGCCTTCATCTGTTCGAGTTGGTAGTTGACATCGTTCATCGGTGATCCAGCGGCCAGCTGAGCCTCGATATCGTCGGTCGGACCGCCGAAGCTAGGCGCATCGAGAACACCAGAGTTCGAAAGCTCGGTCACCGCTTCTGACCGTGCCTGCATTTGGGCAACCTTATCTTTGGCCCGGTCAAGCATCAGGTTAACGTCACTCATCTGCTCCGAAAGACCTGAAATTGACTCCATGGCCTGCGTAGAGGCCTTCGCTGCAGTGTATTGAGCCTTCATCGTGTCCCGCTGAGCTCGAAACTGCTCAACTTTGGCCTGAGTCTGTCGTCCAGTCTCCTCCAGATTTTTAGCTTGAGTCTGTAAAACTGAGATCTGCTGGTCGAGTGGGGCGATCTGCGCTGGGAGCGCTTGGGCGCGAGCAAGGGCCTGCTTTGCTAAGTCCTCCTGACCCTGCTGGAGCGCTTGGCGTGCCTGTCCTTGTAGCTTGTCGTACTGGTTTTGGATCTGGGCTCGTTGGGCTTCGAGACGTTTTTGAGAGGTCACTACGTCCGCAATGGAACGCCGGATCTGTGAGAGGTTCTCCATCATTTTTTGGTAGGAGAGGTCGAGCGCCTGCGCCGGATCCTCCGCCTTATCGAGAGCCGCATTCGCCTTTTGCTGGAAGACCTGTGACATTCGACGAAATACGCTCATTTTCTACGAACTCCTGTGCTTGAGGGGCCAACTCTGCATCCCATTATCGTAGCTGTACTCGTTAGCATTCTTGACCATTCTCCATGGACCCTACTGTTCGAGATGTCTCCATGGTGCAGGATCATTTCAGGGTTGGGTGCTGCCCAGAAGGCAGTCCGATGCGCTCAGCCTCACGTTTGGACAGAGCATGGTGTGACTTCATTCTCTCGTTAAACCCCCAGCCTTTGCTGAGACGTAAGTACGACTCGGCAGGGGGACCAGGGTAGATTGACTTCGTGACCTTCACGATGGAGACACGAGCAAAACAGGTTCGTGAGACGCTTATTCGCTTCGATTACGGCCTGGTGATCGTCAGTATTGCAATATCGATTCTCGGCGTCATTATGGTGTACTCCGCAACGAGGGTAAACCTGAAGCTGCAAGGGCTGAGTCCGACCTACTATCTGGACCGTCAAGCCATCTATGTCGTGATCGGTATCGTAGTAATGTTCGTGGTTGCAGCTGTGGATTATCGAAAGATCTCTTCGTGGTCTTGGCCTGCATACGTCGCAGTGTTTTTGGCTCTTCTTGGCGTGTACGTGCCGCATATCGGCAAGACAGCCCTTGGAGCCCAGCGCTGGTATCAGCTTGGGCCCTTCCAACTTCAACCTTCTGAGTTCGCAACGATCGCCATCATTTTGGTGGTCTCGTTCCTCGCCGAGCAGTTTCAGTGCGAGATCACCTTTCGGCGACTCCTTACTATCTTGGCGCTCGTCGGCGTACCCATGGTCTTGATTATCAAGCAGCCCGACCTTGGCACCGGACTCATCGTTGGCGTGGTGGCGATGGGAATGTTGGTAGCGGCCAGGACGCCCGGACGCTATCTTCTACTCCTTTTGGTGGCAGCGATCATCGGAATGTATCTCGTGGTGCATCTCGGGATCTTAAAACACTTCCAGCTCGAGCGTTTGATCGGCTTCATTAACCAGTCTAAAAATCCCCTTGGTACGTATGGTTATAACTTGACAGAGTCAAAGATAGCTATCGGAGCGGGCGGATTTTGGGGGACTGGGCTCTTTCACGGTACGCAGACCAACCTGGCGTACGTGCCAGAGCAACAGACCGACTTCATTTTCACGGCAGTAGCGGAGCAACTAGGCTTCGTAGGAGCATCACTACTTCTCGTTGCATTCGGTTTTGTCTCCTGGCGAATTTGGAGAGCGCTACGCTGGGCAAAAGATGACCTTGGACGAGTCATGGTCGCAGGAGTGCTCTCGCTTGTGGTCTATTCGGTCTTCCAAAATGCAGGAATGACGATGGGTATCATGCCGATTACCGGCATACCGCTCCCGTTCCTCTCCTACGGCGGTTCTGCGATGCTCGCATTTTTTGGAGGAATCGGACTCGTACTGAACGTTGGGATGAGGCGGGCACGCTGATGAAGCTCGTGAAGACCGCTTGCGCCGGTTCGTTGAAGGACCTCCTCAGGTGAACTCGGCCGTGGATCGACCTTCGTCTGCACTGGAGGACTCTAGCGTCGGCACCGAGGGAGATGCCGGTTCTACAGCTGACGGACCTGAGACCGTGCGTGGTGATGAGCCGGTGAGTGCGGAGATAAATCCGACTCGTGTGCTTGCCCCAACGACAGATCGACTTGCAGCGATGCGGCCGGTTCGGCTCGCAGAGGTGGGGGTAGCACTTCCGGAAACGTTCGGTAGGATGACGCTGGAAGCGCAAGACGACAGCGGGCTTCGTTTGACCATACCGGTCTCTTTGGAGCAGGCGTCCCAGCTCGCCGTCGCACTTCATGGGATTGAAGTGCCTCGTCCGCTCGCCTCCGACCTCGTGATCTCGCTCTTCACAGCTTTTGACATAAACCTCGACATGGTAGCGATCACTGGACTGTCCGGTGGAAACTATCTCGCTGAGATCGTAGCTACCGCTTCAAACGGTCGTCATCGCCGTCTGCCTGCCCGGGCATCTGATGCGGTAGTGCTTGCGACGAGAGTTCGCCCCAACGTGCCGATCATGGTGTTTGAGGGACTGTTGCTCTAGGGCTCGATCGCATAGGGGGACCGTAGGTGACGTTCCCTTCGTGGGAGATCCTGGTGAGGATCGCTATGAGTACGTAGTTGGCGAGAAGCGACGATCCTCCGTACGCTACAAATGGAAGCGTGACGCCGGTGAGCGGTAGCACCCGAGTGACGCCGGCGATGATAAAGAAGGTCTGGAGCGCAAAGATGAGCGTGAAGGAGAACGCGGTGAGCGAGGAAAACTCGGTTCTTGCGCGAACTGCGGTTCGAAATCCGGCGCCGACGATGAGAAGGATCGCAAAGAGGATGGCAGTAGTTCCTAAGAGTCCCATCTCCTCACCGATGGCTGCGAAGATAAAATCGGAGGTCACCACTGGAATCAAGGTGGGGTGACCGAGGCCTAATCCGGTCCCAGTGAGGCCTCCACTACCGAACGCGTACTGTCCTTGTACGATCTGATATCCAGTTGACAGAGCATACTTCCAAGGATCGAGCCAGATGGTTATCCTCTCGTTGACTTGATAGAAAAGCTTGTCGGCCACGAAAAAGCCGACTGCGAAGAGTGCAAGGCCAAATCCCACGAAGACCTTGTTGGCTGTAGCAATCCAAAGCATCGTCAAAAATGTTGTGAAGAGCAGTAGACCGAAGCCGATATCTCTCTCTGCCGTCATGACCAAGAGCGAGAGAGCCCATGCAGCCCCGAGTGGACCGAAGGTACGCAGAGCCACGGATCGAGTGGAGCGATTGCGTAGAGAGAAGCGTCGGAGTAGGTCTTGCTTGTCGGTGAGGTAGGAGGCCGTAAAGACCGCAAGGAGGAGCTTTGCTGCCTCTACGGGTTGGAAAGAGAGCGGACCGACGCGTATCCAGAGACGTTCACCATTGATGTTCTGTCCGATATGAGGGATCAGTGGAGTGAAGAGGAGAACTACTCCTCCGGCAACGAGTAGGTAGCGGTAGCGGTCAAGGGTATCGGAGGACCGAACGATGAGGAGCGTTGCGATGTACGCCGTTACGCCGACAATGGTCCAGATCACTTGGAGCCGGCCCTCTGCGACGTCGAGACGATGAATGACAACGAACCCTATGCCGTTTAAGAGCGAGGCTAAGGGTAGGAAGCTCGGGTCTGCGAGTGGGGCGAGCTTGCGATTTGCAATGTGGGCAAGGTAGGGTGCGACGATGATCGTCGCGATGTAGGGATTGAACGCAAGCGTAGCGGATGGATGTTGTCCGTAGAGGGCGAGTAGGTAGGCGAGAGCGGTGGCCAGCGAGACGAGAAGGAGAAGCCCAAGCTCTATGCGTCGACGAGGTGGCTCGATCGTATACACGCTCTGTCGAGAGGGTCGAGGGTTCACTGCGAGGCGTTGTGGCATGGAGTTTTCCTAAATCTTCTCTCGGTCACTGCATGTAGCGTCCTACTTTCACCTACCTTACTAGGTGTGGAGATTTCATATCAGTTCGACCCAGATTCCTCCGGCTCAGCTCGCTTTACGAATCGTGAGCTCTCGTGGTTGCAGTTTGCCTCTCGTTTACTCGATCTCGCCTACGATGAAACGCTTCCAACACTCGAGCGCTTGAAGTTCTTGGCCATCTTCTATCAGGGTCTCGATGAGTTCTTCCAGGTTCGGATAGCTGGCCTTAAAGATCAGCTGGCGGCCCATCATCGCCTACTCTCGCCCGACGGCCGCACTCCCAGGGAACAGCTTCAAAGCGTCAAGGTAGATCTCGATAAGCTTTTTATCCGCGTACACGCCTTGTGGGGAGAGCTCTGCGGCGATCTCGAGCGGGCAGGGATCGAGATCATCGGAGTTCGAGATACGTCGCGAGAGGAGCGAGCGTTTCTACGTCGAAGCTTCGCAGATGAGATCTATCCGATTTTGACACCGCTTGCGATCGACCCATCGCACCCCTTCCCCTACATCTCTAATCTCTCCCTTAATCTTGCGGTTCGTATCGACAATGTGGTTCAGATCGAGAGCTCGGATCGCTCCGAGCTCAAGATCGCCCGCGTAAAAGTACCTCCGATCGTCAATCGGTTCGTTGAGCTCGGTACGAGCGGACGTTTCGTTCCACTCGAGGAGATCATTGCAGACAACGTCCACATGCTGTTTCCGAACGTTGAAGTCGTCTCAACCTCGTATTTTCGGGTCACTCGTAACGCAGATATCATCTTGGAGGAGGGTGAGGCCGATGACCTGCTCGAGCTCGTGGCCACCGAGCTTCGTCGTCGCAGATTTGGTCGTGCGGTCCGACTTGAGGTGAGTACCGACACCGATGCAGACGTTGCTGAGCTTCTGATTCGAGAGCTCGACATACACCCTGACGACGTCTATCGCTCCGCCATACCTCTGGGACTGGACGCTCTCTGGGATCTCTACAGACTCGACCGACCGGAACTCAAATCTCCTCAGCCGCCCACGGTCCCTCCCGTTGAGCTGGTCGACCAGGCCGGCGATACGCTCGACGTCTTCTCCATTCTCAAAGATCGTGACGTTCTGGTCCATCACCCCTACGAATCGTTCTCACTCTCGGTCGAGAGTTTCATAGCTCAGGCCGCTCGGGACCCTGATGTCTTGGCGATCAAGCAGACGCTCTATCGAACCTCTGGTGATTCGACAATCGTTAACTCACTGGTAGAAGCTGCTGAGCGTGGCAAACAGGTTGCCGTTCTCGTCGAGGTCAAGGCGCGTTTTGACGAACTCGCGAATATCACGTGGGCAAAGACGCTCGAGGAGGCAGGTGTTCACGTTGTCTATGGGCTCGTGGGGCTCAAGACCCACCTGAAGGCCATCCTCGTGGTTCGAAAAGAGGGAGAGAGCCTTGTGCGGTACTGTCACCTTGGAACCGGCAACTACAACGCCCGAACGGCGAAGTCGTACGAGGATTTCGGCTTCTTGACCTCGAGGCAGGCCTTTGGTGAAGACCTGACCGAGGTCTTCAATATGTTGACTGGATTCTCCGATCCCGAACGATATCAACGTCTTGTACTTGCCCCCCGGTTCCTTCGCAACTATCTCAGTGAGTTGATCGATGCGGAACGCCGCAAAGGTGAACAAGGTCGAATCGTGATCAAGGTGAACGGACTGGTCGATCCTGAGATGATCGACCAGCTCTACCGAGCCTCGCAAGCGGGCGTCGAGATCGATCTCATCGTGCGAGGCATCTGCTCGTTACGGCCCGGTATAGCGGGGCTCTCAGAGTCGATTCGTGTTCGTTCCATCGTCGGAAGCGTCCTTGAGCACTCTCGTGTCTACTGCTTTGGTGGTCCAGATCCTCTTGCGACCAAGGTATTTCTCTCGTCGGCCGACCTGATGACTCGTAATCTCGATCGTAGGGTGGAGGTGCTCTTTCCTCTTGAATCGAACGCGCTTCGGGACCGGGTGCTTGAATTCTTGGATCTGGAACTCGCTGACGATCAGAGGAGTTGGACCCTGACTGCAGAGCACGGTTGGCAGAGGGTCGTGGCTACGAAGGGGGTCAATGTCCAGGAGCTCCTCGGAGTAGCTGCGTTCGAACGCTCACGAGCTCGCAGCGATCGGCGTGTGTTATGACGAGGGAGGAAGAGTTTAAGGTCGATCTCACAGATCTCGGTCTCGAGAGCGCTCGAGCTCTCGTCCTTGACTCCATCGATGCAGTGGGACTCGAAGTCGTGCGTGAGAGCCAGCTGTCTCAAATCTCAAGATACTTCGATAGTCCCGATGGAGTGTTGGCCCAACTCAATGTTGGACTACGCTTTCGCTCCAGCATCACCAGCGAATCCAGACCATCTCTCGTGACGGAAGGACTGACCACTGGTCGATGGTGTCTCAAGCTTCCCTATCGTGCCCTAGGTCACTTCGCGAGTGTGATTCGAGATGAGTTCGAAGTCGAAGGGACCGGTTCTGGTCCCCCACGCGAGCTCTTCCTCGCATTGGACTACGTCTTCGGTGGGCTTCGACCGTTGACCTCTTTGGCGTTGATTCGTACCGATCGGTCTACCTTCATTGTTGCCACGCCCGGCGATCGTGCAGAAGCGGAGGTGGACGTCGATGATGTCTCGATTTTTGAGCCGAGCCTAGGTCACTTCGTTGAAGTCGAGATCGAATCCTTGCAGGGTGTAATGAGCGAGAACGCTGTAGCACTTTTTCATAGACTGACTGCGCAAGGGGGTCGGCCATCGTCGCGGAGTAAACTCGAGCGAGCGCTTGGCAACACTACGGAGGTCGAGCATCAGGAAGATCGTCCTTCGACTCCGGATTTCGACTACCAACGCGTGCTCGGTCTCAAGGTACGCCTCGGAGCATGTGGTCTAGGATCCGCAGAGGAGATGGTCTGGAACGCTCTAGAGATGCTTGCTTGGCTGATAGCTCAAGGTTGGCGATGGAGCCTTCCTCGCTCTGTGCTCGCCCTCTGTGGGGGCACGCTGGCTTACCTGGTGCTAGCCGAGCAGCGAAGCGGTCCGGATGCAGTAACGAGTCCCTTCCCTAGTATGGCGGAGCAGCAGTGGGTGGCGACGCTCTGCGATGGAGTTGCAGACTTCGAAGAGTCTGGAGAGGGTGAGGTTCTCGAAGGGCGGCTTGGGCCGCCACTCGATTGTATGAAGTCAGGGTTGGGAGAGGTCGATCGCTGTCTCGCTGCGGCGATTGCACGATCCGATCGAGAGGCTGTTCGGAGAGGCTACGAGATCTTCTTGCGTACGTACTTCGAGCTAGGCTCCGAAAGACGTTGAAAGCGGTGGTAGCAATATGGTCAATGCACGACCACGCAGAAGCTCGGGTGTAACTGCAAGCGTAGCGAGCGCGCTCTCGCGCTCCACGACGCAGCGGTTGACCCCAGAGTCCGCTAAGAACGGAGCGTCTCCGCCGTCCCCAGATCCAATCGTGGGTGCGCTCGATCTCGGTTCGAACTCGTTCCACCTGCTCGTGGTGCGGGCACATGCAGATCGAAGTTTCGATATCTTGATCTCTGAGAAGGAGATGCTCCGTCTCGGTGAGGAGGTAGGGGTCTCCGGACGTTTCTCGATGGCCTCCATTCAACGTGCTGTCGAGGTAGTACGCCGTTTCCGTTCGATGGCGGAGACTCTTGGCTGCTGGGAGTTTACAGTCTGTGCGACCGCTGCATTTCGAGAGGCAGAGAACTGTGAGGAGATGGTCGGGGCGATCGAGCGTGCGACGGGTCTCAAGGTCTCAGTCATCTCTGGTTTTCGAGAGGCGGAGCTGATCTATCTCGCTATCCGTTCTGCCCTGCCAATCGGTACGATACCGGTCGTGACCGCCGATCTCGGTGGAGGATCGCTCGAGATGTCCATTGGGGATCAGTGGCAACAGTACTGTGGCACCTCTCTGCGTCTCGGTGTCGGTCGGCTGATGTCGAAGTTTCCCCACCACGATCCACTCTGGGACCCGGAGAGGAGAGAGATCAGGAGCTATATTCGGGAGCACCTTGAACCCTTTGTACGTCGGATCGTGGAGTTCCAACCGAATCGCTTGATCGTCTCCTCGGGAACTTTGAACACGATCGTTGCCTTGGCCGATGATGAACGTCACAAACGTGAGAGTCGGAAGCTAGAGACGACCGTGCCCCGTGGTATCCGTGAGGTGAGCGCCGAAGACGTACTCGCTCTTTCGACTCTGATCTCTGCCTCAACCCCTCAGCAGCGACTTCGTCGGCTCGGTATTGACGAGAAACGCAACGACCAGCTCCCTATTGGCTACCTCGTACTCTGTGAGATCTTGGACATGAGCGGTCTCGAGACGATCCTCGCTTCACCGTGGGCCATGCGTGAAGGTATCGTCTTAGATGCGCTGTCTCGGAGGAACGATTTTGAGTTCACCTACGACGTTGGTGAGTTACGGCTTGGCTCGATACGAGCGGTAGCTGGACGATTCCTTGCATCAACTGCCCATGTCGAACACGTTGCGAGGCTCACAACGCAACTTGGCGACGCGCTTGGGGGAGTACTGCATCTCGATCGATCCGATCTCGAACTGCTCTTTTGTGCAGCACTTCTGCACGACATAGGCGAGGCCGTCTCCCAAGATGGCCATGACCGACACTCCGCCTATCTCGTCGAATCGGTCGATCTGCGGGGCTTTACTGCTGAAGAGCGGGCGATACTCTCGACGCTCGTCCGTTATCACAAGAAAGGGTCACCGAAGCTCGCTGAGCATCAGACTCTTGGCGCCATACCTCCTCAGCGGCGAGAGCGGATCCCGGCTCAGTTGGGGCTTTTGCGTGTCGCCGACGCTTTGGATCGAGCTCACCAAGGCAGCGTTCGATCGGTCTCTACCGAGATCTCCTCCGACGAGTTGGCCCTAGTCGTCAATACAGAGTCCGATATCACCCATGAGATCAACGGTATCCGCAAGAAAGGCTCGCTCTTGGAGTCGGTTCTCGGTCGTCGGATTCGTGTCGATGTCGTCGCTAAGGTCGTCGGTTCAGATCTGTAAAGAGTTTGTTGCGCTACTCAGGTGGATCGAGCTTGAGCTTGTCGAGCTCCATGGTCACGTCCTCCGGGGCTTCGCCAGCGGAGATCTTGAGCGAGATGTACGATCCGACACCAACTGGAATCGGTAGCCAGAAATTGAAGAGTCTCCAGGCTATGACTCCAAGAATTGCGATCGATCTCGGTGTGCCGAAGAACTTGACGAGAGCGAGCGTAGCAAACGCTTCTACGACACCGAGACCTCCTGGGGTGAGCGGTAGGACGGCCAAGACGTTAGCAATTGCGTAGGCGACAAGCAGGGAGTCGGGGTCTACCCAGCGGCCGAAGGCGGCGAGCATAAGCCAGAGGCAGGCAGCATCGAAAAGCCAGTTCATGGTCGCCCAGAAGATACCGCCACGGAGAAGGACCGGATCCGAGCGAAGATCGTTGAGGCGTTCTGCAATTCGCTTTACCGCAGTCGTAAAGTCGAAGCGGCTCAGATAAGGAACTCGTGTTCTCAGGCGATCGAGTATCTGAGCAACTCTCTCCTCGCCTCGGGTAAAGAGAAGGATGAGGCCACCGAAGAGAGCGATGACGACGACACCGAGGAGTGCGACAGAGAGGTAGAGCGAGTTGAATCCGTTGATAGGTATTGAGATGATGAGCGATATCCATAAAATCAGGTTTAAAACGACGGCCGATCCGATCCCCTGCGTTGCGATCGCGAATCCTGCGTCGGTCGTCCTGAGGCCGGCTGAGGAGAGTAGCCGAAGTGAAAGTCCAGAACCCGAAGCGGTGCCTCCGGGAAGGACGTGAGAGACCGAGAGCGAGGCGAGATCGATGCGAAGCAAGGTCCATAGTGAAGGCCGGGGCCGTGGCACCATGACCTCGGTCAGCTTGGCAAAAGAGTAGAGCGCTGCGGCCTCAGCGATGATACCAGCGGTGATGAGGGCGTAGTTTGCCTGGCTGATGAGCGAGAGCGCTCGCTGTGCCCCCGAGAGCTCAGGGAGAACGAAGTACTCAATAACAATGAGAGCGACAAAGCCCCAGAGTCCTCGAAGAGCGAAGCGTCGAATGAGTCGGGATGTCGACCGCTGGGTACCTTTGATCTTTAGCCTTTTTGGGGATTCCAAGTGGCGTCTCGTCCGTCTCTTGCTCGTTGGGGTGCGACGCCATGATGCACGCGGCACGACTTTATTCTAGGATCTCTTCAACGCTTCGTGACGCCGCCGATCGGTGTTTGGGGAAGGACCGACCATGAGTCTGCGAGATAGGTTGCCCGAACTGCGACGCTATGTTTTGATCGAAGTCACTGCAGTGCTCGTTTTTGTTTCGGCTGCACTCCTATGGTCGCTTCGCCATCTTCTTCTTGAGGTTCTTGTTAGCTTGGTCCTGGCTGTCATTGCTGAGCCTGGTGTTAAGTTGCTCATTCGAGGAAAGATGCGACGTTCGCTCTCTGTCACGACCGTCTTCGTTGTTATTCTCGCTCTCGTTGTCGCTATCGTTTTCTTCCTGACTGTGCCGATCTACTCCGCAGCAGTCCGTTTCGCTCACCAACTTCCACATTTGGTCTCGACGCTCTCTCAGAACCACGGTCAGTTGGCCCACCTCCTCGTTGCCTTGCATCTCCAGAGCTACCTGCATAACACGTCCATCAAGCTCACGCAGATTCTCTCCTCTGCTGCATCACCCGCGTACCTCGCAGCGAAGCGAGTCGTTTCAACCGTTGTGAATCTTGCAACGATCTTCATCTTGGCGGTCTTTCTCTCTCTAGAAGGTCCATTGATCATCAAATCGGTTCTGGGCTTGATGACACCGGAAGTTGCTCAGAGAGCAGAGGAGCTGAGAAAGGAGATGAGTCGTTCGGTCACTCGATACCTGCTTGGTAACCTTGCTACCTCGGCAATAGCAGGTCTTGTAATCGGGATTACCCTGGCACTACTTGGCGTACCATACGCTGGAGTACTTGCGGTCTGGGTCGGGCTCGTTGATCTTCTTCCTCTGGTAGGAGGACTCCTGGCTGGAGTTCCGACTGTGATCGTGGCACTACTGCACTCTCAGTTCGATGGCGTGGTCGTGCTCATCGTCTTTCTCGTGTATCAACAGATCGAGAATCACGTTTTGAACCCGCTTGTCTTCTCACGTGCAGTAAAGCTGAATCCATTGTGGATCTTACTTTCGGTACTCATCGGCGCTCAACTCGCCCACATCGAGGGTGCGTTGCTGGCAATTCCCGTTGCGAGCGCGGCTCAGGTAGTCGCTCGTTCGATCTGGCAGGATCGACTCTCTCGTCGCTTGCTACTGCTCAATCAGGCTAGCTCATCTTCTACAGCTCTCCTCGATGAGCGTCGTGGAGATGATCGGTCGACGTCTTCGTAACTCGTACTCAGTTGCGAGGAGCTCGAGGATTCGGTCTTCCGTTAGAAGCCGTGTTCGCGCAAGGGTCCGAGCTGGAGCCGGTTCTCTTGGCAGAGTTCGAACAGCGGTCTCAGGGCACCGAGTGTGGCTCGAAACGAGCCGGGATACGAGGTGCAGTCGGCGTCGTGCAACAAGATGGTCGTGCCAGGGCGTAGGTCCTTTGTGACATCGTGGAGGACTGAGGTTGGCGTGGCAAGGCGTCGCCAATCTCGTCCCCAAGCTCCCCACAGTACCGGTTTGAGGGCGAGCTGCGAAGCAGTTAACAGCGTTGGTCGGGTCGCAACTCCATAAGGTGGCCGAAAGTAGGTTGGAGTGGTTCCACAGATGGCACCAATGGTACCGACGGCTCGTTCGATATCGTAGCGAATAGTACGAGCGCTTCGAAAGAGGTGGTTACGATGCCAATTGCCGTGCACTGCGACTTCGTGTCCGGCACTCAGAACCTCATGCACTACCGAAGGGTTTGCTTCGGCCATCGATCCGAGCATAAAGAAAGTTGCAGTGATAGAGAGACGATCGAGCTCTTTCAGAATGAGCGGAGTGGAGAGCGGATCGGGGCCGTCGTCGAACGTGAGAGCTAGGTGATCGTTGCGACCCTCGCCCAGGAGATATCGATATGGTCCGCGTCGAAGCGCCGCAATGCTGCTTAAGGCTGGCCCGTAGCGGAGGAAAACTCCGAGAGAGGCGGCCGTCATGGCTCCTGTTCTTAGGTGGCGAGCAGATCGAGAGCTTCTCATGAGAGCGTGGAGACTGAGGCAACGATATCACCTTGGTGATTGATCCTTTGGACCAAGATGTGGATTTGGCGGAGGAGTTGTTCCGGAGTCATCCCCGTACCGTCCAGCTCGTAGACCTTTGTGCCAGCGACGACTTTTGCCT
>JBMFXG010000042.1:0-15945 GCA_049964535.1 Acidimicrobiales bacterium | reverse complement strand
GGAGGAAGTCCGAGATGGACATAGGTGTTATACGGTGATGTACTCCCAAGCTGTGTCGTAGTAATTGGCCCACCGTAGTTCCCGGTAGCGTATCGCACCGTGGAGTCCATCTGTAGCGGCATCCCAGCAGCGAGTCGATTCAAGATCACACGAGCCACCTTTGCCATATCGGAGGGCAGATTCGCCTCTCGCTGGACGATGGAGGCCCCTATCAGAATCTGATACGGAGAGAGGCCATGGTAGCTCCCTGTTGGGTGAAGTCCAAGGGAGCTTGCGATCTGAGCGAGACGATCGAGCATCGTCTTAATGATCTGATGATCGCTCTCGAGCGGATCGATAAAGTAGGTATCAGGGTACAACAGCCCCTCAAGATTTCGTGGCCTAGCGTTAACAAAATACGGTGAGTAGAAGGCTGAAGGCTGTGCAGCTGCAAGAAAGGCCTGAGCGGAGTGGCCGTGTAAGCGTGCAACTTGAGCGGCAATGGTGGTAAGCGTCGAGCCAGGAAGCACCGTGAGACGCACCGAGACCGGACCCTGTGCAACACTGGCAATAATTTTAGAGAATGCTTCGTGTGTGACGAGGTAGTAGATCCCCGGCTCGAGGATTGGTGCATGATGGAGGTGCAGATAGAGCTTAAAATCGAATGCTGAGCCCACCACAGCTCGAGAGGCCAACACGTTCGCCAGGTCAGAGAGCGTTGATCCAGGTCGCACGAAGACCGTCACCTCCTTCCCTCCGGAGGAGCCAGACGCGTCGTGATAGAACCGGAGTCCAAGGATCGAAACCACGACCGCCACGATCAAGACCACTACGATCAATCCCCGAGCAAGCCAGCGTCCCGGCGTCACTCTCGTGCGCCCGTGTTGGTCAACACCACCGAACGTGCTCGCGCTTGCCAAGCTCAAATCGTCTGACCCGCGGCGCACTGATACCACGACCTCAGGTTCTTGCACCACAAGCTCTCGAGCCTCTTCAGACTCCGAGGAGACAGGGTAGCCGAGACCAACGCCATCTGCTTGAGTGTCCTGCGAAACCTCGGTCACAGCTGAGTCACTCGAAACCGGTGGAGTATTCAAGATAGTTTCGTCGTGACTATCCACGCCTTCATCTGGACTGACCGTCATCACCTCCGTGCTGTGCAACTTGAAGAGGTCGATGTGTGCTCGCTCCTCCTGCATCGATCCACCCCTGAAGGATGACCGCCGCAGCCTCGTCATCGAGCGTACCTCGCATACGACGTTGACTCACACCCAGCGAGGCTCGAACTCTCGCAACACTGACCGAGCTATAGCGTTCGTCGGCAAGATAGATAGGTAGTGTCACGACTTCGGCAAGCTTATGTGCCTCGGAGAGGATCCGTTCACTCTGCAGCGTGGCGAGACCCCCGTGCGAGAGAGGAAGACCGATGACGACCGCCTCGGCCTCTCGCTCCTCGATCGCACGAACGATCATCTCCACATCCTTCGACCAATCATCGCACCGCTGCAGAATCTCACTCGGCACCGCAAGCAGCGAGCTTCGAGATACGAGCGCCACCCCGATTCGACGAGTACCGATATCCAATCCGACCGCGCGCACTTAGCTAATATTGCTCCGCAGATACGACGAGATCGCGTCTAAGGCAGGATCGAGCTGATCCGGGTACCTACCACCGGTCATAGCAAAGTCGACCTGACGACCCACGCCGCCCCCAATAAGAGCTGCACCATTGCGCAGAAGATCCGACGCTGTCACGCCGGAATCGTTAGCAACCGACGCCACCAGAGCGACGCGGCCATCACGACCAATACCTCCAAGGCTCACAATCGATGGCCCGTGGGATCGAACGATCGCCGCTAGCTCGCGAAGCTCTTCGAGCGAGAGTTCATCGTAGCGCGCAACCACTACACCGTCGCTAGCACTCTGCACGAGGTCCACTGCGACTCGAGCCAAGAACTTTGAGGTCATCGCACGAAGATCTACGCCCACGCTCCGTTCGCGCTCGACGAGCGCCTCGACCTTAAGAAGCAGCTCCACCGGGGTAGAACGTACCGCAGCACTCACCGCTTCGACGAGATCCTCTTGATCCCAAACGCTCCGAAGTGCTCGCTCACCGGTGACCGCCTCGAGACGCCGAGTGTTGGAGCCAATTGAGGTGTCGGAGATGATTCGGAAGAGCCCGAGAGCGCCGAGATTGTGAACGTGCGTACCGCCACAGAGCTCCACCGACCGAGACCCGGCACGGACGACACGGACTCTCTCGCCGTAACGATCACCGAAAAATGCGATCGCTCCAGAGTTCAGCGCTACCTCACGATCCATCTCTTCGACTACGACCTCAGCGTTGGAGAGAATATCTTCGTTGACGAGCGCCTCAACTCGACGCTGCTCCTCCTTCGTCAACGGCGCAAAGTGGGAGTAGTCGAATCGAAGCCGATCCGGGGCAACAAGCGAACCTTGCTGTGCGACGTGCTCACCTAGGACGGTCCGAAGCGCTGCATGCACGAGGTGGGTACCGGTATGATTCCTCCGGGTCGCCGCTCGAGCTTGATGATCCACGACCATCTTCACGCTCTGACCGGGCTCAAAGCTTCCTTCAATCATCTCGATTCGATGACCGATCAGCCCGGGCAAGGGAGCGGTCGTATCAACAACCAGCGCACGGCCAGCATCGGAGAGCAGCTCGCCTCGGTCTCCCACCTGGCCTCCTCCCTCCGGATAAAAGGGTGTCTGGTCGAAAAAGGCGATCATCGCACCATCGTCGTCGGCGACGAGCGCCAGTAGTCGTCCACTGTCTTCTAAGCGTTCGTAGCCGACAAAGTTCGATCGTCCATAGCGCTCCGCTATCTCGATCACCCGCTCTTTAAGTCCGGCGTCATCAGCACCTTTGAGACCTGCGGATCGAGAGAGCGCTCGCGCTCGCTCCATCTCTTGGTCGAAACCTTGCCGATCGACCTCTACTCCACGGTCGAGCGCAATCTCTTGCGTCAGCTCTATCGGAAATCCGTAGGTATCGTGAAGCCGAAAAGCAACGTCACCAGAGATCTTGTGCTCTTGGATCTGATCTTCGAAGAGCTGGAAGCCGACCGTCAGTCGATCACGGAAGAGCGCCTCTTCTCGTTCGACCACGGAAGAGATCATGTCGCGATTCTGGGGAAGCTCACGATAGTGATCACCCATGACTTCAATCACCTTCGAGATCAACGGTTGTGCGATATTGCCACGAGCACCGAGGAGATGGGCACGAACCACCATGCGGCGAATGATCCGCCGTAAGACATAACCGCGACCCTCGTTTGTCGGGAAGACACCGTCAGCCACGAGGAAGCTCGTTGCACGAGCGTGATCAGCGAGGATGCGAAGTCCGACGTCGCTCACCTCATCTCGACCATAGCGAACGCCGGTCACAGAACTCGCCGCATCGAGAATAGGAAGGAGAAGGTCAGACTCAAAAACAGAGTCTTTCCCTTGCACGATCGAAAGTATGCGTTCAAGACCCGCACCAGTATCGATACAGGGCTTCGGAAGTTGTGAGAGTGTGCCATCACTTGCGCGAAGGTACTGCATAAAGACGAGATTCCAGATCTCAATGAAGCGATCGTCTCCACCGTGGGCCGGTCCCCCATCGGCACCGAAACTGGGACCACGATCAATGAAGATCTCAGAGGACGGACCACAAGGCCCAGTGTCTGCCATCTGCCACCAGTTATCCGCTTCAAGGCGCTGAATTCGCTCCGGTCGCACTCCAACAACATCTCGCCACAGTCGTTCCGCTTCATCGTCGCTGGTATGCACTGTCACCCACAACTGAGACGGATCAAAGCCCAAGACTTCGGTGACGAGCGACCACGCAAAGGGTATGGCCAAGTCCTTGAAGTAGTCCCCAAACGAGAAGTTTCCAAGCATCTCGAAGAAGGTCATATGACGGGAGGTCTGGCCGATCTGATCGAGATCATTATGCTTCCCTCCAGCACGCATGCACTTTTGGATAGACGTGGCACGTGCACTCGGTGGCCGTTCCTCACCCAAGAAGTAAGGCTTAAATGGAACCATCCCCGCCACTGTGAAAAGCACCGTGGAGTCGTGAGGTATGAGAGAGGCCGAAGGGATGACCATATGGCCCCGATCAACAAAGAAACGAGTGAACTCTCGTCGGAGTTCGTCTGCGTTCACCGTTGCACCCTCCTCTGAGATTTGACCTTCGTGGCCACACTGCGAGGAGCGCTCGGTCTCAGGGCAATCTCTTCCGCCCTACCCTCAAGGACCGTTGCACCTCGCGCTTTAGACAGTTCACCTCTCCAGGTATCGATCCCTCCGAGGAACGATTCAACGAGATCATCGCTGAGCCCTACGAGGGCCTCACCGCCCTTTTTGATGACATTGGAAGGTTCGAGAGCCTCTACCTTCGAGCGGACCATGCGCTCCCCTTTGAGTACGAGATATGAACCAACACCCAGTCCGAGCGAGAACCACCGAATGCGCGACAACACCGAGACCTACCCTTTCCTTCGCGAGCGAAAAAGCTCCACTCCTCGCCGAATCCCCAGCCTAAGCGCACGAAAGCGAATAATCGGTGCTGCGACGGCGTGAAGTGCGAGTCGTGAAGCCGAGGTATATGCTTGCGACCGTACCTCAGAGAGCTCAACGAGGTCTTGTGCACGGGCCATCTCTTCCCTCGTCCCAACGAGCATCGTTGTCGACTCCTTCACAAGATCGATCGTTTCGCGTTGGAGGGAGTCGAAGAGCCGTTGCGTAGCATTCAAAGTTGCTCGTGCCTCACGGAGCACCATGAGCGACACGACGACACCCGTCAGCGACGCCAGCACGAGAACGGTGACACCGATAGCTATCATGGCCGTCACCAACGAGACCGCCCCAGAGACACAATCGTCACCAAACCTACCCCAATTCCAGACGAACGGAGCGACCGCCGAGCTGACCCGTCATGCTCGTTCGCCACCGGTCGAACTGCCCAACACTTTCGCTAACCCGACCGACTCTCCAAGGGTAGACTCCTCGCCGATTAAGTCGGTCGCTCCAGCACCGACGACCGCTGGACGCTCGCCTTGAGGAAGTAGCCGATACGCGCTGTAGACACCATCGAGTTGCCGTAACGAGTTCAAAATAGACTCCAGATGAGTGGCATCAGCGAGCTCAAACTCAAAACGCATCCTCGAGACTCGATCCTTGCCCGCATGCGACGAGCTCGAGAGGATGTTGACGTGATACTCCGAAAGGACTCGAGTCACATCCGCCAAGAGTCTCGAACGATCGAGTGAGCGGAGTTCGATCGACGTCGCAAAACTCCCTGTTGCCTCTCGATCCCACTCTACATCGATCACTCGTTCGACATCGGAGCTAAAGAGGGCGTGCGCATTGGAGCAGTCAGAGCGATGAATAGAAACGCCCCGCCCTCGAGTAATAAAACCGATGATATCATCGCCAGGGACCGGCGCGCAGCACTTCGAGAGTCGAACCATGACATCGTCGAGACCTTCAACGTAGATGCCTGGCCCGCTTCGCGATCGACGTCTCGAGGCCGGAGCGAGAGCGACAATAGGTTGTTCAAGGTCGTCATCACGTTTGTAAACCTCGCGCAGCAGCTTGGCAACGACGGACTTCGCGCTGAGATGTCCTTCGCCTACTCCCGCAAGGAGGCCCTCCCCGTCGTTGAATCCAGAGAGCGTTGCAAGTTGCGCTAGGCCAGTGGCAGAGAGGTGCTTCTGTGTCGACAACCCTTCTTTTCGAAGCGCCCTCTGCAACTCTTCCTTTCCCGACTCCACCGCCTCATCTCGCCGCTCCTTCGAGAACCACTGCCGAATCTTATTGCGGGCACGTGGAGTGACGACGATCTTCAGCCAGTCTCTTGAAGGGCCAGCGCTTTGGACCTTCGACGTAAAGATCTCCACCGTGTCACCGGATCGCAATTTGGAGTCAAGAGGGACGAGTCGTTGGTTGACCTTGGCCCCAATACAGCGATGTCCGACCTCGGTATGCACGGCATAGGCAAAGTCCAGGGGCGTTGCGCCGATCGGAAGGGTCAGGACCCGACCCTTTGGTGTAAAAACATAGACCTCGTCGGTCACGAGATCGAGTTTGAGATTCTCCAAAAACTCCAAAGGGTCGGGGGTATCTCGCTGCCAATCGACGATCCGATGTAACCACGCCATCTCCCCGTCGGACTCACCCTCCTTATAGACCCAGTGTGCAGCGACTCCAAACTCCGCACGGCGGTGCATGTCTCGAGTTCGCAGCTGTACCTCCAATGGATTACCGCTTCCTAAAATCACGGTCGTGTGCAGCGATTGATAGAGATTGAACTTCGGAGCGTTAACGTAATCTTTGAACCGACCCGGAACCGGATTCCAGATGGAGTGAATCACTCCCAAAGCAGCCCAACAATCCTTCTCAGACTCGGTAACGATTCGCATTCCAATGATGTCGTAGATGGAGGAGAAGTCCTTCTCCTTGACGACCATCTTTTCGTAGATCGACCAGAGATGCTTCGGCCGTCCCCGAACCTCGGCCTCAATACCAACGAGTGCGAGACGATCACGTGCCTGGGCGATAACCTCTCTCAGGTACGCCTCACGCTCGGGAGCACGTATCGTCACCATCAACTCAATCTCGGCAAAACGGCGCGGATGCAGGGCAGCGAATGCAAGGTCCTCCAACTGCCACTTCAGCTCCTGAATGCCGAGGCGATGAGCGAGAGGAGCGTAGATGTCCATCGTCTCTTGTGCAATACGACGTTGTTTGAAAGGTTCAAGAGCCGAGATAGTTCGCATGTTATGGAGCCGGTCCGCCAACTTAATCACGAGAACTCGTGGATCCTTCGCCATGGCGAGCAGCATCTTCCGCATCGTGGCAGACTGTTGTGCCTCCTTGGACTCAAAGCTCAACCGGTCTAGCTTGGTAACCCCATCGACGATCTGTGCGACCTCCGGACCAAAGCGATCTTCGACATCTGAGAGCTTCACGGATGTATCCTCTACCGCGTCGTGGAGCAACGCAGCCGCTATCGTCGTTTCGTCGACTCCAAGATCGGCGACGATCTCAGCTACTGCTATCGGATGAGTGAAGTAGGGCTCGCCTGAGTGACGGAACTGCCCATGGTGGGCATCTGCGGCCAACAGGAAGGCATCTTCGATAACCGCCAGTGTGCCTCCGGGATGGAACGTGCAGAACTTTCCCTTCAAGGGCTCAACACTGAGTACTTCACTCGACCAAGCGGCAGGATTAGCCATACGTAGCTCAGATTAGTCGAGAACCAGATTACTCGCCTCCAAGACCAGGGGTCGGAGCTCTACGATCGACGGGTCGTAGTGGGCTTCCGCTTCGAGGAGACCTTACGTGGAGCGGGCCTTGGGCGCAGTGTTTGCGCACCCCCAGCGACCGTGTTCGATGGGACGGATGCTCCGCCAGCTCCCGCCATTGCGGCGGCTCTCGGAGTCAGTAACCCACTCGTCCCAACCTTTGCGAGACGAGCCTTCAAATCTGCGTACTTCGGCTCCCTCTCTTTGAAGATCACAAGGAGCGGAGAGGCTATTCCAATAGAAGAGTAGGCACCTGTCGTCAGACCTACAAAGAGCGCTAGTCCAAAGTCGCGCAAGGTCGTTGCCCCGAGAACGTATGCCCCGAGAACCAAGATCGACAAGACCGGAATAATTGCCACCAAAGAAGTATTCACCGATCGCATAAAGACCTGGTTCAGCGAGAGATTCACTGAATCGGCATACGAGAGTCTCCCCTTATTCACGAGCGCCTTCGTATTCTCGCCGACGCGATCGAAGACCACGATCGTGTCGTAGAGCGAGTAACCCAAAATGGTCAAAATCGCAATCACCGTGTCTGGGGTGATCTGGAAGTTGGCTATCGAATAGATGCCAACGGTCACGAGAAGATCGTGCACCACCGCTATGAGCGCTGCTCCTGCCATCTTCCATTCAAAACGGAGCGAGATGTAGAGGGCGATACCGACGAAAAAGAAGGCTAGTGCAAGCAAGGCTTTCGACGTAACCTGGGAGCCCCAGGTGGGGCCTACGTCAGAGATGGAGATAGCGGAGGGCTTAAGACCGGCCGCCTTCGCCAGCGCAGCGCCGACACGATACTCCTTAGCAGTACGCGTCGCCACGGGTAGCTTCGAGAGATCGACCTCTGCCTCGACCGTACGACCTTGAGAAGAGCCGAGAGAGACAAGCGTCGCCTGAGTAATACCAAAGCTCCGGAGCACGGCCTCGGTCTTCGAGATCGAAAGCGTCTTGGACGGCACCTCCCAAGAGGTTCCGCCTTTGAAGTCGATACCGAAGTTCAATCCACGCACAGAGAGGGAGATTGCACCGGCGACAATAATCAGCAAGGAGATCGTGAAGTAGATACGTCGCTTGTCAAGGAAGCGAAAAGCGGTATCCCCGTGATAGAGACGAGTGAAGATCGATACCGGCTTCGCTGACCTTACCGGGTCTGCAGCAACGTCCCCGACCTCCGCAGATTGCGATCGCCCCGCTCCCGGTCGGAGCAGACCGTCGCCAACCACACTCGTTGAGACCTGATCCTGAGCGCTTGAAAAAGCCAACACGTCCTCTTTGTCCTGAGGTCCGGTCGCGCTATCAACCGGCTCGACTAAATCAGGACTATCAGGATTCTCGATCACGTCATCACTACTTCCATCTAAGCGACCAGAATCTTCGCCACGACCCTTGCTACTTTGACCCATATCGTCTCAATCCCTACACTCTTGAAGGCCGAAGGAGGGCCTTCTCTTCAGCCGTCTCTTCGCCGACGCGACCTAGTCCCCGAGCTACTCCAAGCCAACGTGCTTCGGTAAAGGTTCGGGACTGACCGAGCAGAATGACAAGCGGTCGGGTAAAGACCCAGGCCGAAACTACGTCAAGAACCGTCGAGAGACCGAGGAAAAACGCGAACCCTCGTACCGGACCAATACTGAGAAGATACAGCATTACGGCACCGATAAAAGAGACGAGATCGGCCGCCAAGATCGTTCGAAAGGCCTTTGCAAAGCCTCGATCGACTGAAGATCGAATCGACTTCCCAGACCTCACCTCATCTTTGAGGCGTTCGAAGAACACAACGTAGGAGTCCACCGTGACGCCGATCGAAACGATCAGGCCGGTGACCCCGGAGAGATCGAGCGTAAGCTGAGACGTGTGCCCCAAAAGAGCCACGATTGCCCACAGCATCGCAGCCGTAGTGCCAAGACCAAGCACCACAACAACACCCAGAGCTCGGTAGTAGATGATCATGTAGATCATCACGAGTAGGAGCCCCCCAAGGCCGGCAACCACACCGGCGACGAGAGAGCTCTTACCCAGTGTCGCAGAGACGGTCTGTACCGTCTGTTGTTTGAGCTGAACTGGAAGCGCTCCGTAGCGAAGCACCAGTGCGAGGTTTTGAGCAGCCGTCTGTCCACCAACACCGGTGATCTGACCTTGCCCTCCGAAGCTCTTTGCTTGAATAGTTGGCGCCGAGATGATCTGATTATCCAGCACAACCGCTAATTGCTTCTGATAGAGCTTGGAAGCGATAGCGTCAAAGATAGGCGAACCCTTCGATGTCAACGTGAAGTTGACCTGCCAGGCCCCACTTTGAGAGAGCGCTGCATTCGCAGTGGCGAGTGAGGTGCCGGTCATGAGAGTTGGACCAACGACGTATCGTGTCGCACTCGGACCAGATCCCTCGGTAAGTAGCGCTACCTTCGCGCTCGCAACCTTCCCTATAGGGGTATTCGGAACAAACTGCAGTAGCGATTCTTGCGAGGAGGTCGTCGCACAAAATGGACTCGCCAGATCTTTTTTCGGAATCTTCAGCTTCTTGGGTGGAGTCTTATACGGAGGAGCGGCACATTCAAGCGCACGAAACTGAAGCTGGGCGGTCTGGCCAATGATCTTGAGTGCAGACTGGGGATTTTTAATTCCAGGGAGTTGCACCACGATGTCATTGCCCTGCTGCGCGATATTGGGCTGTGCCACACCGAGAGCATCCACTCGATTTCGAATAATCGAGATAGTCTGCGTGAGTGTAGCCTCAGAGACCTTGTGTGCAGGCTTATACACGATCGACGCGCCACCTTGAAGGTCAAGCCCGAGCACGGGTCTGTAGTGCGCATAGAGTACAGCGACAAAGGCCCCAAGAGCCACGATCGTCGAGAGAACCACCGAGAAAAGATAGCGACGTTTCATAGTTTTCCGAGTTCCAATGCTTTCATTACGAAGTAGAGGTTAACGACTACGACTGACTTTGCTCTGTCGTTCCTTGATCGTCTTCAGGATTTTCTTCTCCCTCACCAGGACTCCGGGGCTCTCTTGCATCACGAGAACGACCTTCGAAAGACTCTTCAGACGAGTCTGTCTCTGACACTGTCCCCTCCGATATCTCAGAGTCCGCATCATCGCCGTTAAAGGAGGCGAGAGCACTCGCTTGGTTCTCGGCATCCTCCATTGCATCGACGACGCTCGGGTCAAGGCGAGTCAAGGAGCGTCGATCGAAGATCATCTCCACCGAAGGTGCGACTTCGACCCAAACTCGCTGCTCGAACGATTTCACTACAACACCAAAAATCCCGCCATTGGAGACCACATCGTCTCCCTGGACCAAATTAATTCTCCTCGTTGCTGCTTGAGCCTTACTCCTCGGTCGAATTAAGAGGAAATAAAAGGCCAAGGCAATAACGATTATGGGAAGATACTGCATCCCACCACCCTTCTGAACACAGACAGTGTAATTAGGACCAGATGAGATCTATCTCCTTCAAGAAGATCTCATAGGTTGAATGTTCAAGTGCGCTTCTCGCCCGACGCACCAGCGCTGCCATAAAACTGAGATTATGAACCGTCAGATGGGTTCCGAGGCTCTGAGGATCCACATGGGCCAAATGACAGAGAAAGCTCATCGGATAACGAACGCAAGTCGGACACTCGCAGTGCTCATCAAGCGAGGCCGACTCTCGACGATAGCTCAGTCGTCGAACCGATATCCTACCAGTAGAGGTGAGTGCTACTCCATGGCGCGCCAGACGAGTCGGTGCCACGCAGTCAAACATATCGACTCCAAGTCCGATCGCGTGGGCAACGGTCCACGGGTCACCGACTCCCATCAGATATCGCGGTCGATCCAGGGGCAAACGCTCGGCACAGTATGCAACGGTATCCAGGGTTAAACCTCGTTCCTCACCGACGGCAAGTCCACCGATTGCATAGCCGTCGAATCCAATCCCGAGCACTGCGTCGAGGGAGATCTGTCGAAGGTCTCTCTCGGTGCCACCTTGAACGATACCGAACTGAGCCTGGTCGTCTCGAGTCTTCGCCGCTCGCGCTCGAATCGACCACGCCGTCGTCAGAGACAACGCACGTTCCAACGCCGATCGCTCTGCTGGAAGATTCGTACAAACGTCAAGCACCATAGCAATATCAGAACCCAACGCCTCTTGTATCTGCACCGCACCCTCAGGAGTGAGCTCCACCCAAGAGCCGTCGTAGACGTTTCGGAAGCGCGCGCCGTCTTCTGTAAACGTTGCCCCAAGTGACATAACCTGAAATCCGCCTGAGTCCGTAAGAATGGCGCCGTTCCAACCCATGAATCGATGGAGTCCGCCAAGTTCGTGAACGACCTCAGCCCCTGGCCGAAGCATCAGGTGATAGGTGTTCGCCAACATGACTTCGAACCCAATCGCCTCCAAGTGATCTGCGGGGAACAGTCGCACCATTCCTCTCGTGCCGACCGGCATGAAGATCGGTGTCGTAAAGCGGTGTCGTCCACTATCGAAGTTCGCTATTCGCCCAGAACCATTGGGGTCGACCGAGATGACCTCAAACCGACTCACGCCGCCCCCCCATTACGGTCCACTAGCGTCGCATCGCCGAAGGACAAGAACCGGTAGGAGCGATCGAGCGCATGGGCGTACATCTCTCGCCATCTTGGTCCATAGAACGACTCGAGGAGAACAAGCAGCGTCGATCGCGGGGTATGGAAGTTCGTCAACAGAAGGTCCACAATCTCAATCCGAAAGCCAGGACGAATAAAAAGGTCGGTCCTACCCTCGAGTTCACCGGTCTTCGCAACCGTCTCCAGAGTACGGAGCACCGTCGTTCCAACGGAGACGACCCGTTGCGCTTTAGAGATCATCTCCCATGCCTCATCGGTAACCTGATACCGTTCTTCATGCATTATGTGATCATCGAGACGCTGCGCGGTGACGGGACGAAAAGTCCCGAGTCCCACCGAGAGCGTCACCGTAGCAACACGAATCTGGCGGCTCTCGAAGGCTGCAAAGACCAAATCATCCAAGTGAAGCCCCGCTGTTGGCGCTGCAACTGAACCTTCGTGACGAGCGTAGACCGTCTGGTACCGTTCAGGATCTGCGAGCTCAGATTTGATATAGGGAGGCAGTGGCATCACTCCAAGCTCCTCAACGAGATCAAAATCGAGAATTTGGATCCTCCTCGGCCTCGAGGGGCCTCCCTCGGCATCGAACTCGTCTTCAATCCTTACCACCTCGTGACCGTCGTGCCTCAAGGTATCGCCAGGACGAAGTTTCGACGAAGGTCGTAAGAGGGCGCTCCATCGACTACCAGCTTCTTCCTCCAGAAGCAAAACCTCACACATCCCTCCGGACGCACGAGCCAGCCGAATCCGACCCTTTATGACCTTGGTATCGTTGACCACCACCACATCTCCTGGTTCGAGTAGCCCAGGAAGATCTCGGACAGAGCGATCCACAAAGATTCCACCCCGCCCGTCGAGCAGGCGGGCTTCGGAGCGTACGCCAGAGGGCGACTGCGCAATCGCAGACTGCGGCAAGTCGTAATCGTAGTAGTCAATCTCATCGTAATCCAAGGTTGAGATGCCCTCCTTCCTCCATCGTCTCATGGTGCAAACTAACCCAAATTACGCCAACTCAGCCCAGCAGAGATTAGTCGTTCTCTCCTTGACGAAAACGATTGACCAAGATCGACGTCTCCATCAGGGTCACGCTACGAGGTTCAACGAGAATCTCACGGCTCGTCCAAGATTCCACTGCGGGAGCACCGCTCGTGCGAGCTCGACCATACAACGCTGAGCGTTCAACCTCTTTCAGAGCTCTCATTTCTCTGTACGTTCTGCGACCAACCAACGACAACCCCGAGAAAACAAGAGCCGGAGGTTCTCCTCAGCACTACGAGAGAGCGAAGAATCCAGAGGCAACCACCATTGCGCATATACGAGCTATAAACCGTCAGGACAAGTTTGCAAAGACTACCAATCGCCCAAGCCCTTCCTCGATCCAGAGAGATTCCCTACCCTCTCGCACGTCCGTGGCCCCTCAGGACGCTCAAACTAGTGAGAACAGCCCTGGCATCGCTGCGCCCTTCAGTGTCCACGGTTGGCGAGTCCATGCCAATTCTGGGTCCGCCTTTTCTCTCAAGAACGCGAGCACTTTGAATCTACAAAGAGTTGGTGAAACCTCACGACCTGGAGGCCGTGTTAGCGATTCATAATCACCCTCACCACCTGTCCAGACGGCGAGACCGACCTGACGCTGACCTAGCAAGACACCGAACAAACAAACAGCACAACCTCGGACGAGCAAACCAGTTATCACTCGGTACTCACCCCTTGCACGACGGTGACCCTCGTCGCCATCGTCGACCCGCTAGGGCTGCAGACGAGCAACAGTAGCGTGACTGCAGAGCGACCAGGGAACGATAGGGCGAGAAGGCCTACGAAGCAGAGACCCTGACGTGCTACCTACTTAGCGTAGTTCGTTCCTCCACCTCTGTCAACGAATCGAGCAGAAGTTGCACACCCTCTTGCGTCTCTTCGCTCGTCACCGAGAGGGGCGGGGCTATCCGAAGACAGTTACCAACAAGACCGCCCTTGCCGACGAGAAGACCTCTCCGTTTTGTCGCCTCTAAGACCTCGCTCGCAAGCGAAGGCGAAGGTACAGTGCTCTCGGGCTCACAGAGCTCAACCCCAATCATCAAACCTTTCCCACGCACATCAGCTACGATCGAGGACCGTTCCGCGTAGTTTCTGAGAGCGTTCATGACCACCGTGCCCTGCTTGAGGGAATTTCCCTGCAGATCGTGTTGAAGGAGGTAGTGAAGGTTAGCGATTCCTCCAGCAGCGACGAGAGGTGAACCACCGAAGGTAGAGATCGACGATGCGGTAAGCGAGTCCATGACATCAGCCCTACCAACGACACCAGCTAGGGCCAATCCGTTGCCGATACCCTTGGCGAAAGTCATCAGATCTGGCGTTATACCGTGAGCCTGATAGCCCCAGAAGTTCTCTCCCGTTCTGCCCCAGCCCGTCTGCACCTCATCAGCGATGAATAGAATGCCGGACTCATTGAGAATTTTCGATAGCGCACCGAAGTAACCATCTGGTGGCGCCGAGAAACCTCCGACCCCTTGGATCGGTTCAGCGATCAAGGCAGCTACGTCTCCAGATGTCTGAGTCGCCAAGACATCCACAAGATCCTCTAAACCTCTCTTGGTGTACTGCTCGTCATCAAGTCCGGCCAGAGGCCCTCGAATTCGGGATCCTCCCTGAAGAAAATGCACCTGAAAGGGCGAGAACGAGGTCGGCGAATACCCTCGATTCCCAGTGACAGAGAGCGTGGAAAAGCTTCTTCCGTGATAGCTATTTCGGATCGCCATGATCTGATTTGAGCGCCGGTATCCAGTTGCCAACAACAAGGCCGCTTCGTTTGCTTCGGTTCCAGACGTAGTAAAAAAGACCTTCGCATTAGGAATCTTCGATAGCGAAGCGATCTCCTCCGCAAGGGCGATCATTGGCTCGATCAAGTACAAGGTCGACGAATGAATCATCTTGCCTGCCTGCTCTGCGATAGCAGCAACGACCTCAGGCACTGCGTAGCCAGTCATCGTGGTCAAGATGCCCCCGAAAAAGTCGAGGTACTCTCTACCTTCGGCGTCGACCACGCGACGACCTGAACCACTCACCAGCGATATCGGTTCTTTATAGAGCAGCGATACCCAGTTCGGAAGCACGGCCTGATGACGTTTGACAAGTTCACTATGAGACATCACAACCTCGCAGACCTCGATGGACGAAAGACTCGAACTCAATGGTAGCGCACCCCGACTCGGTCTCTCCGTAGATCAGACCGAGTTCTCGACAGAGCAAGCAGCGCGCAGTTGGCCTGACCCGGATCCCACCACCGCACAGTGGTGACACCCAATTTGGACCGGGCCGTCGAAAGAGTTACACAGTGGCCCAATACTCCGTCATCGTACCAATCCACTACTCTAACCACAAGCTTCCGATACCAAACTACGCGCTCGGCTCCACACGGTGCGGTCCACCTACAAACCGGTTCTCCTCACTCAAGTCCCATCTGAGTCTCTCTCGGAACCGCAAGTCCAAGGTGTTCAAAAGCACGTTCCGTTGCGACACGACCACGCGGTGTCCTCACAACCATGCCGAGACGCACGAGGAATGGCTCGTACACATCTTCAATCGTGTCCTTCTCCTCACGCACCGAAGCTGAGAGGGAGGAGAGGCCGGCAGGACGGCCACCAAAATTGATGCAGAGCACCTCCAAGATCTCCCGATCTACCCGATCAAGACCGAGCGCATCGACTCCGAAGAGTTCCAAACCCTTGCGCGCACATTCAAGATCGATGCCTTCACCACCGGTCACAGAACTGTAGTCCCGAACGCGCCGAAGCAGGCGGTTGGCGAGGCGGGGTGTCCCTCGTGAGCGGCGAGCGATCTCCTTCGATGCTCTGGAGTCGATCGCACAGCCCAAGATCTGAGCCGAACGCTCAACGATCGCTTGCAGCTCTTCGTCGTCGTAGTACTCGAGTCGATGGGTAAAGCCAAAGCGGTCGCGCAGTGGTCCAGAGACCATTCCCGACCGCGTGGTTGCCCCGATGAGCGTAAAGCGAGGGAGATCGATACGCAATGAACGAGCGGTAGGGCCTTTGCCTATCATGAGGTCGA
>JBMFXG010000041.1:0-16028 GCA_049964535.1 Acidimicrobiales bacterium | reverse complement strand
ACAAGTCTACCGAATCAACACAGGTGGAATCTTGGAATCTAAGGTTGTAGAGGAATTATTTTACGAACAGCTTCTTAGGAGATTCACGTAGCTATGACCTTGAGATTGTGGTGAGTTAATGGCGGCAAGATGGTCCGGATATCAGATGCGAAGTTCGGATCGTATGAGGGCTCACTCGATCGTCGACCGTTGGCGCTAGGGCCTAGCGATCTGGGATGAAAGTCTACTGAATCGCTGAGAGGGAGATTCTCGTTTCACGGAATCGCGTCCTGGGTATCGACGTTAGTGACTATGAATGTGAACGTATCGCTTACTTTGGAAAGGAGCTTCGATGACTACGAGTTCTGCGACAGAGGTTGAGTATCTCTATGCGGTGAAGCGAAATGATGCAGGTGCTGTCGAGTCCGTTGCCCGAAGTCCTAGGGACTCATTGGATGTTGAGATTTTTGAAAACGGTAAGTGGCATCTGTCGGCATCCAACGTGCGCACGTCTCCTCGGCTTGGATCGAAGGGTAGCTATCTTACGATCACGGATAAGGGATACGTTGCCTGTACCGAGGCGAAGGCGATGGAGTTCCTTGGAATTCCGGCGTCAGCAGCTGAGGCCGATGCCGACAAGCGTCAGATGGTTGCGTGACGAGCTGAAAAGCGTGCGGGATCCATCGCTCGATGGCGGTGGATCCCTTTTGTTTGTCTACCATCGAGTCGCATCTGAACCCTGCCGGGCACGAGGGAGAGCCTGGAGTTCGGCCGGTGTCGTTGGGAGCGTTCGGCGAATGAAGTCTAAGTAATTCGCTTTGTCCTGTTGCACGGATTGTGCAGTATTGGCGCCTGAATGACCCTTTCCGCTGGTTGAGTAGTTGGTCGCCAGAGTCCACATGAGCCGATGCTGCAAGGGCCTTGTGCACATCATTCAACGTCGGTTGCTTGGCGTACTCCATATTGGGCGTTATCTGCAGGAGAAGGGGTATTAGCTCGCGCAAAAAGCACTCCGCTCGAGAGATCCTTCCAGCGATGCTGGCAGATTCTCTCGAGCGGAGATGCAAATACTGTGTACAGTGAAGACTAGATAACTCGGAGGTTTTGCGCTTCCTCGCCTTTTCGACCCTGAACGACGTCAAACTCAACGGTCTGTCCGACCTCAAGGGTCTTGAAACCGTCTGATTGAATATTGGAGAAGTGGATGAATACATCATCCCCTTGCTCGCGACTGATGAAGCCAAAGCCCTTCTCGGAGTTGAAGAACTTAACGGTGCCTGTAGCCAAGTGAAAATCTCTTCTTTGTTTCATGAGGGCGCCCATATGACCCCCTCGACTCAGCGCTCTTCGACATTGTCCGTTTACCTCAGAAGACGTTCGTTCAAGGTTCAAAGAGTACCGATGGTAAGGCTAGAGCCTTTGAGACAAAATGCGATCGATATTCGGGACGAAATCTCATGAGCTGGTAGCGGTTCTCAGTAACGCTCACGCTCGTCAAGTGGTCTCCAGATTACTGTGGTGAGCGCTTGTCCTTGTCGCCATCGTGGTGGTGGTCAGGAAGGGGGCGCTGAAGCTCCCGTTTGAGGTTGGCTATGTTCTTCAGGTCAGCAGTCGGATAATGTGGATCGATCGATCGAAGTCGCTCCTCGATGGCCCCTAGCACAAGATAGTCTCGGTACCACTTTGCGTTTGAAGGTATGATGTGCCATGGAGCCGTCAGCGTCGATGTATCACTGATCACCTCATCGTAGGCATCTTGAAACTCATACCACTTCTGACGTGTGGGTAGATCTGCTGGTGAGAACTTCCAATGCTTTGTCGGATCGTCGAGACGCTGACTGAGACGGCGCTGCTGTTCCTCGGGCGAGATGTTCAAGAAGAACTTGATCACGTGAATCGACTCTGACTCTAAATACTCCTCGAACGCAATTACTTGCTGAGTGCGACTCTGGAGTTGTTGTGGTGTCAGGCCTCCGTAGACACGCGGGACTACGAGATCTTCATAGTGCGACCGGTTGAAGATGGCGATAGTGCCTCTGGGAGGAACAGCAGCATGAATCCTCCACAGGAAGTCATGATCAGCTTCGGATGCAGTCGGCACGCGAAACGGGCTTACGGTTACTCCCTGGGGATTGACGCCCTCGAATACTCGTCGGATCGTACCGTCCTTGCCTGCGGTATCGAGTCCTTGAAGCACGACGAGCAGGGCATCGTGCGAGGCACTCCAGAGCTTGCGCTGCAGCTCCTCAACGAGGCCCCGACGCTTCTTGGTCTCTGCCTTCGCGCTTTTCTTTCCGTGGTGTGTGTTTGGAGGATCGTGTTCGGCCGTTCGAAGCGGATGAATTGCCCCCGGTGGCACGACGGTGAGTTCGCCGATTCGATCTTCGCCGGTCAAGTCTCTCTCGGGGTTCGCCACGTGGACACCGGCTTTCTTAGGTGTAGTAGTTGAAGACGACCTGGGCAACGAGAGATGGTTTTGACGCTGATTTGACCTCGATTACCGCATCGATTGCTGCCTGAGCCCCACCTGTAATCTCTGTCACGGACGCTATCGTTGCTCCAAGCCTGAGTTCGGATCCAGATGGTACCGGTGCGGGAAATCTCACCTTATTCGTTCCGTAGTTCACTCCCATGGTGACACCTTGCACCTGCAGAATCTGCGGTAGGAGGGTGGGTAGAAGGGACAACGTTAGGTAGCCGTGCGCTATGGTCGTGCCGAATGGTCCTGACTTTGCTCGCTCAAGGTCGATGTGAATCCACTGGTTATCACCGGTAGCGTCTGCAAATCGGTTAATGCGATCTTGCGTCATCTCGAACCATTCGGAGTACCCGAGGTGCTCGCCTACCTTTTCCTGAAGTCCGTCGATGCCGTTGATAATTACTGTCATGGTTTCCTGTTCTAGCACCTTCGATGCTCGCTGTCTCACCAGCTCACGGCTGATTGCTCTCGGTTGCTCTTTGAGGGGGAGAGCGGCGTGGACGTCTAGACGAACCAAGTCTTCATATATGAGCGTGACTGAGGATGAACGATGAGGGCGAACATGGCGACCGATATGAGGACAGAGATAGCGCTTCCCGTAATGAAGCCGATGCCGTAGATGGTTGCATAGTAAAGAATCAACAGAAGGGGAATTGCGGTTGCAACGATGGCGAGATAGTAGCCCCATTTTCGTTCGTTTGCAGTTCCCCACGCTCCCAGAGCGGGCAGGATAATACCGAAGATCGGTGCAAGGGGAGAGATTCCGCTATAGAGGACAAAGCTAAGGAGCTGCATAACGGCCGTGACGTAGAGAAGGATCGTGCCGATCCGAAGCGTCTGTGGTTGGGCTGGATTGACAAGTCGAATCGAATTCATCGAACTACTCCTGGTCTCGAGGGCTTGCTGTTTGCGACCTCTTTAACAAGGGAGTGTACCAACGGTAATGAGTGGAGACTGTACTCAGGCGTAGAGCACGATTAATGAACCACAGATCTCAGCTTGGCATCTCCTCAGTGTTGAGGCGAGATGTTTTTGTGGTGAGGCGTATTGAGGGACTGGGACTGGTCTTCGGGAGCTTCTTACCACGTAGTTGGGTCAGAGATATCTTTGGTGAGCCGTTTGATACCTTTGCGACCACGAACCGATACTGCGACAGGGTGAGCCACTGATGCGAGTTGGCCGCAGGCGGCGGCGATATCGGACCCTCGGGTATCGCGAATCGTCACGTTGACCCCCATACGCTCGAGCTGAGAAGCGAATGAGTGGAGCACGGAGGGCGGCGAGCCAGGGGTGTCGTAGAGCGGGGTTGGGTTGAGGGGGATAAGGTTGACATGCGCTTCAAGCTCTAGGGCGATCGATGCGAGTTCTATCGCTAGATCTTCGAAGTCGTTGATCTGAGCCATCATGGCATACTCAAAGGTGACTCGGCGACGGGTATGACGCCGATACTCCTTGAGCGAGGTGATCAAGGTGGCGAGATCGTAGCGGCGGTTGATCGGGACGATTGAGGAGCGTAGCTCGTCGTTTGGGGCGTGGAGAGAGACTGCGAGATTGAACTGTCGAGGTTCTTCGGTCAGACGCTTGATACCTGGAACGATTCCAACCGTAGATATCGTGATCGATCGAGCTCCGACCTCGTAGCTGCTGTTCAGAGTCGAGAGGAAGGAGATGACGTTGTCGTAGTTGGCGAGTGGCTCGCCCATCCCCATCATGACAACATTAGTTGGCCGAGCGGCGATCTCTAGGTCCCTGAGTGTACGGGCAGCCCAGACGAACTGCTCCTCCATCTCACCGGCCGTGAGCTGGCGGTCGTAGCCGGCTTGTCCGGTGGCACAGAAGACACAGCCCATTGCGCATCCGGCCTGAGAAGAGATACAGACGGTAGTTCTCGTTGGATAGACCATAAGAACCGTTTCCACGGTAGCTCCGTCTGGGTAGTGTACGAGAGCTTTTATGGTTTGATTGGAATCGGCGTACGTCTCTGTGGTGGTGGCGAGTGAGGGTTCGTAGCTCTCCTGGAGTCGAGCTCGAAGGATCTTCGGTAACGAGGTGATCTCCCAAGGGAATCGATAGTCACGGAATCGTCCTTGGAGAATCTGTTCAAGCCTGTAAGAGGGTTCGCCTTCTAGGATCGCTTGGAGCTCACTGCGAGGTGTATCGAAGAGGCTTCGAGGAGTTGCTAAGGTATTGGTCATGAGCGCCACTCGTTTCGGAATTACTGCGTGGATCCATCGTAGCGATCCTCCGCTACCGGCAATGAAGAATATTTCATCGGACAGTCCGGAGGCTCCAGGCCATCTTGATCATCGAGACATCTCTGGAGGTGCTGCACGGGCAGCTGTCTTCGGTGTCTCGGATGGACTTATCTCAAACGTTTCTCTAATCTTAGGTGTAGCCGGAGCGCATCCAACGGCATCACTCGTACGACTCGCTGGACTAGCTGGACTTGTTGGCGGAGCGTTTTCCATGGCTCTCGGCGAGTACGTATCGATGCGAGCGCAGCGGGAACTCTTTGAACGAGAGATATCCATTGAGGCGAGTGAGATCGAACGGCATGGAGCTGCAGAAACTCGTGAGCTTGCGCGTATCTATGAGCGACGTGGTGTTCCGCGGGAGCTAGCGGAACAGGTGTCGGAGTACATGATGCGCGATCCCGCAGTTGCACTCTCGGTCCACGCCCAAGAAGAGCTTGGTGTCAGCTTGGATTCGATCGGTTCGCCCTGGCAGGCATCTATCTCGTCCTTCGTGGCGTTTGCAGTGGGAGCGGTGATCCCCTTGCTTGCTTGGTTTTTCACCACTGGTACAGCGGGTATCGTTGGTTCGGTCGTCTCAGCTGGAGTCGCAACGCTCCTTGTCGGGGGCTTGCTTGCACACTTTACTGGTCGATCCTACGTTCGGTCTGCTCTCCGGCAGCTTCTCTTAGCTGGGGTCGGTGCAGGCGTGACGTTCTTGGTCGGTCACTTGGTGGGCTATAGCGCCGGTTAGTCGGCCTCGTAGTCTGCGCTCGAACTTGTTCTTGCCTCAAACTTTTTAGCGGTCGGCGGTGTAGGCCCGGTCGATGTGGTCGATGTGAAAGCCAAAGTGATCGTACATCGTCAGGGCGGTCTTGTTGTCTGCATCGACGTAGAGCATGGCGGTGGTAAGGCCACGTTGTGAGAGATAGTCAAGTCCCGCCTCGCACATTGCAGCGCCAAGTCCCTGGCCTGCGAAGTCGGGTTCGGTTCCAATGACGTAGATCTCGCCGAGCGGGGGTTCCTCGTGGGCGTGGATTTTGGTCCAACAGAATGCAGCGAGGCGTCCGTCGATGTGGGTTAGTAGGAAACCTGCTGGATCGAACCATGGTTCACTTTCACGGGAGAGTAGGGTCGCTCGGGACCAGCCGCCTTGCTCTGGGTGCCAGGCGAATGCTCGATTGTTGACCTCGAGCCAGGCTTCCTCGTCTCGGCCGACGACGAAGCCTCTGGTGATGACCGGTCGCGATGCGATGCGTTGTGTCAACGGCAGTGCACGACGCATCTGATAGAGGTCTCGACCCTTGTGCAGTCCTGCTGCTTGCGCAATCGCGTCGGTATAGTCCGTTGGCTTGGCGACCCAGAGGTGAACGTGGCCCCCGCCGCTGCGGCTAATCTCCTCGAGGGCTTGTCGGAGCAGGTCCAGACCGAGGGCCGACTCCTCGGTTCGGTAGTCCGGGTCGACCAAAAGCTCGATGGCCCAGGAGGTGCCGGTACCAGCTACGCGGACATACCCTAGGGCAGCCGAAGTGGCCACGCTCTCGGCGATAAAGCCTGATACGCCGCGTCTGCCTCCCTGAACGAGGTCGATCCAAGTGTGGTCTTCCAACGCCTTGTGACCGTCGTGGCGCTCGATGATCTTTGCTAGACGAAGTATCGAGGCGATCTCTTCTTCGCCGATTCGGCGATGAATGGTATAGGTCTCCATGGACCCTTACGCTAGCAGGCGTTCTTGTGGTAGTCGAAGTGCGCTCTGTTCCTTTGGAACTCCTCAACTATCGGTCGAGCTCGGGCAACTCGCTGCTGGTAAGAGGACCGAGGCTACAGTTACCGTGTGATTGATCAGCGCCATCTCGCTATCGCTCGTCAACTCGCTCAGCTCTATCCAGGATCTACTGCTGAACTGTGCGAACTGAACTTCGATAGTCCCTTTCAGCTCTTAGTAGCAACCGTTCTATCGGCTCAGTGTACCGACAAGACGGTCAACGAGGTTACTGTTGACCTTTTCCAACGCTTTGGGGAGCCAGAGCAGCTCATGGCTGCTGACGAACGTGCGGTTGAACAGGTTATCCACCGAACCGGATTTTTTAGGGTGAAGACCCAGCATATTATCGGTCTCTCGCGTCAGATTTGCGAGAACTTTGGTGGGCAAGTGCCAACGGAACTTGACGACTTAGTTACCTTGCCCGGTGTCGGGCGTAAGACTGCGAACGTCGTTCGATCGGTGGCCTTTGGCTTACCGGGACTGCCTGTCGATACCCACGTCATCCGACTCTCCAATCGCCTTGGACTTTCGACAACGAAGGATCCGGTTCGACTCGAGCATGAGCTCTGTGATTGGGTTTCGCCGAGTGAGACCGGGGTGTTCTCGCTCCGTTTGATTCATCACGGGCGCAAGGTGTGCCGAGCGCGTCGGCCGGCGTGCGGCGAGTGCGCGTTGACAGCACTCTGTCCGGCAGCGTTCCAATCTCTACCAGGATGAGGCTCGAGCACTGACCTGACCTGAGTGCTTGCAGGGCAGAGAGGTCATGAGCGGACCTTCGGTCACTCCACGCAGGCTTCTTGTGAGAGTAGGGCTTGAGGTGACTTAGAGCTGTTGATGGAGTTTGGCTATTCGTCGAACCGCAGTCAAAAGAGCCTTCTCTACCTGATAGAGCTCTGTCGCAAGGATCTCGTTCTTTTCTGTCATGAGTTGATCGCCGAGGCCGGAGGCGCGCTTTGCGAGCTCATTGATGGTGTACTCCATTGATGACAGCTCGGCCGAGAGGCCATCCATTAGTTTTGGACTCCGGTAGATCGGCGCCTCAGGTTTTGCTCTAGCATGCTCATACACACTAGGAAGAGATCTCTGAGGGAAAGCGGGAAGGTCTCAATATGTTGAAGATTCTAGATTTACGAGACTCAGACCTTGTCAATCTCGGAGAGCTGCTTCCGCGTCCTCAGCTACGACGCGACGAGCCGGTGGATCTGGTCCGGCAGATTATCCACCAAGTTCGCGAGCTTGGAGACGAAGCTCTCGTAGCCTTGACGAAGCAGTACGACGGAGTCGAGCTGTCGAAGTTGGTGGTCGAGCCTTCTGAAGTTATCGCAGCTTACGAACGCGTCGATCCTGAGCTTCGCTCCGCGCTCCATTTTGCGTTTGACGCAATCGTGACGCTCAATGGTGATGAACTTCGACGACATTACAGCGACCACTCAGGCCGCAGCAATGGCCATATGATCCACACGAAGTTTGTACCGGTGGAGCGAGCAGGTTGTTACGTACCCGGAGGACGAGCCCGATATCCCTCATCGGTCATTATGACTGCTGGAATTGCGAAGGTAGCGGGGGTCTCTGAGGTTGTCGTCTGCGTTCCCCCCGGTGCGGATGGCCGAGTCGACGACGCGACCCTAGCGGCGTGTCACATCTGTTCTGTCGATGTGGTGGTAGCGGTCGGTGGAGCGCAAGCGATAGCGGCTATGGCCTATGGCACGACGTCGGTTCCGAAGGTGGACGTTATTGTGGGTCCAGGAAACACCTATGTTTCGTTGGCTAAGCGAGAGGTCTCCGGAGTTGTCGGGGTGCCCTCGTCGTTCGCTGGTCCTTCTGAGGTTGTCGTCATCGCAGATCGGTCGACACCCCCGCTCTGGGCGGCAGTTGATGTCGCTGTGCAGGCCGAGCACGGTCCGGAGGGACTTGCGTGGTTGATCACCTGGGATCTCGAGTACGCCGAAGCGGTCGCTTCGGAGCTGAACACGTACGTTGAGAGTTCTCCACGAGCTGATCAGATTCGCTCTACCTTGGAGGAGGGCGGCTACGCCGTCGTCGTCTCTGACCGAGAGGCCGCTCATCGTGTCTCGAACTTCATTGCTCCGGAACATCTTGAGCTTCTCTACGAAGACCCGTCACGCGACTATCACCTCATCACTGCGGCGGGAGCCGTCTTTGCTGGCGTTACGGGGACTGCCGCCTTTGGCGATTACGTCGCAGGCCCTTCCCACGTCTTGCCTACTTTTGGCACCGCCCGCTTTGCTTCGGTGCTCTCAGTGGTCGATTTTCTCAAGCGTCTCCACATCGTCGAAGTCGGAGAGGGCGCTCTCGGAGCGGCGGCGGAGGCGGGAGAGAGATTGGCGCGTTCAGAAGGTCTTGAAGCGCACCGATACTCCTTAGAGCTCCGTCGGAGCGCTTCACTATGATCCCTCGTCCTCGTGGCTCACTTGAGCTTCGGCGGGGATATCACTCGCCCCAGCTCGAACTCGAAGTCCGTCTCAACACGAACGAGTCCCCGTTTCCGCCCCCGGAAGGCTTCTCTCGTCGATTGGCCGAACGAATCTCGAAGCTCTCGCTCAACCGCTATCCCGACCGTTCCTATCGGATGGTTCGTGAGGCCTTAGGTGGATTTGTCGGGGTTGGAGCCGATCGAATCTTCGTTGGTAATGGCTCAAACGAGGTGCTCCTCAACGTAGCGCTTGCATATGGTGGACCGGGCCGCCGAGCCGTTGTGTTCGAGCCAACCTACTCTCTGCACGCCCACATCGCCGCGAAGGTCTCGACCGAGGTCACGAGCCTGCCTCGCTCGAGCAACTATCGCATCACCGTCGATGAGTACGTGCTTCCCTCGATCGAGACGGCCTCTCTTGTCTACCTCTGTACTCCGAATAATCCGACTGGAATCGTCGAGGACCCCCAAGATGTGTTGAGGATTGTGGCGCATAGCCGTGGGCTCGTAGTTCTGGATGAGGCGTACGGTGACTTTTCGGCTCAAACCCGAGCGAACGTCGCTCTCATGTGTGACAGTGTGATCTCGGTACGAACCTTTTCGAAGTGGTTCTCGCTCGCGGGACTTCGTTTTGGTTACAGTATCGCTCATCCAGAGGTAACGGCCACTCTCGATGAGGTCGTCCTTCCTTATCACTTTGATCAGATCAAGCAGGCGGCCGTGCTTACAGTACTGGAGATGGTAGAGGAGTTTGATGCGCAATCTGCGAGGCTCGTACATCATCGCGAGGAGCTCCGCCGAGGCATTGCAGAGCTCGGTATTGCGACGCTTCCTTCATCCACGAACTTTCTCCTGATGCTGCTTCCCGGACGGGACGCGTCCCTGCTCTGGCGTAGGCTCGTGGAGAGGTCGGTCTTGGTTCGAGATACAACTGGCTGGCCCGGTCTGCCTTCATCTCTGCGAGTGACGGTTGGTTCGAAGACGGAGAACGCTCGGTTCCTCGAAGCCTTTGCCACGGTTCTCTCTGCTTAGGCTAACCTCATAGCACTATGGGAGCTCTTCAGGAACGATTCGGTAGTTGTCGGAGGACGACGAAAGAGACGACGATAGCTCTCTCGATTGTGCTCGATGGGGGAGGAGAGTCCTCCATTACGACCGGAATACCATTCTTCGACCATACTTTGGAGCAGATCGCGAAGCATGGTGGGCTTGTGCTCGAAGTTGCAGCCACGGGAGATCTCGAGGTCGATACACATCACGTCGTCGAAGACGTTGGAATCTGCTTTGGCACGGCGCTGCATGAGGCACTCGGCGACCGTAGTGGAGTAAGGCGCTTCTCTGATGTTGCTGTTCCAATGGACGAGACTCTCATCTCTGTTGCCCTTGATCTCTCCGGTCGCCCTTTTCTGTACTATGACGTTTCACCACCGTCGCCGTACCCGCTTGGTTCGCCTGGATACGATCCGCAGCTCACCGAAGAGTTTTTCCGCGCACTGGTGATAAGCTCGGGTATCACCCTCCACGTCTCAATGGTGCGAGGGAGAAATACCCACCATATCGTGGAAGCAGTGAGCAAAGCGTTCGGACGTGCCCTTCGAGAGGCGAAGGAGGTTGTCGGGGAAGATATTCCTTCTACCAAAGGAAGTCTCTCATGACCATTGGCGTCGTTGACTATGGAATCGGTAACCTCTACTCGTGTTTTAAAGCGATTGAGGCTGCCGGTGGAGACGTGGTGATGATGGATCGACCTGAGGAGCTCGTGGGTGCCGATGCACTCGTGGTTCCTGGCGTTGGAGATTTTGGAGCTTGTGTTCGAGCCCTGCGTCAAGGTGGTTTTGAAGAGCCACTGCGCGAAATGCTTGCCAAGGAACGACCGATTCTAGGTATCTGTGTCGGGATGCAGATGCTCTTTGAAGGCTCTGACGAGGCTCCTGGTGAGGATGGTCTTGGCATCTTACCTGGTCGCGTTCGTCGGCTTGGACCAGGCGTTCGTCTTCCCCAGATGCAGTGGAATACCTTGAGCGACGTTCCGTCTCCAATCGCTTCCGAATCGAATGACTCATCGACCTCGTATCCCTCGCTCTTTCGAGGCCTGCCTGAAGGATTATGGGTCTACTTTGTGCACTCCTACGGTGTGGCTCTTGGTGAGTTCACCACGATGTCATCGTGCTACGGTGACACCTTTAGCGCAGCGGTGCAAAGGGGTCTGCTGTACGGAACCCAGTTTCATCCCGAGAAGTCCTCTTCTGTCGGACTGTCCATTTTGAGAAACTTCGTCGAGATCGTGAGAGAGATGAACGTAAAGAGAGGGGTCGAGAGGGCGTGAAGGTAATTCCGGCGGTCGACGTCTTAGATGGACGCTGCGTGCGACTCATGCAGGGAGACTACAGTCGACGGATCTACTACAAAGGTGTCGTTGAGGCAGCTGAGGAGTACCGTTTGCTCGGTGCAACGGAACTCCATCTCGTTGATTTGAACGCAGCGCGTAGCGGTGAGGCCTCGAGTGATGAGCTCGTAGCGAGCGTGCTTGCCATGTCGGAGTTAGCTGTTGAGGTAGGGGGAGGCATTCGTAGCCGCAGCGTTGCAGAGCGGTACTTCGCTCTTGGGGCAGAACGGATCGTTGTTGGCTCTTCCATCGTTGATGACTTTGCGCTCTTCTGTGAGTTGTGTCAGGCCTATCCGGATCGAGTTGTGGCCTCACTCGATTATCGGCGAGAAGCTGGTCAGCGCTACCTAGCGACGCACGGCTGGGAGGACGGGAGCGATCTCCCTCTTCTTGAGGGATGTGCATTAGTTGTAGAAGCGGGCTGTCGGCGCGTGCTTGCAACCGACGTCTCTCGGGATGGCATGATGGAGGGGACGGATCTCGATACGTACGAAGAGATTCTGCACAGCTTCGATGTGGAGTTGATTGCATCTGGCGGAGTCGGTTCGATCCACGATCTCGAACGTGCGGATTCGCTCGAGGTGAGTGGGAGAGGAATCTACGGGGTTGTCGTCGGGAGAGCCTTTTTTGAAGGTCGGATCGATGTAGCTGAGGCTCTTCGTCGATGGAGTCGGTAAGGGTCATACCGTGTCTGGACGTACGCGCCGGACGGGTCGTAAAGGGTGTGAACTTTCTAGCGTTGCGAGATGCTGGGGACCCAGTTGCGCTTGGTGCGTACTACGAGTCGCAAGGGGCCGATGAGCTCGTCTTCTTGGATATCAACGCATCGATCGAAGGTCGTGCAACGCTCGTTGAGCTGGTGCGTCGTTGCGCTGAGTCGGTCTTCATCCCACTTACCGTCGGCGGGGGGGTCGACTCCATCGCCTCTGCCGAAGCACTCCTACGAGCCGGTGCGGACAAGGTCTCGGTGAACTCGTCGGCGGTTGCGGAGCCCAACCTCATCTCCGATCTCGCCCAGCGGTTCGGTCGGCAGTGTGTTGTGGTTGCGGTTGATGCTCGTCGACGCCACGACCGTTTTGTCGTCGTCACCCATGGTGGGCGAAGAGAGACCGAGATCGACGCTTTGGAGTGGGTTAGTAGAGTCACAAAGCTTGGTGCAGGTGAGATTTTGGTGACCTCCATGGATCGCGATGGAACGAAGGACGGTTACGACCTCGAGCTGCTCGCCTCGATCAGTTCCGAAGTCAACGTACCTATCATCGCATCAGGTGGGGTTGGTAAAAAACAAGACTTCGTTGATGGTGTGCTTCAAGGGGGAGCACAAGGACTTCTCGCCGCTTCGGTCTTTCACTTTGGGGAGCTCTCTATCGCCTCAGTGAAGACCGCCCTCAACGATGCTGGAATCTCGGTCCGTCAGACTGTTGAGCCGGATGGAGATATCCATGCGTCGAGGACGTAGAAGAGTGGCGCTCCGAGTTGAATGGATGGACTATGGGCGATAGAGCACGACAACCAGTAACCATGCTGTCCGACCGCATCTTGGTCTCGCAGCCTACAAACGAGGGTGAGCGGCAATCGCGTTCGGGAATCTTGATACCGGCGACTGCACAAGTGCCGCGCCGGCTGGTCTGGGCCGAGGTGGTTGCAGTTGGTCCGGGTGTGAGAAGCGTGAAAGCGGGCGATACCGTCCTGTTCTCTCCCGAGGACCGTTTTGAAGTTGAGGTGCAAGGTGAAGACTACATCATCTTGCGAGAGCGCGATGTGCACGCGATAGCGGCCGAGCGGATCGAGAGCGTGACGGGTCTCTACCTCTGATGGACCAGTTCTTTGCCTCAGGTCTCTCGGTCGACCTCGATCTCGTAGCGAGGCTCAAGTTCGGTGCGGATGGCTTAATTCCAGTCATAGTGACCGATGAAGAGGGAGTCGTCTTGATGCTCGCCTACAGTGACGTGGAGGCGGTGCGGCGGACGCTTGAGACGAAACACAGCTGGTTCTACTCTCGTTCGAGGCAGGCCTATTGGGAGAAGGGCGCTACTTCGGGTAACTTCCAGGTTGTGCGTGAGATTCGGACCGATTGTGACTTTGATGCGCTGCTCTACCAGGTTGAACAGGTGGGTTCTGGGGCGTGTCACAACGGAACATACTCGTGTTTTACCTCAGTCGTTGCTCAAGGATCAGAGAGATGACCGATGATCGCTTCTCGTCGAGCTCGTTCTCTCCTGACGAGGAGTCTTTTCTGCAAGGTGCCCGAGGGCGGCGCATTCTCTCGGTGACGTTAGAGCTCAACTCCGATACTGAGACGCCGGTATCGACCTATGCCAAACTGGTCGGCGATGAGGTCGGGTTTTTGTTAGAGTCGGTGGAGCAGGGAGAGCGATGGTCTCGCTACTCGGTGCTTGGGCGCAGACCCTTGGGCGTTGTGTCGCTTCGCAATGGAGTCGTGAGCTGTGATGGTGATCTCGCTGAGGAGCTCGAGATCGTCAGTACAGATGGAATCTTTGCCGCACTTCGTAGCTTGCTCGTGAACTTCAAGGTGGAGCGCCAGGACGAGCGTTTACTGCTTCAAAATGGTCTCGTTGGCTATCTGGGATACGACACCGTACGAGAGATCGAGTCACTTCCTCATCAACCTCGTGATCTCAAGGGTCACCCGGATGCGTCGTTCCAGCTCACTGGCGAGGTTGTCGTCTTCGATCACTGGCGACAAGTTATGACGCTCGTCAAGAACGTTCTCTGTCCGATCGGGGCCGACGACGCTACGATAGCGAAACTCTATCGGGTATCCAAGGAGGCGCTTGTGGAGATGGTTGCAGCCATCGAACAACCGGTGTCACGATCTCTGGTTGCGCTGAACGATAGAGTCCGGCCTGAAATCGAGTTCGATCGGTGGACGACATCGGAGCAGTACGTTGACGCGGTACGGGCTGCAAAAGAACATATCTTGGCGGGCGATGTCTTTCAAGTCGTTTTGTCTCAATGCTTTGGATTCCAGCTTCAACCATCGCCCTTTGAGCTCTACCGAGTCCTTCGACGGGTCAATCCGTCTCCTTACATGTACTATCTGCAGTCTCCTGAGGTGAGCGTAGTTGGCTCGTCACCAGAAGCGCTCGTAAAGCTTGAGGGGCGCAGAGTGATCTCACGTCCGATCGCTGGTACTCGACGGCGGGGCAACGATAGCGCTCATGACGCCGTCCTTGCGGCCGAACTTCTTGAGCACCCAAAGGAGAGAGCCGAACACGTGATGTTGGTAGATCTTGCTCGCAACGACCTGGGGCGAGTCGGCGAGTTTGGATCGGTCAGCGTTGACGAGTTTATGACTCTCGAGCGATACTCCCACGTCATGCATATGACCTCTCAAGTCTCCGCTATGATTCGAGAACCCATCGATGCCATCGACGTGCTCCGAGCGACCCTTCCTGCAGGCACACTCTCTGGGGCTCCAAAGGTGCGAGCGATGGAGCTTATCGATGAGCTCGAGACCTCCAAGCGCTCCATCTACGGCGGAGTCTTAGGCTATCTCGGTTTCGATGGCGATCTCGACGTTGCGATCACGATACGTACCGCTGTGATCGACAGAGATGGCAAGGGCTACGTGCAGGCCGGAGCTGGAATCGTAGCAGATTCTGATCCGCACGATGAGGATCGTGAGTGCGTGAGTAAGGCTTCTGCTGTTCTCGTCGCCGTAGCACTCACGAACTCCCTGAACGATTCGACGGCAGTGTCTCTTTCGAGCGAGCAGTTCGATGTCTGACTCATTGGCTGCGGGTTCGTCCGTTGTTCATCGAACCTTCGATCTCGTGAGTGTGGTTGGACCGGGTGCTACTGCGTTCCTCCATTCACAGGTGACGTCGGACCTGGAGTCTGTGGTCGCAGCCGGAGCGTCAAACACTGCGGTCGACACGTTGATACTGGAACCCTCGGGCAAGGTGACAGCGATAGCGGTCTGTCGCTGGACACCTGGCGAGCAGCGGTGGGATCTCTTCGTTGAACACGGCTACGGATCTCAGGTGATCGAGCGACTTCAGCGTTTTTTCCTTCGTGTCAAGGCACAGCTCACCCTCGAATCTCGAGCATGCTTGTTGATCGATCCATCGGATCTCGTTGGTGATGACGTGCTCGTCTCGACCCCTGCTCCACTCTTTTTTCTTGGACTGGCACTCCTCAACGATCCCGGTGAGGTGAACGATTCTTCGATCGCAGGAGTGCATCTGAGCTCTGCGATCCAAGACGATATCGACCGCTGGGAGCGCCGTCGTCTGCGCCTCTGTATCCCGTCAATGAGCCACGAGCTGTTGAAGGAGCGAGTGCCGGCGAGTCTCGGGTCGAGGGTGATGGCAAGGGCAGTGTCCTTGACGAAGGGTTGCTACACAGGGCAAGAACTCGTTGCTCGTATGGACGCTCGTCAAGCGCGACCGCCGGAGACGATCGTTGCCGCTCGCATACCCTCGGATGAACTCTCTCCTGAGTTGAGGTCGAGGGCTCTTGGGGGCGGTGACGCGGCACTCATGGAGATACAAATGGTGGACGGAGAAGGTCAAAGTATTGGCGAGGTGACGTCCATGGGTATCAGTGACCATGGTGAGCTTCGAGTGCTCGGATTTCGTCGACGATCGTTCGCTGACGAAGAAATTCTTCGCCTTGTGGTAAACGATGTGCTCTACAGTCTCGAGGTCGTAGACGCCGTTGATTGAGCAGACCCGGTGTCGGACCTGTCGGAGAGGTGAAGTGCGTCGCACGCTCTGACCGGCAAGATC